>DFGZ01000007.1 GCA_002371295.1 Oribacterium sp. UBA3737 | reverse complement strand
TCGCCGGATTTCTCCGGTTTTGCCGAATGTGATCTAGGTCGGATCACATCCTAAAGAGAAGCGAACTGTTTTCTGTTCTTTCTTATTCCCATCTCCTCTTTACATTTTCTATTTTACCATTTATTTTTTAAATTGCAAGAGAAAAATTAAAATCCGCAAATTAAATTCTTAATTTAATTTGCGAACAGCCTTTATTATTTAAGAATTTTTCTGTTCCACTTCTTTATGAAGTAAATTACCTCCACTATACAGCAGCTCATCCATCCAACCGGATATCCTAAAGCAACCAAAGCTGGTGTATTGGAGACAAAATGGGTAATGATGAACAGATATATCTGCCTTACTGCCACAAAAGTCAAAAGCATGATAATCATAGGTCCCTTTGAATCTCCCCTTCCACGGAGAGCTCCTGCCAGAACATGATTTATACAATTGAACATAAGGAAGTAAACATTGGTCCTGAGAAATAAAACTCCATATTCAATGACACTCTGATCCGAAGTAAACAGTCTTACCGATTGGGCAGCAAACACCCAGATACAGGTTGCGATAACTCCGGTAATGGAAAGTATCAAACCTATAGCTATATTTGTACCTTCATTGGCTCTCTTCATCTTTTGTGCCCCAACATTCTGGCTGACAAAGGTAGTTGATGCCATGGCCATACTCTGCATGGGAAGCATGATGAACTGATCTATCTTGTTGTAACAGCTCCAGCCCGCCATACAGCTTGAACCGAAAAAGTTTATATAAGCCTGTACAAATACATTGGAGAATGCAGTAATTACGGATTGAACCCCTGCCGGAAGTCCGACAAACATGATCCGTTTAAGTGTGGCCTTCTCTATCCTAAGGTCATGCCAGGTCAGTTTATAGATTTCATCCGTTGTTGTCAACAACCTTAATGTCAAAAAAGCTGAAATAAACTGGGAAATAATGGTCGCAAGTGCAACACCCATTATTCCCATGCCAAACATAATAACAAAAACAAGATCCAACACTATATTCAGCAGGCTTGTAAGTATAAGGAAATATAAAGGCCTGGTAGTGTCTCCCACAGCACGGAGTATGCCGCTTCCTATATTATATATAAGAAGACCCGAGATACCTGCAAAGTATACTCTCAGGTATAATGTTGCCTCTCCCATGACATCTTCCGGTGTGGACATGAAATTCAGCATAGGAGTAACCCCAAGCACTCCTATGATTGTAAAGATAACCGATATTACAAAGGTTGACGCAATTGTAGTTTCCGTTGCCACATGGAGCCTTTCCATGTCCTTCGCTCCGAAATAGGTTCCGATGACCACGCCTGCCCCAACAGAAAATCCGTTAAAGAAAAAAACAAGCATATTTATGATCATGGTGGTGGATCCAACTGCTGCCAATGCTTCAGTTCCAACAAAATTACCGACCACTATGGAATCTACTGTGTTATAAAGCATCTGAAATATATTACCAAGCATCAGCGGCATGGCGAACATAAGGATCTGAGCAACTATATTTCCTTCTGTCATATCAAGTGTCTTGGTTCCTGCTTTTCTCACTCCATACCTCCTCAAACCCTTTAGGTTAAATCATCACTGAACATAGCTGATTTTAGCTCATTCATAATAAGCTAATCAATATATGTTAACATACAATCAATAATGCAAAAAAAGACCATGCTGAAAAGCACGGTCCTTAAATCTCAAAATAATTCAAGGTAACAAAAAATGCACCTTCAGGGACTTGAACCCTGGACAAACGGATTAAGAGTCCGCTGCTCTACCAACTGAGCTAAAGGTGCATATCGTTGCTCTCTCGCAACGCCTGTTTAATATACAAATAATTCCATTCTTTGTCAACAGCTTTTTTTATTTTTTTCATTTTACCCTGAGTTTTTTCTGAAGGTTCAATTATATTACTACTTTCCACCCCCCTTGCAAGATGGAATTTAGGATTACAACTGACATTTTTTTCTCAATATCATTTTTGATTTGTCTCTTTTCTTGAACTGTACCTCTAATTATGCTAATATAAAGTGCCTGAATAAATATGTTTCTGTAGCTCAGCAGGATAGAGCGTTCGCCTCCTAAGCGAAAGGTCGTGCGTTCGAATCGCATCAGGAACAGTCAGGAAAAACGAGTGTCCGCGGACACTCGTTTTTTTATGCTATTCATGATAAACTATTGCTCAATTATATTTTTTACACAGGATTGGACTTACCAATGAAGACTCTGCATCATTCTTTTCTCAGTATTGTTTTTTCAATAATGTTTATTTTTATTCTGTTTGTCACAAGCTTCGAGGCAGTTTGCTACTGGACTCCTGATTTTTACAGGAGTGAATTTATCAAATATGATGTGACAGGTTCCCTCCTCAGGTGGATGGATGAAAAAATGGAGCTGGATGATATGTGCTACGTCATAGACCAGACCATGATATACCTCCGGGGCAACAGAGAGAATCTTATAATAGAAACTGACATAAACGGAAAACCTGCTCAGTTTTATAATGATAACGAGAAGTCTCATATGGCGGATGTACGTGAACTCTTTGTAAAATGCATCTTCCTGAGAGCCATCTTTATCCTGACCTGCCTTGCCATCTCAGGTTATCTTATAGTTATTACAGGCGCAAAAGCTGCCCTTTTCCATCTGTCAAAAGGATATATACGTGTATGTCTGCTGATTATTCTTACGGTTTTGCTTATCGGTCTTCTTGCATCCACTGACTTTACGAAATACTTCACTATCTTCCATGAGATCTTTTTCAGTCAGGGCAACTGGATGTTCGATCCCAGAGAGAGCCGTATGATAAATATGCTTCCCGAAGGCTTCTTTTCAGACTGTGCTCTTAAGATCGTTATGACCTTTATAGGTTCAGTCACTGCACTTCTCATTTTGGGATCTGCATTTGTATTTTCAAATAAAAAGCATTTTTCTAAATAAACGGAGTATATATGTTCGAAAATGAAATAAAAGATAATAGACGAAAGGCTGTGCTGGTCGGAGCCTGCCTTAGTAACGATCCTGATTTTGCCGTATCCATGAAGGAGCTGGAGGGGCTTGCAGAGGCTGAAAATCTTGAAGTCGTTGCCGATATCACCCAGAACCTTGATTCACAGGATTCCGCCTATTATATAGGCTCCGGAAAGGTTCAGGAGCTTAAGGCTGTAATCTGGGAAATGGATGCGGATATTGTTATAGTAAACAATCAGTTATCACCTTCACAGCTTGCAAATCTTGCACATGATCTGGAAGTCGAAGTCATTGACCGCACCAACCTTATTCTGAATATATTCGCAGACAGAGCCAGATCAAAGGAAGCAAAGATGCAGGTGGACTATGCCAAGCTTCAATATATGCTTCCAAGACTTGTGGGACTTCGTCAGAATCTCAGCAGACAGGGAGGAACCGGAGGTTCCATGTCAAACAAGGGTTCCGGTGAGACCCAGATCGAGCTGGACAGAAGACATATTGAAAGGCAGATGTCTGAGCTACGAAAGCAGCTTCGTGAGATAACAAAGAACCGTGAAACTCAAAGAAAAAAACGTCAGAGTTCTTCCATTCCTCAGGTTGCTCTTGTGGGCTATACCAATGCAGGCAAATCTACTCTTCTTAATAAGATGCTGAGTTCTTACTGTCCTGATGAGGAAAAGGAGGTTATGGTAAAGGATATGCTTTTTGCCACCCTTGATACCACTGTCAGAAAGATCACTCCTCCCGATCACCGTTCATTTCTTTTATCAGATACTGTTGGTTTCATTAATCATCTTCCTCACGATCTGGTCGATGCGTTTCGTTCAACTCTTGAAGAAGCTGTCAATGCCGACCTTATACTTGATGTGATTGATTATTCGGATGATAACTATCAGATGCATATGGATGTTACCTTAAGGACATTAAAGGATCTCAACGCAGGTCACATCCCTGTGTTATATGTGATGAATAAATCCGATCGTAAATACCCTCTTTCCGAGCTTCCTATAGTAAGAGGCGATAAAATCTACATCTCTGCAGAAAAAGGCATCGGCCTTGATGCTTTGCTTCAGAAAATAGATGAGAAGCTTTTTTCCGGTTTCCTCACCATGGATCTGATCATTCCTTATACAAAAGGTGGCATCGAACATGATCTTCAGGAAAGAGCAAGGGTTATATCTACCAAATATGAGGATGACGGAATACATATAACTGCTGATCTCAATCAGGAAATGATAAAAAGATATAAGGAGTTCATTCAGTAAATTATGGATCACGACAAGCTGTTGGAAGGACGAATTAAAGATCTTTCGGAAAGAGCTTATAACAATGACTATCTTACCCATACACATTTTCTGTCCGGTGGTGATCTTGCCTCCTTTCATTCAATGCTGAAAAACACGGGCAATCCGGTCCATACACATGTATTTAACAGCACCAGGTATATTATTTACGGAGGTCATCCTGACTCAGACAGGAATGTCATATGCTTTCTTCCGAGTTATATGACGGAGGATGATTTCTTAAACTCTGAACCTGTGACCGGAGATATAATTAAATGTCTGCATATTGTGCCCTTGAACCATAAATTTGCAGACATTCTTTCTCACCGTGATTTTTTAGGTTCTCTTATGAATATGGGCATTGAAAGAGATCAGATCGGAGACATACTTGTTGAGGAGTCGGAAGCTTTTGTGTTCGTTCTTTCTGAGATCTCAGAGGTCATCGCAAAGGAGCTTACGAGAGTTAAACATACCTCTGTAAAATGCAATATAGTTTCTCCCTCCGAATGTTCAGTGGAACCGAGATTCACTGAGATTTCAGGTTCTGTGGCGTCTGAACGTCTCGATGCAGTTGTTGCCATGGTTTTCCATATATCCCGTGGGAAGACACAGGATATAATCAGGGCTGAAAATGTTTTTGTCGACGGCAGAACTGTCACAGATCCGGGTTATGATCTAAAGCCCGGAGAAAAGGTTTCTGTCAGGGGATACGGCAAGTTTATATTCGAAGAAATGGGTAATGTCACAAAAAAGGGCAGATTCTATGCCCATGTAAAGTTATACTCATAATCCTTAAGAGGAAAGCTACTTCCGGATTCCACTTAGCCCTTCTCCTGTGATAATGACAGTCACCTGTTCGGCAGGAGAGCTAAATAGAAAAAAACTCTGCGCATTCAAGGCGCAGAGTTTCTTTATTTTGCATTTAATTATTTCAGTGTAAATACATTTGAACCGAACCACTCGTTAGAAATCTTTTCAACTGTACCGTCAGCAGTCATTTCCATAAGTGTATTCTTTACAGCTGCTGCAAGGTCATCATCACCCTTCTTGAATCCGATTCCATACTCTTCGGCTGCAAGTGTATCATCGAGGATCTTCATATTCTTGCCTGATGACTTGATCTGGTATCCTGCAACGATACTGTCCATACATACTGCATCACATGCGCCTGACTCAAGGTCCATAAGTGCAGTATTGTAATCTGCTACTTCTGTAAGTGAGCCAAAGGAAGCAAGAAGATCTGCATCATCATTGATGGCATTTAATCCTGAGCTGTCCTTCTGAACCTCAACAGCCTTACCGCTCAGATCCCCCTTTGTGGCTATGTCTGAATCTCCGGCTACTACAAATACCTGATTGTTAGCCATGTATGGGCCAACCCATGTATAGGCGTCCTCACGTCCCTGCATCGTAAAACCGTTCCAGATACAGTCAATGTTTCCGGACTCAAGCTCCATATCCTTTGCATCCCAGTTAATAGGCTGTGGAACAAACTCGAGGCCTAAACGCTTCGCAACTTCTTCTGCAAGAGCAAGATCAAAACCTGTGTACTCTCCGTTGTCTCCTACAAATCCCATAGGAGGGAACTCCTGATCAAAACCAACAGTGAACTTTCCGGTTGCTGTTTCTACGGCTGTTGCTTCCTTTGATTCTGCTGCAGAAGTCTCTTCCTTTGATTCAGCTGCTGTCGTTTCAGCCTTTGTCTCAGTTGTCTCTGCTGCCTTTGTTGTCTCTGCCGGTGCTGAATTACCTGAACCGCATGCAGTGAGTGAACTGATAACCATTAATCCTGCAGCCAAAAATGCCAATCTCTTTTTCATAATACTTCCTCCTCCGTAACAGATGTTCTGAATCTTATTTAAATCGATTTCATCCGTTATCTTTTCAATCGTTTTGTCTTTTATAATTCAACACTCTACCATGCTAAAGTGATGATGTCAATATAAAAGTCGTTTTACGATATATTTCTCGTACAGAAATATATGTAAAACGACTTAATCTGAGGAAACTCTGATTAAATCAGCATCTCCATAGCCTATTTAATAACTGTTATGATGAGATCACCGGTCCCCTATCAAAAAATCCAATCTGACAGACTCCTGGATTTTAAGACAGATTACTTACTCTCACTCTCGGAAGCCTCTGTTGATTCAGATTCATATACACTCTTTACATTCTTGGTCTTATATCCGCCTTCGCCACCAAGATCATTAACTTCCTTGGTTTCTTCCGTTGTCTCTTCTTCAGTCTCAGGCTCTGTTTCCTGGATCTCTGACTGCTCCTTTTCAACTACTTTCACATTACTCTGAATATAAGCAAGAACCGCATCATTAACAGCCTCCTCCTTAACGAGATCACCGCCAAACTGTTCAATAAGCTGTATCTTGTTGAGCTTTGTTCCGTAGAGACCACTAAGCTTATCAGCAAGCTTGTCAATAAGCTCATCTGTTGCACTTATTCCCTGCTCCTCTGCAATAGTTGCCACAACTATTCTCTGCTTAGCATAATCATATGCAAAACCGCCTATCTCTTCCTTAAACTGATCAAGTGTCATTCCATACATTTTAAGCATATCCGCAAGACCATAACCATATCTTGAAGCATTGTCTATCTCAGATCTGATAACATACGCTTCCGCATATTCCTTCATCTCTGATGTGATACCTATCTCAGATTTGTCAACGATCTGCTGAAGGGCCTCTGTCTGTACATTGTTGTTATATGAATAATCGGCCTGAGCCTGAAGAAGTGCTCTCTGTTCCTCTCTGAAATCAGCTACTGTCTTAGCCTCTGTTTCAAGTTCCTCTCCGTGAGCGGCAAGCCATTCATCGGTAAGCTCTGATGTTCTTGATACCTTATTAACTGTTACATCAAATACTGCTGGCTTTCCGTTAAGCTTTTCATTGCCATAGTTCTCAGGGAAAGTAACATTAACAGTTACCTTATCACCCTTCTTTGAGCCGATAAGCTGGTCTTCGAATCCTTCGATAAACTGACCTGAGCCTAAAGTAAGTTCATAATTCTTACTTGAACCTCCCTCGAATTCCTCGCCGTCAACCTTTCCGACAAAATCAATGGTAACTGTATCTCCTGACTTTGCAGCTTCATCAACCTCATCTTTATATGATGACATGAGACTCTTTATCTGTGAGTCTATCATTGCATCATCAACTACAGTCTTTGGAGCGACCTCTACGGTTATATCCTTAAGATCAACCATCTTCATATATCCCATATCCTTAAGCTTGGGCATATCCGGTACAACCGTATTTTCAAGTTCAGCTATAGCAGGATCCTCTGCTGCAACCTCACTTGATGTAGCTGCTGCAGCTGCAGCAGTGGTTTCTGCAGCCTCATTTTTCTTTCCTGATCCACATGCTGCAAGAGAAGCTGCAGTGAGCACTGCTGCTGCGGCAAGAACCATCTTATTCTTTTTCATAATTATCTCCTCATCTTGATTTTATATAAAGAACATACTCCAGCAATTACCTGTTAAATGCTGCAAATGCCTTATAAGTATAGTAAACATCCAGCTTTGATGTAACCTCAAAAGGTGCATGCATGGAAAGAACAGGTACACCGAGATCAACGGTATCAACATCCATATTTGCGATGAACATGGCGATAGTTCCGCCACCGCCTGCATCTACCTTTCCAAGCTCTCCGATCTGCCACATTACATCATCGGATTCCATATAACTAATGATCTTATGCATTGTCTCAGCTGATGCGTCATTTGAACCCGACTTTCCTCTTGAACCTGTATATTTCGTAAGAACCGGTCCTCTGTTAAGGTAGGAAGCATTATTAGCCTCATACACATCAGGGAATGTTGGATCAAAGGCCGCGTTTACATCTGCGGAAAGACAGATTGAATTTCTGAGAACGTCTCTGACTCTCTCTCCCTCAGCTTCAACAAGGTCCTCCATATAGTGAAGGAGCATATCTCCGGCCATTCCTGTAACACCTACTGAACCAATCTCTTCCTTATCAACGAGGACTGTAACAGTTGTGTATTCAGGCTTCTTACACTCAAGCTCTGCCATAAGAGCAGTATAGGCACACACCTTATCATCCTGTCCGTATGCACCGATCAGAGAACGGTCAAGTCCTACATCAACAGCATGCTGTGCAGGAACCATGGTTATCTCGGCCCTTAAGAAATCCTCTTCTACCATGCCATACTTCTCATTCAATATGGAAAGGATCTTAAGCTTGAATGCCTTCTTTACCTCCTTGTCAGGAACAGGTGTGGAACCAAGAATAATGTTAAGCTCTTCACCCTTTATTCCATCAGTAAGCTTTCTCTGATTCTGTTGCTGTGAAAGATGAGGAAGCAGATCCGATACTACAAAAACAGGATCTCCATCATTCTCACCTATGTTAAGATCAATGGCTGAGCCATCCTTAAGCATCACACGTCCATGCATGGCAAGTGGAGTGACTCCCCACTGATATTTTTTGATTCCGCCATAGTAATGTGTCTTGAAATAAGCGATCTCATCCTTCTCATAAAGTGGATTAGGCTTTAAATCAAGACGGGGAGAGTCGATATGAGCGATATTGAAATGTACTCCATCGATAAGAGGTCTCTTTCCAAATGTAGTAAGGATGATATTCTTTCCGCGGTTGTTGAAATACACCTTATCCCCTGTGTTATACTTTTTACTTCTCTCGAAGGGTCTGTATCCGCACTCCTCTGCCATCTCAACAGAGTATTTTACAGCTTCCCTTTCGATTTTTGCATTATCAAGGTACTTTTTGTAACCTTCGCAAAACTCATTTGCCTTTTCTATCTCTTCCGGCTTTTCCATGCCGATGTTTTTGATCTTGTAACAAAGCTTTTCCTCAAGCTTCTGACCTTCAGTTTTTACCATACATTTTTCCTCTCTGTTATTATGACAAAATCATTCTGTGATTAACTGTACTTCCATTGAAGCCATATTCTTATGGGATTTTAATCACTTAATGTGTATAAAATGTGAAAAAGGACCGGCAAAAGCCGCCCCTCTTCACCAGGACACTATGTCACTTTACTACTCCGATATCATTTAACGGCCAATACTTCACATATACCTTAGCTACCATTCTGTCTCTGGCTACCATATTGTATTTTCCCCAGTATCTGGCATCCAGGGAATTATTTCTGTTATCTCCAAGTACATAGTAGTAACCTTCCGGTACAACCACATCTACTTCAGGAAACTGCTTGCCATCGACTATCATGGGCTCAGAAAGATAAACTTCTTCCTTTGCCACACCATTAACATATACCGTTCCAACAGGTACTTCCGGTGTGGTACCATCCGGGTTCTGTCCTATCTTTATATTGTGGAATTCAGAGGCATCAGCTGTTCCTGTCTGCTTTATCTCTATGTGGTCTCCCGGCATTCCGATGACTCTCTTTACATAATAAACAACTTTGTTTTTAGTATCTTCTCTGCCACAAAGAGGACAAGCGTGCTCATCGTTTTCTCTGTACATCTGCTTATCATTTCTGCATTCGTATCCATACTTGAATATAGCTATATCGTCTCTCTGGACTTCTCCGAATGTATATTTAAGTCTCGATCCGAAAACACGTGCTCCGGGCATGATGGTGCTTTCCATGGAACCTGTAGGTATAGTAGAATTCGCGATGATGAAATTGTTAATGCAGAAAGCAAGTATCGCCGCCACCGCAAGCACCTTGATCCAGTCAATGACTTCCGCCAGCACAGGATTTTTTATTCTTTTTTCCCCGTTTTTATTTTCATCCTTATCAGGATCTACTTGATTGCCATCATTATCAACAACTTCAAAAATATTATCTGACATATTTCTCCTTTATTCCCGAATGAGGATTTTTCACGGGTTCAAGTGTATCAAACTGCCCGTAATAATTCAATCAATCCTCGGTTTTTCCAGACTTTCATGCTCTTTTTTTATTTCTTCGTAAAGTTTTTGTAACGGCCATTCTTTATTTGTTTCCGTTTCTACACACTTAAGGGCTATTCTGATACCCTTTTTCCTTAGATCGGACAAAAACTTTTCAAGCTCATTTCTTTCCATCCCCCGCATTATCAGCAGTTCTGCTTCATCAGGAAGGGCAGCCAGATTCTCTTCATCTATGCTGTCTATCTTTATTCTGTTCAAAAAAGCAATGGATTTCACCTTTATGATCTTATCCTTGTCACACTTATTTATATACAATATGCTTTTCATGGTTTTACCTTTCTTTTGTGGATAATCTGTGAAAATGTATTTGAATTTTAAATCATGTTTTCCTGTTTGTTAAGTAATATCCTGACCCCTATTCTTCCTTAATCATTTATTGAAAGCATTAAGCTGCAATGATAGAATCACTATATATGTCAGCGCTTATTTTTATATTATTTTAAGAAAGGAGCCGTTTATTTCGGTTCAGTTTTCTCATCTCAGCGAGACTGAAAATTGAAAATATTACTATGGAAAAACGTGAATGGTATGCTCCATCTGCAAATGGTGATGGAAAAATATATAATTGCTTATACAGAAACGAAAAGCTTGATCAAAAAGCCGTTATGGTTATTGTTCATGGTATGCAGAGCCATTGCGGACGTTATCTAGAATGGACCGGGGAATTGACCGCTCTCGGATACACTGTTGCCATGCTTGATCTTCAGGGACATGGCAAGTCCCAGAATCATTCCGGCAGCTTCGGTGAGAAAAACGGATGGAACTATTTACTTCATGATATAAGACGTTTGATCCTTAAAGAAAAAAAATGGTTTCCCGAGCTTCCGGTCATACTTTTCGGTCATTCCATGGGGTCTTTCCTTACAAGAGCTTATGTGACTAAGTTCCCTGCGGATGTGGATGCCCTGATCCTGAGCGGTACAGCAGGGTTTAACTATTCCCTTTATTCAGCCTTAGGTGTCGTAACAGCTGATATGAAGATAAGCGGAGCCATGGCTCCTGCCGACAAGTACGGAAAAATCATTACTAATCTATTTAACAGAGATATCATAGATCCAGTCAACGATGCTGCCTGGTGCTGCTCCGTTCCGGAAATATGTGAACAGCATTTATCCGACCCTTTAGGAACAAAATTCACCATAGGTGCGTATTATGAGATGTTAAACGGGCTTATCTCCGTACGTGAAGATAAATGGGCTGTCAAGGTTCCTATCATTCCTGTTTATATCTTTTCAGGTGGTGCCGATCCGGTCGGTGAGTATGGAAAGGGACCTGCAACAGTTTATGCCTGGCTTCATGGAACAGGTCATGACGTAAGCTTGCGTATCTATCCGGGAAAACGTCATGAAATGATTTGGGAATCAAACAAGCGTGAGGTAAGGGATAATCTTTACATCTGGCTTGACAGTAAACTTCCAAAGATCAATCGCCTGAAGCAGGCTTTATGTGAGTCATAATTATTTATTATTACATAAACTTATATATTTCAAATAATATATATTCGAGTTATTAATAGTTTTTATTTGGTGTAAAGTTAGGGTGATAGGCTTTTTCCGGCTTTCACCACTAGCTTTGCCGTATCACACGGCGGAATGGAGATATTATGTATATTACATGCTTGGATGTTGAAGGCGTATTGGTTCCTGAGATCTGGATTGCTTTTTCAAAAGCCAGTGGAATCCCTGAGTTGAAAAAGACCACAAGAGATGAACCGGATTATAACAAGCTTATGAATTGGAGACTTGGTATCCTTAAGGAGCATGGTCTTGGGCTCAAGGAGATTCAGGATGTCATAGCTACCATCGATCCGCTTCCAGGTGCAAAGGAGTTTCTTGACGAGCTTCGTTCTTTTTCACAGGTAATACTCATTTCAGACACTTTTGAACAGTTTGCATCACCTCTTATGAAAAAGCTTGGTAACCCAACCCTGTTCTGTAACACTCTTGAAGTTGCAGCGGACGGCGAGATCACCGGATTCAAAATGCGCTGTGACCAGTCCAAGCTCACCACTGTTAAGGCTCTTCAGTCAATCGGTTATGATACTATCGCCTCCGGTGACAGTTATAACGACCTTGGCATGATTCAGGCATCAAAGGCCGGATTCCTTTTCCGAAGTACTGAAAAAATCAAGGCTGATCATCCTGAGCTTCCTGCATTTGAGGAATACAGTGATCTTCTTGCCGCTATTAAGGGAGCCATGAAAAAGTAAAGTTTACTATGGCTTAATTATCCCAGACGGATTCAGATAATACTGCAAAATAAAAAGTCATCCGCCGTTCTTTATGTTATATCTCAGCTTTTAAAAGCTGCATAAACATAAAGAACGGTGGATGACTTTCTTTGTTTTTCTGTATCATAAATGCCATGTTATATTTTGACAGAACAAATCTGTTTATTGAGAAGCAGCCGGAACATCCGGATAGTACTATATCTGATGGCTTCTTATCCTGTCCAGAAGTCCGCTGCATCCCTCCCTGATACTCTTATAGACATTTTCAAATCTTCGCGTATACCATGGATCCTCTATAATGGCATCCGGAGTATCCGTATACTCCATAAGGTAATGAACCTTGCCCAGAGGATCACCATCGAACAAACGGTTAAGATTATACATATTTTCTTCATCCATAGCGATGATAAGATCAAAGTCTTCATATTCGGACTTCCCGACCCGTCTCGCACGATGAGTACCTATAGGGATCTTATGTGATTCCAGAGTCTTTCTCATGGGAGGGTAAATCTGATTACCTATCTCTTCAAGAGAAGTGGCTGCCGAATCGATAAAGATATCCACATCTCCGGATGTTTTATCCTCAATCAGATACTTCATAATATACTCTGCAGATACAGATCTGCAGATATTGCCGTGACAAACAAATAAAATACGAATCATTCCCGAAAATCCTTCTGTTTCTGCAGTTACTCACAGGTATTCCCATCTATTGCCATTTGGGACTTTACTGAGCCTTCTTAAGTTTTGCCATATGGTTTTCACCCCAGGCAGAAAACTCATCCAGTATGATGATTATTGACTGACCTGCCTGAGTAAGTGAATACTCAACTTTTGGCGGTATCTGTGGATATTCTTTACGATTTATAAGCCCTGCACCCTCAAGCTCCTTTAAATTCCTGCTCAGGGTTTTATATGAGATATCGTGTATGTATCTCTGAAGCTCATTGAATCTCACTGTTGGATATACTGACAAAGTGTACAGTATAGGCATTTTGAATTTTCCTGATACCAGGGACAATGCATACTCAAATCCTGTTTCCGGATTGGCAAGTTTTTCCTTGATACTTATTCTGGTTCTCTCTGCATCTTTTATATCGGCCATATTCACCCCTCCCTTTTCTTTTTATAAAGCTGTATTCCGGAGTTTGAGATCTCTGCACTCCAATGATCCAAATTAATACGGACAGACCTGATCTCAAAAATCAACCTGAAATCCCATGCTTTACATTTTGACCATATAATATGCTCTTCACGTATTTCCTTTTCGTAATTGTATCATTTAATTTATAAATAATACAATAATTATTTAGTAATAATTGTGAAATTTTTCATCAATTTTATAATTTTTTTCATGTCATAAAAAATAAGAGGTGGATGTTATACATCCACCTCTTATAAATAGTCAAAATCTTTAAGATTTTAATCAGAGCTGAGGACCTGCAGCAACAAGTGCCTTTCCGTCTTCATTGCCCTGGTACTTAACGAAGTTCTTCTGGAATCTCTCTGCAAGATCCTTTGCTTTCTCTTCCCACTCAGAAGCATTT
>DFGZ01000087.1 GCA_002371295.1 Oribacterium sp. UBA3737 | reverse complement strand
GCAGCCCAGAATCTCGATCCAGCCCTCTCCCTTACAGAAACGGCAGCCCTTTCCGCCGCACTTGAAGCAGGATACATCGACCTCTGCTGAAGGCTCTGTAAACGGGAAGTGATGAGGACGAAGCTTTGTCTTTGTTTCAGGTCCGAAAAGCTCCTTTGCAAAGGTATCAAGTGTTCCCTTGAGATCTGCAAAAGTAACATGCTTGTCGATAACGAGACCTTCGATCTGATGGAATGAAGGTGAGTGAGTGGCATCAACAGCATCTGAACGGAAAACTCGGCCGGGACAGATCATACGGATAGGAAGCTTTCCCTGCTCCATGACTCTCGCCTGTACGGATGAAGTCTGGGTTCTGAGAAGGATGTTCTCATTGATATAGAAGGTATCCTGCTCGTCTCTTGCAGGATGTCCTGCAGGGATATTGAGCTTCTCAAAGTTATACTCATCAAGCTCAACTTCAGGTCCTTCAACAACCTCATAGCCCATACCTACGAAGATCTTTTCGACCTCCTCAAGGGCTCTTGTGTTTGGATGAGCATGACCGTAAGCTATCTTCTTTGCAGGGAGTGTAACATCGATGGTTTCAGCAGCCATCTTTGCTTCCTTGGCCTTCTCCTGAAGCTCTGTCATGTGTTTCTGAAGTTCCTCTTCAACCTCCTGACGGATAGCATTGACCATCTGTCCGAACTTAGGCTTTTCCTCAGGACTCAGATCCTTCATAGACTTAAGCAGGGAAGTGATCTCACCCTTCTTACCAAGAAATTTTACCCGGATATCATTAAGTGAATTGGTATCCTTCGCTTCACGGATACAATCCGAAGCAAGCTTCTTCAGCTCTTCCAACTTTGTGTTTTCCATGTTTTTCTCCTTATTAATGCGGATATAATGCGGATTCGGCGATTCTTTCAGAAACGCTTATCGCGAATAAAAAAAGTCCCTGTGTCTTACAACACAGGGACGAATCATCGCGGTACCACCCTTGTTCCAGATAAAGCGCATAAACACTTCATCAGACTCTCAATATGCTTAACGCGCATTCACGTTCCGGACTACTGTAACTTCACCCGGACGACTCAGGTGGGAAAATTCATATCAGATATCTCTCAGACCGCTCTCAGCGCCTCACGGTCATTCTCTTTAGAGAGATGGTTCTGTACTACTGTGCACCATCAACGTCTTTAAGTTTATTAGATTAAAACTTTGTTCATCATATTTCTTTCTGCTGAAAATGTCAAGATAACTTTGGGTAATATCAACTATACATCATTCAAAGTGCCTAATAGTTTATCCGGTCTGGCTCAGGCTCTATAAGGTTTTTTCCCCCTGATGAACTATAAGGTTCGATATCGACTTTTGACACCCACATCATGAAATGCTCACTTTCTTCCAGTAGAGGCTTCCTCCATCTGAATCCCGGGTATTCTTCGCAGGTCTGTAGATTCCGGCATCAAAGTTATCTCCCGGATTTCTCACCAGTATATTCACATGATTAAATCCTGCTTTCTTTGCAGTTTCCAATGCTTCTTCAAAACCTCCCTCCAGAAGCTCTTTCTGATGGGCATCGGATGAAATAAGTATCTCTCCTCCGATATCTCTCAAATACTTCAAAAGTTCCGGTCTTGGATATGCTTCCTTTTTCCTGCCCCGATTTATGGCTCCGCAGTTTATCTCAAAGGGAATACCGTACTTTACAAGTTTATCCAGAGCTTTTCTTGCAGGTCCAAGATACTTTTCCGAAGTTTCATCCAGGAAATGTCCCCCATCTTCCTTTGACAGATCATTGAATCTTGTAATGAGATCAAAATGGCCTATAAAGGCAGGGTTCATGCGTTCACATATCAGAGACTCGAACTCAAAGTATTTCGCTGACATCTCATAGAAGTCACCATTGTAATATTTACAGCAGTTATCGTGAAGTGCTTCAACAGATCCATCAACTCCGCAAAGTCCGGAATCCGGATCTGTTTCAAGATGAGTTCCGTTCTCGACTGTTCTCTCCCAGACTTCACTTCCCGGTACAGGAATGAAATGAGTGGAACCTATGTAATATTCAACTCCCGGTACTGCTTCAGGATCGTATACATTATCAAGTTCAACACCACGGAGGATATCCAGTTCTCCCTTGTAACTCTCCTGCAACCGTCTTATCTCTTTATCATATTCCGAAAAATTCATCCTGACTCCGGGGTCGATGTGCCCGCTGAAGCCAAGATGAGTGAAGCCTTTTTTTATTGCTTCTTTTACTACATCTTCTGCAGTATCCGAACCGTCACAAAATGTGGTATGTGTATGATAGTTAGCTTTTAATTCCATAACATCCTCCACTTTCACATCTCAAATGGTGTATCTGATGCAAAGAATACACAGTTCTGGGGCGCGTAAGGGTTAAGCTCATCATCGCAGGGAAGGAGGAAGGTGTAGTTGAAAACTTCTTGAAAGACCTCCATATCTTTCTTTGGCTGCTTGCTTCCCGGTCCCTTAAGGGGAATCACCAGATTCGCCGCATAGATCCCCCCTTCATTGAGGCAGGCCTTTATGAGCTCTGCGGATTTTTTTAAAAGCGAACTGGACTTATGTCCTACGAAGGCGTCGTTCAGGATAACATCGTACTTCATAGTTTCACTTTTCTCATCAGCTTCTGCTTTGGTAAGGGAATCTGTTATTCCGTCAGCGCATGTTTCCGCCGTGGCTCCAATCCTTTCCTCCGAAGTCGCCCCTTTTATATCTTTTCCGGCAGCTGTTCTCTTATTTTCACAACTTCTTAACTTCAGTGCCAGATCTATGAGATAAGCATTGCCATCTCCAACTATGACCTTGAGGTGATTTTCCGCCTTTTCTTCCAGATCTCTCAGCCCGAAATACTCTCTCGCAACATCGATGACCGTCTGACTGATCTCTATAGCATCGATATAACGCTCCGGGTACTTATGAAGATAATACTTCGGGTAGGCAAATCCGCCGCCGCCTATAAGAAGTGTCCTCCTGATGTTCTTGTTCAGTCTGAATATCCAGTTAAAGCTCTCCATATAATCAAAGGGGAGCTCCGGCTCTCCGTTTCTTTCAAGAAGCTCCGCCGACTGCATGGAACCATCCACCAGAAGAAAGCGCATGAAATCTTCTTCGTAATAACCCTCACAGACCTCTATCCTGCCTGTAAGGGGATCATCTGTTGTATAGAGCGTTTTACGCTCGTCAATTACCTCGTCTATATCAAATGTGTCCATTAAATAGTCCTATATCAAATTCTATTATTCAGAAGCTTCGGTACTATAGTCATAAAACGGTCCCTCTCAAAATCACTTCTGAAATACCGCTACACCCGGCCTCTTCTCTATGTCACTGCTGTATCATCCTGACTGCCGGAGTTGAAATACCGGCTTCCTTGAACTTCCTGGTGATCTCCTGCATAAGTTCGTAGTAGACATCCCAGTAATCGGCAGTCTTCACCCATGCCCTTGCCGTAAAGATCATGGATTCATTTGTTCCGCCGTCTATGGATGCAAATGCTCTTCGGGATGGTGAATCCTTCAGGACTTTGGCATTGGCCTCCATAACATCAAGAAGTATCCCACGGACTCTGTCAATGTCTTCGCCCTTTCCCGTAGTGAACTGAAGATCCACTCTTCTGAATTCCTCACAGGAGAAATTGGTAATGCTCTTATTCATGAGCTCACCGTTGGGGATCATAATCTTTTTGTTGTCGTTGGTGAGAAGGGTGGTATACATGAGGCTGATGGCTCTGACATTGCCCTCAACCCCGTTCGCCATGATATATTCTCCAACGCTGAAGGGTCTGAAGATGAGAAGCATGATGCCTCCCGCGATGTTGGAGAGGGCACCCTGCAGAGAAAGACCGATGGCCATTCCCGCTGATGCCAGCACAGTGATCACTGATGCCATGGGAACCCCAAGAACATTTATGATGCTGAGTATCATAATAATGTTTAAAACGATGTTCACTCCGCTGATCACGAAAGAAGAAACGGTCTTATCTGCCAGGGAGATGGCATGAAGCTTCCTCACCATCTGCATGATGTACTTTATGGCGAAGCGTCCTGCTATAAAGATCAAGAGGGCCAGCAGAAGCTTACCGCCTGCCCGCGTGCACAAGCTTACTATCTCATCAATTATCTTTTCAATATTCAGCATAATACTCCTCCCGACTCCTGAGCTTTCAAATCCCGGTACAATTATACAACATGCAGCGTAAAGTCAGAAACATTAATAAAACTGCAGATTGATCGCACCGGTACGCTCACTTTGATTAACAGACTGCTTCCAATGTTCGTACCTTACACACTGCCTGTGCCCGGATAACTGCACAGCTTCGCAGCCTGTTCTTCCGGCTCGCAAAACCCGGTGAATATTCATCTGCAGTTTTGTTTTTATCTTCACTTTTCAATTCCCAATGCCTGAAGCAGTCTACGGTAGTGCAGGAACTCTGACTTCCCATTCAGCTCTGTAATATCTTCCACAGTCGCAAATTTATGATCGATAGCCTCCGATTTCTGGATATTAACGTCCTTTTCTTCAAAAGGGAATTTGAAGTGATATATATCCACGAAATAATTGTCCCCTCTCTCGAGGTCCTCATTCATATATGAGAAAACAGGAGTTTTCTGCTCATCGGGACACACCGAAACATCGAGACCGGTCTCCTCTTTTACTTCCCTTTCAACAGCTTCAAGTGAACTCTCCCCTGCCATTGATGCTCCGCCCGGAATCTCCCATGCGCCTGCTGCCCACTTCTTATCGAGGGCCCGGCGGGTTATGAGCATTTTTCCGTCCTCCGGTGTCTCAAGAATGGCAAGCACGTACATCATGAACTCTCCCTTTTTAAGAGGCGTCTTTCTGTCCGCTATACGTCCGGTCTTCTGCCTGTTTTCATCATATATATCCATGTATTCTGTTGCCTTACCCATTATTCCTCCTAAACCCCGGGTCATGCCGCGGGCACTTATATTTTAATAAAAGCCTGTCCACCATACAATGACGAACAGGCTTTATTGCTAATCACATTTTCCTATCAGATTTCCATCTTCACATTTCTCGATGGCTTGTTTTCCTGCCAGTCCTTATACAGCGAGTCATCAAAACAGCTGTCGTTTCCTCTGTGGCAGGCTGGACCGTCCTTCACCACCTGAACAAGGATCGCATCCCTGTCGCAATCAGCTTCCATGGTGACGATATGCTGAAAATTGCCGCTGGTAGCCCCCTTGAGCCAGAGCTCCTGTCTGGAACGTGACCAGAAGCATGTACAGCCCTTTTCAAGGGTGATTCCTAAGGATTCACGATTCATATAGGCAAGGGTCAGGACTCTTTTTGTTATATAATCCTGAACTATACAGGGCACCAGCCCCTTATCATCAAATTTCACTTTTTCTATATCAAAATTTTCGACAGCCATACATATCTCCATTTTATAATCGACATCACTCTGCTAAATGTGCCGGGCACATCGCACCACCTGAATCAACCGGCAGGACAATAAACACTTCAGATTCTCACCGGGATACCTTCATCCTTCAGTCTCATCTTCAGGTCTCCTATCTTCACTTCTCCGAAATGGAAGATTGAAGCCGCAAGTCCTGCAGATATATCGGGAATCTCCTCAAAAAGATCCACAAAATCCTGAATGGAACCCGCACCGCCGGAAGCAATGACCGGTACTTTTACCAGCTCATTGACAGCCTTCAGCATCTCGAGATCGAAGCCCTTCTTCACACCGTCGGTATCGATGGAATTGAGAACCACCTCTCCGGCTCCGCGCTCTACACCTTCCTTTACCCATTTGAGAGCATCCATGCCTGTATCAACGCGTCCGCCGTTCAGGAATACATGATAAGAGCCATCCACTCTCTTGGCATCTACGGAAAGAACCACGCACTGGTTACCGTACTTCCTGGCAGCATCACTTATGAGGTCAGGATTTTTTATCGCACCGGAATTCACGGAGACCTTGTCGGCTCCGCACTTAAGCACCCTGTCAAAATCATCCACGGTGTTAATGCCTCCGCCCACAGTCAATGGTATAAAAATCTTACTTGCCACCTCAGTCAGTATATCCGTAAAAAGCCTGCGGCCTTCAAAGCTTGCGGTAATGTCATAGAATACAAGCTCATCAGCTCCGCAGTCACTATAGAACTTTCCAAGCTCCACAGGGCTGTTCACATCCCTAAGCCCCTCAAAGTTCACACCTTTTACAACACGCCCGTCTCTCACATCAAGACAGGGAATAATTCTTTTAGTAATCATCAGCCCTCCCACAAAGTAAACCGATCATAAGCCGTACAAATCTATCTATAACCTTATTTTCGGACTCATACAGCGATACTTCTCAACTTCTACAGCTCAGGAATTCACCAGCTCCAGAGCTTCCGATAACACGATGGCTCCGTTGTACATGGCCTTGCCGAGTATCGCACCATATATATCCATGTCCTTAAGGGCTTTAAGATCATCCAGTGTCGAAACCCCGCCTGACGCGGTGATGTCTATTCCGGAAAGCTTTGACAATCTCTCATACAAAGGAAGATTGGTCCCCTTCATGGCACCGTCCTTTGAAATATCAGTCACTATGGCTGTCTTTACACCCATTTCCTTTATATCCTGAAGGAAATCAAACATATCGATATCCAGCACATCCATCCATCCGTTAACGGCAACCTTCCCGTTCTTCGCATCAACTCCGACTGCTATCTTATCTCCCCATTTGGAAACAGCTTCCTTCAGAAATCCGGGATCCTTCACCGCCTTGGTTCCAAGGATAACTCTTTGGACGCCTGCATTTAGATATTTCTCTATAGTCTCAAAGGATCTTATACCTCCGCCGATCTCAACCTTTAATCCGGTATCCTTTGCAATGGCACTCACCACATCAAAATTCGGTGTGGTTCCGTCCTTTGCACCCTCAAGATCCACAAGGTGAAGCCATTTGCCGCCCATACCCTCTATATTTTTTGCGGTTGCCAGAGGGTCATCACTGTAAACAGTCATTTTTTCATAATCACCCTTCAGGAGTCTCACCACTTTATGATCATATAAATCAATCGCAGGAAATAGAATCATGTTTCACCTCATCATAGCTCTGCAAATGCCTTCAGTATCTTCATGCCCACATCCCCGCTCTTTTCAGGATGGAACTGGGTGCCATAGACATTGTTGTTCTGTACCGCCGCGGTTATAGGAATGCCATAGTCCGCTGCAGCTGTGAGATTACGGTCACATTCAAAGGCCGCAAAGCTATGGACGAAATATACGTGATCCCCTTCTTTTAAATCTTTAAATAAAGGTGATCTCCCCGCCGGAGCACCGAAGGCATCATTCTTTTCGCCTTTCTCCCCTTCTCTTTCTATAAAATGAAGACTGTTCCATCCCATATGAGGGATGTCCAGATTCGCAGGTATCTCACCTTCTATAGGGCGGATTACTCCGGAAACAAGCCCAAGCCCCTCATGCTCTCCGTATTCATAGGACTTTTCGAAAAGAAGCTGCATCCCGAGGCAGATTCCGAGAAACGGCTTTCCTGTCTTTGCCTGCTCCTTCACAAAATCAAAAAGATCTGAATCCCGAAGCTTTTTTACCGCATCACCGAAGGCTCCGACTCCGGGAAGGATAACGTGGTCCGCTTCATTTATGACCTCTTTATCCGAGGTGACAACAGCCTCGGCACCTATAGAAGTTATAGAGCTTTTCAGTGAAAAAAGATTTCCTACACCATAGTCAATTATAGCTATCATTCTTTCCATCCTTTGAAATAACATGATGTGATTACTTAGCTCCCGAAATCTTTATAACCATTAATTTAAATGATTCCGTGACTGTTCGTCCCATAAATAATCACGATTATGTGAGTTTCAAGAGTACTGCCACTCACCGATAGTGCCACCGCACACATTCATGTGCAATGTGTGGCATCATCACAATAAAGCATCCTCACAATAAAATGTTCTTCCCTTTCCTTCAGTCCCTGTCCTCTTTTCCGAATCTGATGTCTACCGCCCTTGCATGTGCGGTGAGACCTTCCTTATTGGCAAAGAGTGAGATCTTGTCGTAATCCTTCTCCAATGCTTCCTTAGTGTAATAGCTGTACTGCATCTTCTTTACGAAATCGTCCACAGACAAGGGGCTGTAGAAACGTGCAGTTCCGGAAGTAGGAAGTGTGTGGTTCGGTCCGGCAAAATAATCTCCCGTAGGCTCAGCATTGTAACGGCCAAGGAATACAGAACCCGCATTCTTAATAAGCGGAAGATAATCAAAGGGCTGATCCACACATACCTCCATGTGCTCAGGAGCGATTCTGTTGGCAGCCTCGATTCCCTCCATGAGGTCACGGGCCACGATGATCTTTCCGTTATTCTCTATGGATGGACGGGCAATGTCTTCTCTCGAAAGCTTCTTAAGCTGTACCTCCAGCTCCTCCTGAACTGCCTTTGCAAGGTCCATGGATTCTGTGATGAGCACTGCGGAAGCATTCTTATCATGCTCCGCCTGGCTGAGAAGATCTGCCGCCACAAATCGTGGATCCGACTTACCGTCTGCAAGTACCAGAACCTCAGAGGGGCCTGCTATCATATCGATGCCAACCTGTCCGAATACCTGCTTCTTTGCCTCCGCTACGAAAGCATTGCCGGGGCCTACTATCTTGTCTACTCTCGGAATGGACTCTGTGCCGTAGGCAAGTGCCGCAACGGCCTGAGCACCGCCGATTTTAAATATGCGTCCCACGCCTGCAACGTGTGCTGCTGCAAGGATGTAAGGATTTACCGAGCCCTCCTTGTTTGGAGGAGTCACCATTACTATTTCCTCAACTCCTGCGATCTTTGCCGGAATGGAATCCATAAGAACCGTTGAAGGATATGCCGCTGTACCGCCGGGCACATAAAGTCCCACCTTCTCAAGAGGAATGACCCGCTGCCCGAGGATAACTCCCGGCTTATCAGCCATGATAAAGCTGTTTCTCACCTGCTTACTGTGAAAAGCGCTGATGTTGTCTGCCGCCTCCTCAAGCACCTTTATGAACTCAGGCTCCACCTTTTTAAGGGCGGCCTCTATCTCATCTTCACCGACCAGAAAATCCGATAGCTCCACATGATCGAATTTTGAGCTGTATTCTCTCAGGGCCTCGTCACCATTTTCTCTTACATGGGCTATGATATCCTTTACGATATCCTCTACACTGCTTGTCGGCTCAAAACGGGCGAAGATCTCTTCGTCCTTTATTTTTCCCATCTCATAAATCTTGATCATCTCTATCTCCTTCAGAAGTCCTGTATCAGGCGACTATGTAGCCTGCAAGCTTGCTTGCCGGGATACATAGTCATCTGATACGACAACAGGGATCGAGAAGCAGCGCAATAGCGCGGATTCGAGATCCCTGCAGCATTGCGTGAGCGCTGGCGGAGCAATGCGTAGGACTTAAACTTTTGTATAATTACATTTTAATGCTCCAGCTTGATGGTCTC
>DFGZ01000055.1 GCA_002371295.1 Oribacterium sp. UBA3737 | reverse complement strand
AAGTACCTTGCAACAGGCGAAGGACAGAAGATGTGGTGTGAAGGTACAGGAAATGTTCCTGTATCAAAGATTGTAGGTGCGGGAGAGTACTTCCAGAACAACCGTTTCATGAAGGCTTCTCTCGACGGTGAGAGCTATGCAGGTATCCTTCCTATACGTGATACAACAACTGAATGGATCAGTGACCTCTGGCCAAATACAGTAGCACAGGCTCTTACAGGAGACATCACTGCGGCTGATGCTATGCAGATCCTGCAGGATGGTCTTTGGAAATGATTAATTCTCATAGGGGATTGAGTATTTATTCAGTCGGGGGTTAATCCCCGACTGAGCTTTGAAAAGAGATAAGAGATCTTCTTTATATAAGTACCGTTTCCTGTGATATCGATTCCGAACCGACTTAATCTTAGAGACACTTAAGGAGATTGACATGACTAAAAAGCGTTCTATATGGCCTTTTCTTCTTGTGGCTCCTGCGACACTCATCATCCTGTGCGTAGTGTTTGTTCCCGTGCTCAATGCCTTCCTGATGAGTTTTCAGAACTATGATCTCAGGCGCCCAAAAGATATAGCATTTATCGGACTCGAAAATTACTTAAACGCATTTCTCGATAAACAGTTTTTGAATGCTGTTTTGAGAACCATACTGTGGGTCATCTTTGGTGTAGGCTTTCAGTTCTTCTTCGGATTTGTGCTGGCGCTTATACTCAATTCACAATTCAGAGGAAGAGGCTTTGTGAGAGCGGTGAGCATGGTGCCCTGGGTTACCCCCGGAGTCCTTATCGGTCTGATGTGGAGATGGATATATGATGGCAATGCCGGCGTTCTCAATGATGTACTCATGAGGCTGAACATCATAAATGATAAAATAGCGTTTCTTTCACAGAAACCGACGGCATTTCCTTCTGTAATCGTCACTATCGTCTGGCAGGGTATTCCCTTCTTTGCACTGATGCTTCTGGCTGCGCTTCAGGGCGTATCTACGGATATGTATGAGGCGGCGGAGATAGACGGAGCCAGCAGAATTCAGAGGCTTTTCTACATTACTATCCCATCAATAAAGAATACCATCTTTGTAACTGGACTTCTCAGAATCATCTGGGTCGCAAACTCTGTGGATGTTATCTTTAACATGACTGAGGGCGGTCCTGCTTATTCCACTCAGACATTGTCTGTATACATCTATAACAAGGCCAATGCCCTGAACCTGGGCTATGCATCTGCTATGGCCATCTGCCTGGCTCTGCTGCTTCTTGTAGTTGTAGTACCGTATCTGAGGATGAATTTTAAGGAGGAGAAGTGATGAGAAGAGAACCTGTAGCACTGACTATTCTTAAATTCGTGGTTATGTTCCTGATGCTGCTTTTCCTGCTATTTCCGTTTTACTGGACATTCCTTACATCCATAAAGCCCTATGATGAGCTGTATGGAAAGGTGGTGACATACTGGACGGCACATCCTGATTTTTCAGCATACGGAAAGCTGTTCACGAGTACGGTTGATTTCTTTTCAGCCATGAAGAACAGCTTTATAGTGGCATTTTGTACTACGGTAGTTACTCTGACAGTGGCAACTATGGCGGCATATGCATTTTCAAGGTACATATTTCCGGGCAGAAAGGTGCTAATGAGTATCTTTCTCTGCAATAATATGTTCCCTACGGTGCTTCTTCTGATTCCTCTTTATTCCATAATGAGAAATCTGCATCTTTTGTATACGCCCACATCGCTGGTACTTGCATATACTACCTTTACCATTCCTTTCTCGGTCTGGCTGCTGATCGGTTTCATAAATGATCTGCCCATGTCCCTGGAGGAAGCGGCCATGGTGGACGGATGCAACAGGGGACAGGCCTTTATGAAGATAGTATTTCCGCTTTTGAGACCCAGTATCATAGCAACAGGTGTATATATCTTCATGCAGTCATGGAATGAGTATACCTTTGCCATGATGTTCACGAATACGGCTACAAGGACCATACCTGTAGCACTGAAATCACTTATAGGTCAGCTTGGCGTACAGTGGGATCTTCTTACTGCAGGAGGAATCCTGACCATTATTCCGGTTTGCATCATGTTCTTCTTTGCTCAGAAGAGACTTGTTGAAGGCCTTACCGCAGGTGCTGTCAAGGGATAGCGGATATTTAGGAATTGTACGACAATTAGCTCGGTATTTTATGGAAATACAACAAAACTATGTGTTAAAAAATAGACAATATCTACAAAGTCTTTTTATTATTAGTACAAAGGCAGATTTATGTTGACATAATTTCTGCATATATTAAAGTTTACTCTAGCTGTTTTTTAATAGCCGAACATATTTAGGAGGAGTTTTATATGGATTACGAAAAGAAAGCGAAAGAAATCCGCGCTGAAATTTTGAAGATGCTTTTTGCATGTCAGTCAGGACATCCGGGCGGATCTCTTTCATGCGTAGAGATGCTGATGGCTCTTTACTATGACACAATGAAGGGTCTTGATCCCAAGAATCCAAAGAACCCTGAGCGTGACAGATTTGTACTCAGTAAAGGACATTCCTGCCCGACACTTTACGCAATACTTGCTGATCTTGGATATTTTCCTAAGTCTGATCTTGCAAGCCTTCGTCAGCTTCACAGCCATCTTCAGGGACATCCTGACTGCAAGAAGACACCCGGCGTAGATGTAAATACCGGTTCCCTCGGACAGGGCGCATCTATCTCAATCGGACTTGCACTTGGAGCTAAGCTTAAGAAGCAGACATGGCAGACTTATACTGTTCTTGGCGATGGCGAATGCCAGGAAGGTCTCGTTTGGGAGGCAGCGATGTCAGCAGCTCATTACAAGCTTGACAACCTCACATGGATGCTTGATTACAACCATCTCCAGATTGACGGCTCAAATGAAGATGTTATGAACCTTGGAGATATCAATGCTAAGTTCAGGGCATTCGGCTGGGAAGTATACGAAGTTGACGGACATGATGTCAAGGCTATCGACGAAGCACTTCAGGCTCCTCACAACGGAAAGCCAAAGTTCATCTGCTGCCATACAGTTAAGGGCAAGGGCGTTTCATTTATGGAGAA
>DFGZ01000268.1 GCA_002371295.1 Oribacterium sp. UBA3737 | reverse complement strand
ATTTGAAAGATCTATGACTTCTTCAATGGGTGGTAATGTCTCTTTCGCGAAACTGTCAAGAGGCTTCCCATTAACCACAGGCTCCCAATCATTCTCTTTGGCGGTTTGGATTATCCGTTTTATGATTTCTTCTCTGGTTAGAATCTTCTGATACATCAGTTGATGTATAGGTCCTAAAAATGCGCTCATTGCTTGACTCCTTTGTTGTAGCTGCTTTGCTGGGATTTATTGTCCATCGTCTTGTGGACATGTTAAAGCTTATACGAAAAATTAAAGAAGGGTGTTGCGGGCGCAACATTTCACAGATGCTCTCTCCCGACGGGGTCATATAAACAGAATTCTCGTGGATATTTGCCGAAGGCTTAACATCCATAGAAAAAAGACCGGCCTTTCGAAGACCGGTCTTCCTGTTACATAAAAAGAATTATTGTTAAAAGTACTGCCACTCACTGATTAGCGCTAACGCACACATTTGTGTTTGGACTTTTTCTTACGTCATATGATTTGCTTTGTTTTCCGCAAGATTCTTTTTGATTGCTTCGATTTTTGCTTCCGGTATCATGTTGAACGGTGCGCGGCAAAGTCCTACATCATAGCCCATAAGTCTTACTGCTGTTTTCACAACGGTGTTGGGATTTGCCCCCGCAAAATTCTCTCTGAAGGGTCCTATGGCATCCTGGTACTTCTTTGCTTCGTCCCAGTGTCCGGCAACGAATTCGTTGTATATCATGGCCATATTGTGGGGATAAGCATTGGCACAGCCTGAAATCCCTCCGGTTCCGCCTGCCTGAAGGGTCCAGAGTATAAGCTGGTCATTGCCCGACAGTACAGCGAACTTTCCGTTCTTCTTCGATTTGCCGGCCTCTATATAAGCAAGTATGTTTTTGAAATCTCCGCCTGAATCCTTGGCTCCCACGATATTATCCACCTGAGCGAGCTTACCCACAGTCTTTGGATCTATTTTATTTCCTGTGCGTGCAGGTATGTTATAAAGAACGATGGGCATCTCGGGCACCGAGGCTGCCACTGTCTCATAATGTCTCTGTATCTCATCCTGTGATGCCGCCGCAAAAGATGGTGTAATTATGGACAGTACGTCTGCGCCGCAGGCTTCTGCCATCTTCGACTGTTCAATGGTCTCTTTTGTTGATATACAGCCGGTACCTGCGTAAACCGGAACTCTGCCGTTTACATGTTTTACGACCGTTGACAGCACAAGTTCTTTTTCCTTGCCGTTAAGTATGTATCCTTCACCGTTTGTACCAAAACAGAAAATGGCATGTATTCCCGCCTCGATCATTCTGTCGCATTGTTCCTTCAGCACATCAGTGTTGATGGACTCATCTTCATACATGGGTGTGATTATAGGGACTATGATGCCCTTTATATCTGCCTGTTTCATTTTTACCTCCATGGGTCATGCACGAATCGGGTTGACCCGGATCCGTATATGACCCTTTAATTTAAGTTTGAAGGTTCACTTTCAAACTATATCCTCTTTAGATCTTCTTTATACCTTTTTATACCGGTATGCCCTTATTTATTTCAACATCCGATCCGAGAATTTCGCAAAGCTCCGGTATCAGATTTTCTCCTCCGAAGCCGCCGGATTTTGAAATGCAGTATATATCCTTTTCTCCATAGTTAAATGACGATACCACAACACCCGGCATCACTTCTGTGATGGGTGTCAATGCATATACATTAAGTGCATTCATGGCGCCTAAAAGCGTATCTCCGCCGGTAAGGAACAAAGTCGCATTAAGGCCGCCGTCTATCATACATTTGACGATTTTTCCCAGATTTTCAGACACCTTTCCTCTGTCATCAGGATTAATCCTCATATCAGAAAAAGGTACATCAGAACCGGAATTGACATCAAGTAATACAGCGCCTTCGTTATCAACCGTACTTATCCATGTGTGAACCAGATTTACGGCCTCTACGGAATTGGTCCAGCTGTCATTAAGGCACATATTTCTGTCTATATGAACCCTTGGAATTCCGATTTTTTCTGCAATGTCCATCTGCCTGACCGTTACCGGATTGACACTTCCGCATACGATACATAAGCCTTTTGGAATGTTTAATGTCTTTTCCGGCCTGTCTGAAATATGCATTACACCTGCCAGAGAGTCTGCAAAACCGGCACATCCGGCCAGTGTCATAAGCTGATGGTTTTTCTTCAGGTTAGTGGCTATAGACCATAGATCAGAAGCTTTTTCCGCATCATAAAGATATATGCCCTTTCCGGATATATTTACCTCCTCTCCCTTTGAGATAAGATGCACAGGGGTATCCGTCTCAGCCTTAATCAGCTCAGGAATACTTGATGTCATGACCGGCTCAAAAGGATCATTTCCAAATACGCTTTTTGCAATCGGAAGTCCGTCCACATACTGTATTCCATTGCTGGTTGTCCTCCCCATGTCGGGAAAGGCAGGGGCGAAATGTACCATTCCCAAGCCCCTGTCGCAAAGGGCAGCAAGCTCTGCACCGACATTTCCTCTCAGGACAGAATCGGTTTTCTTATATATGTAAGGTACTTTGGCTTTAACAGCACTATCCACGATTTCCGAAACAACCTTGTAGGCTTCCTCCGCCGTTACATGTCTGGTTTCAGAATCAACTACTACAACACTGATATCCGGTTCCAATGCCCCATAATCTACATTTCTTTTTGTACGCACTACAGTGAGTGCCCCTCGTTTGGCAAACTGAATGCTTGTATCCAACGCGCCTGTAAAGTCATCAGCAATGATCAAAAGTTTTACCATAGCGCAGTCACCCTATCTTTTTTATTTTTATACATTTACGGCGGCCTTAGCATCACTATGACTCAGAGCGCCTTCTTTTTTTCCTTTTAACAGTCTGTAGCCCATAAACACAGCACCTGCCAAAAGACCTATAACATCAGACATACCTGACGGAAGTATGAACATAAATGCTATAACCGCAAACACTATCCTTTCCCAGATCTTCAGGTCTCCAAACATGTAGCTTGATACACAGCCTGCAAGACAGAAGGTGGCAAATGCAAGCATGAGACCTGACTGGATGATCTCAAGTGCTGTTCCGTCCAGGAGAAGTGCCGGTCTGTAAACAAACATAAACGGAACGATAAATCCTGTTATAGCAAAGGAGAAGGCCTTCCAGCCCGTTTTCCATGCGGATCCTCCGGCAATGCCTGCGGCTGTAAAGGATGCAAGACAAACAGGTGGTGTTATCTGTGCTACTACGCCAAAGTAGAATATGAACATGTTGGCTGTAAGAGCTGAAATTCCAAGTCCCTGAATTGCTGAAATAAAAAGAGTGTTGGCAATCAGATAAGCCGCTACTGTCGGAAGTGCCATGCCCAGTATGATACATCCCAGGGATGCTACTACCAGCGCCAGGAATAAGGAGTTATTACCTGTCTTGTCTATTATCTTTGCGATCTTAACTGCTATACCCGAACGTACCACGATACCGATCATGATACCGCAGGAGGCGGTTGGTATAGCGATATTTGCTGCCTGGCGTATACCGTCAAGAACTGTATAAAGGAACTTCTTCGGAGACATTCGTGTATCCTGAGAAATAAAGCTTATGATTATGGCAAGCACCGTACAGATGATACCTGCTCTTGGAAGTGACATGCCTCTTACGATCATAAATACCAGAACTATGATGGGAAGAAGTCTGTAAACTCTTGGAAGGATAGGCTTGCCTGTATAGTGCACGTTGGGATTCTTGCCGATATGCCTCTTACGGGCGATAAGATGTACTACCATGAGTGCCGCTACGAAATATGCTATTGCAGGAATTATAGCTGCCGCAGCGATCTTTACGTACTGGATACCTATGATCTCTGCCATGACAAAGGCTCCGGCACCCATAATGGGAGGCATGATCTGTCCGCCTGTTGAAGCAACAGATTCAACGGCACCGGCTTCTTCCGAAGAATATCCGGTTTTTTTCATCAAAGGTATGGTGAAAACACCTGTGCCTGTAACATTGGCAACTGCAGAACCTGAAATCATACCCATAAGTCCTGAGGATATGACTGCTGCCTTGGCAGGACCGCCTACAGTCTTATCCGACAGTGAAAGACCTGCATCCGTAAGTACCGATCCGCCTCCGCAATTTGCAAAAAAGCAGCCAAACATGAGGAAGTAGAACAGGGTATTGAGTGAAGTTCCAAGAGGTGATCCGAATATGCCGTTTTCGCCAAGGGAAAGAGTTTCGATAAATCTCGGATAGCTGATTCCATCATAATGGAAAATACCCGGAACAAACTGCCCAAACCATGCATATGCCATAAAGAAGGCAATAACCCAGAAAAGAGATAATGAAACCACTCTTCTTACGGCTTCCATGCATTCGATGATCAGGATAGTACCTGCCAGTACATCATCAAAATTCATTTTGTCCACAGAGTAAAGTCTGTAATCAAGAGTTTTTGCATGAGATGCATAATAGAAAAATACGTAACATGCTCCGATAAGAAGCAATGCATCATATATCCACCAGAGCTTACTGTGGATCTTTGACTTTTCCTGCATAGGATTCATGAGCCATACCATTACAAGAGCAAGGCACATATGTAAAGGCAACTGAAGCCATGGATCCAAAGGCTTAACCAGTTTGATATATAGCTGGAAGCTTACCCAGAAAACCGAAAGTCCTATGATAACTGCTTTACGCCATGCAGGAGCGGCCTTCATTATTTTGGCGATCTTCGTTTCATCACCATCTTCCTTTGCCAGCTTTCTTCCCAATTCATCAGCTTTGGAAAGCTTGGGCTTTACCGCTTGGTCCTGAACGGCTTCTGCTTTTATATTTTCACTCATTGTTGTATCCTCCATACTCCACAATGAAATCAAACGATCTGAAATGTCAGGATGTAATGGTTAAAAGTATCAAATCATGCGTTTGAACATTGATTTGTGACTTTATGATTCGTCCGAACACGATAAACCAGATGTTATGGTTAAAAATATCCGGAACCGGACTCCTCCCGAAAAGGATCCCGGCTCCGGAGCTATCTCAAAACAATCCTGTTAAAGAACTTTAAGAACTGAGATAGGTTTTATCACTTGATGTATCCCATTTCCCTGTAGTACTTCTCGGCACCCGGATGAAGCGGGCATCCGCCGATCTTCTGAGACTCCCATGCTGTTGCTGGATCCCATCCTGAAAGGGATGCGTATTCCTTTACAAGTGCATCTCTGTTTTCTGAGAGACACTTGGTGATCGCATAAACAACATCCTCTGAGAGATTCTCATTTGCAAAAAGACAATCGGGTGAGCCCGGAAGAACAAGTTCAGTATCCTGACCCTTGAAGGAATTTGCAGGAATGGTTATCTTGTCATAGCCTTTTTCATTTACAAACCAGTTAACGAGATCATCACCCCACTGAAGGAAGGTGACATCACAGGTTGTTGCGATCTGTGCCATGGTTGATGATGCTGAGGATGTATGGTCGATATAGAAATCTATCTGTCCGTCTGCCAATGCTTCTGCATTCTGGTCACCGCCCTGATTGGTGATTCCGCCGCCCCAGCTGTTCAGCTCTTCTTCCGTAACTCCAAAGTACTCAAGGAGAAGATATGCTCCCTCAGCATCCATTGATCCCTTGGATGAACAGCCGATTCTGAGGGGAAGCTTCTTTTCAAATACTTCTTCAATGGTTGAGACATTGTTATCCTTAAGGAACTTGTTGGAGATACAGTTGATATATGCAACCTGGGTAAGTCCGCCGATAACTGCTGCATATCCGCTGGTCGGTTCACGTTCAAGAGTACCTGTTTCCATAGCCCACTTTGCAGGAGCACCGTTTACAAATGAAAGATCCACACCATTCTCCTTGAAAATATATGGAGCCCCCATACCGCCCGGATATGACGGATCAACATTCACAGCCTGGAATCCGGCATCTTCCTCAAGAACCTTGGACATGGCAACTATCATATTGTAGGATCCGGAGCCGACCTTGTCTGACCAGAAGTTAAGTGCTGTGCCGCTCATATCGGCGATGCCCTCTGTCTTGGTTCCTTCTATTACCGGTGCAGCTGTTGTTTCTGCAGCTGCCGCCTGATCCTGAGCTGCTGTGGTGGTTGCTGCCGGTGCAGATGATCCTGAACTTCCGCAGCCTGTAAGACCCGCTGCCATAGAAAATGCCAATGCACTTGCCATTAACTTAGAGAATAATCTTTTTCTCATTATTACTTCCTCCAATTTAAATAATGTTTAAAATTTAAACGACCTGTTTGAATCAAGTTGCATACTGTTTAATAAATTCATGATTCAAATATTTATATGTTGATATTACCTATAAAAAAAGCTTCATTCAATTGCATTTTAAGCAAAATGCTGTTTAAATATTAAACATAGGGTATGCACATTGTGCTTTGTCACGATGTGTTTTGTTAAAACAGCAATCACAGTCGGCTTGGTGTACATAGATGCATCGGAAACGGAACGTGATTTGTGCAGTTTTACTTTAGTGGAGGGAGTAATGAACAATAAGATACGTGTTCTCGGCATTGCTCCGTATGCCGGTATGAAAACACTTATGCTGAAGGTGGCAGAAGATTTTAAAGGAGAACTGGATATAGAGGTTCTGGATGGTGATCTGCAGGAAGGTGTTATGGCTGCGCGCAATAACTTTCATGGTGATTTTGATGTTATAGTATCAAGAGGCGGTACGGCGCGAATGCTAAGGACCCAGGTCCCTGTGCCTGTTGTGGAGATCGAACTTACGGATTATGATATACTCCGCGCTCTAAGACTTGCGGATAACATATCAAGCGATATAGCTGTCGTAGGATTTTCCAACATTACAGAGCCTATACAAAGCATATCTAAGCTTATCAAGAAAAAATTACAGGTTTTCACCATAGACAGTGCGGGACAGCTTGATCAGACCATGAGCCATGTTCATGAACAGGGATATGAAATAGTGCTTTGTGATGCAGCATCTGCGGCAACTGCAAAAAGACATGGTTTAAATTGCGTACTTCTGACTTCAGGACAGAACGGCATACGAAAAGCATTTACAAATGCCATAGATCTGGTTGACTCAATGAGGGTTCTCAAATCAGAAAATGCATTTCTGCGGCAGATCATTGACAGACAGGCTAACGATACCGTCATATTCGACGAAAATGATAACATTATATTTTCGAATATGACTTTTGATAAGCGGGAGGAACTGCAAAACATTCTCAAGAAAGAGATCCCCAATGTTCCTGCCAATAAATCAAGCCGTATCATTAAATATCTGAACCGTAACCTGTATCATATAAAGGCCCTGAAGCTTGATTCTGACGGCCATCTTTACACTGTGTTTTACATTGAACGCAGCCGTGCCCCCTTCCTGAGCGGACAATCAGGCTTAAAATACTATACCCAGTCAGAGGCACATGAAGCCTTCTACAACAGCTTCTTTGTAAACATTAGTGATATTCTGGGCAATGCTGAAGATCTGGAACGGGCTTCAAAATTTAAACGGCCGGTAATGATATACGGTGAAGAAGGAACCGGTAAAGAATCTGCTGCAAACATGATTTATAACAAAAGTTCCAACGGCAACCATCCCTTTATAGTGATCACCTGTGAACTGTTAAATGATAAATCAATTGATTTTCTGCAGAGCAACCACCACTCTCCTTTTGCCGATTCGGGAAATACCATTTATATATCCGGACTCAGTCATATAAAATATGACCCGCTGGAGCTGTTGTCCGTGATCATGGATATGGAGGTATGCTCCAGAAATCATGTAATATTATCATTCCCGGTGGAAGGCGGAGCTGTTTCAAAGGTTGCAGAGACCTTCACCAACAAGCTTGGATGTACTGTGCTGACTTTATCTTCACTTAACTCCATCAGGAATCAGATTCCTAAACTGATAAATCTCTATCTCAGTCAGTCTATGCAATTCAGTGATGCGGAGATTTTGGGAATGGAAACAGAAGGCATAGGAATGATGCAGGAATTTTCCTGGCCCCACAACTACTCTCAATTCCGGCGTATAATGGAGGAGCTTGTAAGCATAACAGATCAGCCTCTCATCAGGGCTCAGGATGTAGAAAAGGTCCTTGCCAGAGAAAAGCTGACACCTACAACAGCTCCCGGCATCAACGGTCCGGAGGTTTTTGATATGAACCGCACTCTGGATGAGATGAATGCCGAGATCGTACTGAGAGTACTGAAGGAATGTGACGGAAATCAGACCCTTGCTTCAAAACGTCTGGGCATCTCACGTACAACTGTATGGAGATACGCAAAAACCTGACCGGGATTATGACGAAAAAAAGCAGCACGTTCAAAATGAACGTACTGCTTGGATTTAATGGAGGTTTGGTGATTTTTTAACTGCTTTCTGCAGGAAGTTTCAGGATGATTTTGGTGAAATCATGCTGCGTTACAAAGTGAGATACGGCCTTATGACCGTCATGTGGAAAGGCAGCCCAGAACATACCTTTATTTATCAACATGCTGTGTTCAAAGGTTCCACTGTATCTTGCGGCATCCTTTTCCTCATCATAAGGTATGGCTTCAGTCAGATCCGAAAGCTCCTTCCAGGCTATTTCCTCAGAACCATCCAGAAGTATCTGCACATCTATATATTTTCTGTGAGCTTCGAAGGTTCCTTCGGTAAAGGCTTTTGTAACCCCCTTTTGCACCTTGAAAAAACCGCCTTGAAAAGTATAAGTGCCTTCCTCTAAGCTGCCTTTTTCCTGCGTTTCCTTAATGGCAGCAAGGCCCTGCTTTAAATTCGGAAGCATGGAGGTATATAATTCTATATTCTTAAAATCATCGATAATCATAGTTATGATCCTTTAATACTGATTGCTCCGGGAGTATTCATGCTCCTTTAAGATAAGACTGAGTACATGACTTTACAGCCTGTAACCGGCTATACGGTCTGCAAGCAGTGTACAGCCTTCAATCGGTTATACAGCCTGAAGTCTTATCTCCTTATTGTTTCTGTAGGAAGCCATCATAAGTGCCGCGTCGATAGCATTAACCAGTGACAACTCGTTTGCTCTTCCGTTACCTGCATGACCAAAGCCGGTTCCGTGATCTACGGAAACACGGATTATGGGAAGACCCAATGTCATGTTAATGCCGGCAACTGCCTCCCAGTGCTGTTCACGCTTATTATAAACAAATCCCTTTACCTTAAGAGGGATATGTCCCTGATCGTGGTACATGACCACAACAATGTCATAGATTCCTCCCAGTGCTTTTGAGAAAACCGTATCCGGTGGTGTGGGTTTCTTCTCGGGGATATTTATGCCTTCTGCCAGTGCCGCATTTATTGCCGGCTGTATTTCCTCGATTTCCTCCCGGCCAAACATACCCTCCTCTCCGCAATGGGGATTAAGACCTGCAACTCCGATTTTTGGGTTGCGGATGCCCAGTGCTTTGCAGGCTTCGTTTGCCATATGTATGCAGTCCAGCACCCTGTCCTTCTTTACCCGGTTACAAGCCTCCCTCAGAGACACATGGGTTGACACATGCACTACTCTTAAATCCTCGTGAGCAAGCATCATCGCATACTTTTTGGTTCCTGTATAATCTGCGTATATCTCGGTGTGGCCTGAATAGTGATGCCCTGCCATATTTATAGCTTCCTTTGACAGAGCATTTGTGACCGTAGCGTCAACTTTGTCTGCCATTGCAAGCTGTATAACATGGACAACATACTGAAAAGCTGCTTCACCCCCAAGTGCACAGGCTCCGATTTTAAAAGGCTGAGGTCCGTTTATATCATCCAGTGTGTCAGGGATTTTATCCGCAGGAACTATACCTAAATCTATCAGATCTATGGTTCCGTACTCATATTTACCTTCCAGCGGGTCTCTTACAACATTAAGTTCAAGCTTTATTCCATCAATCTTTTCCGATACTTTCAGGGCATACTCCATTGATGTCCTGTCTCCGACTATAAGTGGTCTGCAGCGGTCATAAAGGGTTTTATCCTTAAGCGCTTTAACAGTAATTTCAGGACCGTTTCCGAATGGATCTCCCATGGAAATACCTACGATTGGTCTAATGTCAGCCATAGCTTCCTCCTCAAAGTAACAATACATCATCATGTTAATTGAATTATTAATTTCAGGCCGTTTAAATTAACATTTAATGAACTCGTCATAATTATGATATCAGAGGCAAAATAGCTGTTAAATATTCTCAGACTTCATATATCGTTCAGTTCTGAAACAATCTGCATTATTTTCGAAATAAAAAACGTCTCAAAGAAACAGCTCTTTGAGACGTGTATAAATTGTAAACACCATTATTTAAATAACTTCAAGGTATATTCTGCGTGCATCCTCTGCTGTTACTTCCCGCATATTATTAACCAAAAGTCTTTTCTGCTGTAAGCCTGATGCAACAAGGCTGTCAAGATCCTCTGATCTGACACCGAACTCCTTAAGATCAGAAGGTATATTCAGATTCTTTACTATTTCTTCCATCCAGCTTATAAGTGCAGCTGACTTTTCATCAATAGTCTCTAATCTTCTTTCTCCATGGTATGCGGTGTCCCAGGCCTCAGCCAGTCTTCTGCGAAAATCCGCATCTCCTGCATTAAACTTCATTACTGAAATAAGCAGCATGGCATTGGCTGTACCGTGAGGTATATGATATTTGCCTCCCAGGGGATAGCTGAGAGCATGTACTGCGGTGGTTCCGGATGCGGTGATTGCGACGCCGCCGTAAAAAGCAGCAATCTGCATATTATTTTTTTCGGTAAGGGCATCCTTATCATTACATGCCTTTTCGATATTGTTCATTATTATATCAAATCCGCGAAGTGCAAAAGTATCGGAAAAGGCATTGGCTTTGTTGGAGGTATAGCACTCGATACAATGACACATGGCATCAACACCTGTGGTTGCGGCAATAGCTTTCGGGAGATTTTCAATAAGTCTCGCATCAAGTATTACATAATCAGACATCATATTATCATTGACGATGCCTATTTTGACCTCTTTCTCCGGTACACCTACTATAGCGTTTGGTGTACACTCGGCACCGGTACCGGCTGTTGTAGGGATGGACAGTATCTCAAGGCACTTTTTTGCGCGTTTCGGATCATCCAGCAACTCCTTTACCCCATACTCATCAGTAACAAGTACAGATGCCAGTTTAGCTGTATCAAGAACAGATCCGCCGCCGCATGCAACTACAAAATCATAGCCTTTGCCCTTAAACTGATCAATGACATGCTGCACTTCCTGATAGCCGGGCTCTGAAGGAAAATCGTCATAGATGTCATATTCTATATTTGCTTTTTTCAGCTCTTCTTCAATCAGATCAAAAAGTCCCAGCTTCCGTATGCCCTTATCCGTAAAGGCTGCAACCTTTGCGGCCCCTCGGGATTTGAGGATGTCCTGAATGTTCTCCAGGGAATTTTTTCCCGAGTAAACTGCTTTCGGCAATTTAAGACTATACTTTTCCAACGACATGTTTAAAACCTCCTTACGTGTATATCATTTTGATTATCAAGCCTGAATTTAAGCTGCAGGGTGATACCCTTTCATTTTTGAACTACTGTAGATAATTATCTTTTAAGCAATTTCAAAATTCAATTTAACTAAATTCATTTTTGTTTCAGTTTTAAACAATTTGCGTTGGAGACCTGTTTATCAGGACTTCCTAACAGATGAAGAATCGTGAAATATGAGCGTACTTTTTCTTTTATATTTACATGAGAGGTGCGAACAATCTGAGGATCAGCTGACCGAATTTCAGGAAGGCCCCCTGTCCCGTCCGGTAGTACTCTGTCACCTCGGTGCTGACCTTAAACATCTCCTCAAAGTCTTTCCTGGTATCAATTACAGCTTTACAGTCAGCATACAGACATCCGTTTTCAAAATGATGATAAAAGCTTCTGTAATCCATGTTTATGGTTCCGCAGGTTGCTACGGCATCGTCACTTACGGACATTTTGCAATGACAGAAACCGGGAGTATATTCAAAGATCCTGACACCGTTTTTTGCCAAAGCATTGTAATAGGATCTTGTAACACTGTAAACGATCTTCTTGTCCGGTATTCCCGGGGTGATGATACGGACATCCACGCCCCGTTTGGCAGCCAGTGATAAGGTATGTATCATTTCGTCCGTGATGATGAGATAAGGCGTAACGAACCATGCATAATCTTTTGCACCTTCCGCTATGGACATGTATACCTCTTCGCCCACCTGTTCGTCATCCATAGGACTGTCGGCATAAGGAACTGCAAAGCCCTCATCGGAAAAGCTTTTGAACTCACGATTCAGGAATCTGTCATAATCAGTATCGTCCGTATCTTTTTCATTGACAGCATTCCACATTTCAAGGAAGGTGACTGTAAGATTTTTCACAGCTTCACCTTCTATTTTTATTCCCGTATCCTTCCAGAATCCGAAGGGCTCTCTGAGATGAAAATACTCATCTGCAAGATTGTAGCCTCCGGTGAATCCGACATCACCGTCAATTACCGTGATCTTTCGGTGATCTCTGTTATTAAGGAACAGATTAAGACCCGGAGCGAAGGGGTTAAAAACCCTGCAGGCAATACCTTTATTCTCCAGCTTCTTCACAAAGTCTGTATTGATAAAGCCGATGCTCCCCATATCGTCATAGAA
>DFGZ01000172.1:25171-27831 GCA_002371295.1 Oribacterium sp. UBA3737 | reverse complement strand
TTCGCCCAGATAGCTCAGTTGGTAGACCAGAGGACTGAAAATCCTCGTGTCACTGGTTCGATTCCGGTTCTGGGCACAAAAGACTCCTGAAGTTTTCAGGAGTTTTTTTATTCCCTACCGGCAGAAAATCGTTTTTACTTTTTTGCATGTACGGTGTTTTTATTTTTATCGCTCTGTTTTCCTGTTGAAATTTTGCAAATTGTTTTGTATTGTAGTTATATGTTTGTATTGTTCCGAATTGGATCTTTCGAAATATTTTTTTGAATGTGGGCTATTATGTCTTTATTGTTTATTCGTACAAAATTGTCAAAGCAATGCTTCCGGATTATTTTCGGATTTGGTTGGATTGGATAAAAAGATGAATGATTTTATTATGCATTATGGAGTATGCTGTATTCTTTGCCTGATCGGCGGTCTTTTGGTTACAGTAACTTACGGCTCCTATTTTTCAAAATCCAGTGGAGTCCCCTTTGTCGGCGGCTTCTTCATTGCACTTGGTTTTTTGACCACACCGCATAAATGGCTGGCGCTTCTTTGCCTTGTCGATCCGGGCTGGATGAATATTGTTCTTTTTTTTCGTGAAAATAAGCAATATGAGCAGAAAAAGAAGGAGTTTCAGGAAATCATAGAAGCCGGTTATATGACAAATATTCCGGAAACGGGAGCTGCCGGGACAGTTGGTGAAGCAAAAATGGTAAATGACATGAGTAAATCCGGCGAAACAAAGGTGGAAGATACTCAGGAGAAAAATTATCCGAAACTTTTGGTTACGATCCCGGAGAGAGAGGAAACGCTGGAGTGGAGCTATATACTTAACCAATTATATGTACTGCGGGTTCCGCGGCTGTTTTTCTGCTTCTGCCAGGATAAAAGAGGAAAGCGTTACGTCCTGTATGATTCACCCTCAGGAGATGACTGTATTCACGCAATGGCTTACGAGCTGAGAAGTGTTACGATCAAGGGGCTGAAGGACGGGAAGAAGGATATGACTGTCATACTGGATGTGGATGACTAGGGACTGCTGTCTTTCTCTTCTTGATATATTTGTTTTACATACAGTTTCTATATGCTATAATTATAATATATTTTGTTAGAGCGGAACAGGCAGTCTGAAGCATTCTGCCGGAAACCGGAGAAAGGGCTTTGGTGGTATGAGTAAGAATGATTTTATTTCCAGCGGAAATGAACGGCTTGACCGGCAGCTCCGGTTTTCTGCGGAGATCGATGAGATGACGCATATTCTGAGGAGGACTATCCTTCTCGACAAGAGCCGGAGAGAAAATGATGCGGAGCACTCATGGCATATTGCCGTAATGGCCATGCTCTTTTCGGAGTATGCATCGGAGCCTGTGGATATCGGCCGGGTGGTGCAGATGTGTGTGGTGCATGATCTGGTGGAAATCTATGCCGGCGATACCTTTGCCTATGATGCTGCAGGCAACAGCACAAAGGCCAGGCGGGAGGAGGAGGCGGCAGATAAGCTGTTTTCCATTCTTCCTAAGGACCAGGGGAAGATGATCCGCGAGCTTTGGGAGGAATTTGATGCCATGGAGACCGCGGATGCAAGGTATGCGGCATGCATGGACAGACTGCAGCCCTTTTATCATAATACGCTCACGGAAGGACATACCTGGCTGGAGGGACAGACCCACCGTGCGTCGGTTGAAAAGAGGATGGCCGTGATCAGGGAATTTATGCCGAAGGTTTATCCCTGGCTGGAAGCCTGCATGGATCATGCAGTCGAGGCCGGTTGGCTGCTGCCGTAGAGCGAGCCGGTTTTTACCGCTGACTAAGGCATCATATTTACGATAACCGGGCTTCAGCGAGGCCTTTGGTGCCGTGCTAAAGTTATTTGGTGTCAGTTAGAAATCATTGTATCAGGGCAACCCGAGTACGGAGCCGATCAGCCGCAAGAGGAAATCTGCTGAAATGAAAGGATATAGAAAAGATCGTGAAAAAAGGTACTGCTGATCAGACAATGCTGAAGAGAATATTGATGTCGGTTTTCGGCGTTTGTCTGTGTGGCATGAGCGTGGGCTTTTTTAAGCTTGCTGCCTTTGGCGTGGACCCGTTCCAATCGTTTATGGCAGGGCTGAATAAGGTGTTTCCCATCAGTTTCGGTACGCTTTATATGATTGCCAATGCGGCTCTGCTTATTTTTGCGCTGGTGTTTGACCGGCATTATGTGGGGTTTGCCACCTTTGTCAATATTTTTCTGCTGGGATATGTGGTGCAGTTTACATACTGGGTGCTCCGGAAGATGATACCGGATCCGAACATGGCCGTCCGGGGCGGTTTCCTTCTGCTGGGCATAGTCTCCATATCCTTTTCCTGCGCGGTATATATTACGGCAGATCTGGGCGTTTCCAACTATGATGCGGTGGCACTGATCATTTCCAATACATGGAAAAAGGGCAAATTTAAGTACAACCGGATACTGACGGATCTTTTCTGTGTGCTGCTGGGGGCAGGGCTTTTCCTGCTGGCGGGCGGAAAGCCAAAGGATATCCCTACTATCATAGGCGTAGGAACCGTGATTACAGCGTTTTTCATGGGTCCGCTGATCGATTTTTTCAGCGAGCATGTGGCAAGACCGTTCCTGAACGGCAGGTCATGAGCCGGCTGGCTGAGGCCTGCTGAAGTGAGTGTACTTGAATCGG
>DFGZ01000172.1:0-25079 GCA_002371295.1 Oribacterium sp. UBA3737 | reverse complement strand
AAATATGGGCATCGGGGGGATGCCGATAAGGAGACGGTATGGCAGGTAGAAAAAGATATGCACTTTTAGTCGGGCAGGCAGATGAGGAATATCAGAGACACTTTATTGAGGGGTTTTCTGCCGGCGCGTTCAGGGATGGCGCAGACACCTGCGTTTTTTCCATGTTCAGAAAGTATCAGGATTCGGAGATCCGGGAGGCGGCGGAGGCCAATATCTTCAGCCTTGTCCGCCCGGAGCTGTTTGACGGTATCGTGATCTTGAAGGACTCCCTGCAGACGCCGAATGTGGCCGAAAGGATCGAGGATCGGCTCCATGAGTCCTTCCGGAGACCGGTGCTGGTGATCGATCAGAACAGCCGGTATTTTGAAACGGTCATGACAGATGGCTACGGTCCCACCTATGAGCTGGTGGAGCATCTGATCGAAAAGCATGGTTTTACGGATATCGCGTATCTTTCGGGAAAAAAATGGCATGTGCATGCCAGACAGAGACTGCAGGCCTATAAGGATGCCATGCATGCGCACGGGCTGGAGGTGCGGAAGGACAGGATTGTTTACGGTGATTTCTGGTATGACAGCGGTGAGCTTTGTGTGGAGCTTCTTTTGAAGTCAAAGAAGGGACTGCCCCAGGCGGTAGCCTGCGCCAACGACTGTATGGCGATCGGGCTTTGCAAGGCGCTGACAGACAGGGACTACAGGGTTCCGGAGGATGTGTCCGTGGTCGGCTTCGACAGCTCCGAGGAGGGAAGAAAAAGCCCGAAGCCCATCACTTCGTGCATTCTGCCGGCAAAGGAGAACGGAGAGTATGCGGCGGACTGGATGAGGGCAAAGCTTTCCGGAGAGGAGCCGCCTGCCTATACAGCAAAAGCAGTATTCTTCTCTGGAGAAAGCTGCGGCTGCGAGGTGAAAAGAAAATCGGCGTATGATCCGGAGAACCGCCGGAAGGAATGGGGAACGGAAATCTCCGAGGAGGGCTTTTATTCGGTATTTAATTCCTTCCTGCCAAACCTCATGGGAGAGACTACGCTTTCCGGGTTTATTCATACGGTTTATACCTATCTTTATCAGCTGAAGGAGGTTGAGGCGTTTTACCTCTGCCTGACGGAACCCTGGAAGGATATGGAGAAGAAGACGGATATCTATTCTCCTCACGATGGCTATTCGGAGAAGATGATCCGCGCTATCCGCTATCGTCGGGGAAGAACGGATAACGCCGATGGTCTGGGTGAGTACTTTGATACCGCTATTTTGCTGCCGGAGCTGGAACGGCGCCGCAAAAAGCCCATGAATTTCTTTTTTTCGCCGCTTTTCTTTGAGGACAGATGCTTCGGCTACACGGTTCTCAGCTATGGTGACAAGCCCCGGAGCTACGATGAGGTGTACCGTGTCTGGATGAACCAGATGGCCTGCAGCCTGGAAAATGTCAGGCTGAGAAGCACACTGAGGCTTTTGGAGGAGCAGATCCGACCGGCCAATAAATTTGGCTTTGACGGCAATGAAGAGTTCTTCACAGAGGAGCAGAAGCAGGAGTACAGGCTCGTGAAGACAATCCTGGACCAGAATCTTCTGCAGTACTACTTCCAGCCCGTTGTCAGGGCTGAGGATGGAAGCATCTTCTCGTTTGAGGCGCTGATGCGCTCCGCTACGGAAAGAAAGATCTCGCCGCTTAAGATTATCCGCTACGCAGGTATGATGAACCGGCTTTCGGATGTGGAGAAGGCAACCTTTGAGAATATCCTCGCCATTGTGGATGAGGGACGGGAGGTATTCCGGGGCCGGAAGGTGTTTATCAACAGCATTCCCGGCGTATCTGTGGACGGTGAAACAGCAGAAGCGGTAAACCGCCTTCTGGAGCGGAATGCGGAAACGGTTGTAGTGGAGCTGACGGAGGAAGCGGAGCTCAGCGACAGCCAGCTTGAGGAAACGAAAAAACGGTATCAGACCATCGGCGTAGAGATCGCAGTCGATGATTATGGTACAGGCTATTCCAATATCAGCAACCTTCTGCGGTACATGCCCAATTATGTCAAAATCGACCGGTCGCTGCTCAGCGACATACAGAATAAGCCGGCTAAACAGCATTTTGTCCGCGAGATCATCGAGTTCTGTCATGAAAATAAGATCATGGCTCTCGCGGAAGGCGTGGAGACCCGGGAGGAGCTGCAGATGGTCATCCATCTCGGCACGGATCTGATCCAGGGATATTACACGGGGAGACCCATGCCGGATGCTGTATCGGAGATCGACGATAAGGTCCGTCGTGAGATCGTTGCCTTTAAGCAGGAACAGATGGACGGCAGAAAGAAGCATATCTACAGTGCCGGCCGGACCAACCGGGTGACGCTGAACAGTCTGGTGCGGGACGGCTTCACGGATATCGCGGTTGGCGAGGGCAATCCTGTTTACAAGGATATTTCCGTCATCGGAACGCCCGGCCTCAAGACAGATATTCATATGCTGATCTCGCCGGGCTATGAAGGGCGTATCACGCTGGAAAATGTGTATTTTGCCAATGTGAAGAACCGGCCGTGCATCGAGATCGGGCGGGATGCCAGAGTGACGCTTGTTCTGAAGGGGGATAACCGCTTCTATAACGGGGGCATCCAGGTGCCGCCGGGAGCAAGCCTTGTTGTGGAAGGCGAGGGCAACCTCAGCATGGAACTGAATGCACCGAAGTGCTATGGCATAGGCAACCACCCGGAGGAGGGACATGGAGAGATCATCATGGACCAGGACGGCGAGATCCACATCATGTCCAAGGGACGTTCGGGCATATGCATCGGCTCCGGGCTGGGCGGCAGGATCGAGATCCACAGGGGCAAGTATCTTCTGGAAGGAAACGGTGATTTCTGCGTCGGCGTCGGCTCAATGACGGGAAGTGATCCCATTGTGATCAGCACCTGCCTGATGGAAATGGATATCTCATCAACGGAAAGTGTGGGAATCGGCTCTCTTAAGGGCAGTACGGATGTGTTTGTGGAAAAGAGTACCGTTAACTGCTCTGTCGGCGGGACTCATATTGTCGGGATCGGCACCCGGGAGGGGCAGGAGGCTTCGCTCCGGGTGGAGAATGCCAATCTCATCCTGAATCAGCGGGCAATCGAAATGACCTTCATCGGCGCCATCTGCGGGAAAACTACCCTTGACATGAAGCATTCCAAGCTGACCCTGGAGGGAGGCGGCACAAAGGTTGTGGCCGTTGGGTCTCCGGAGCAGGAGGGCAGAGGCGCGGATGCTGCCGGCGAAAGAGAGAAATCTACGGAAATCCACCTGGAGAACGTGGATGTGAAGGTGGATGTCCACAGCGAACTGGGCGTAATGACCTACGCCAGCCCGGAAGATGTAAATGTGAAGTACGGCAGACAGTCCTTCCGTCTGAACGGAGAAGAAAAAGGTGGGTTTGTGTGGTGAGAGACCTGCCATGCGGAAATGGAGGAGTGAGTGGAACACAAAAGTTTCACAGAATCGTTGCAGTTTCGTTCATGGTTTGTTTACAAAAGCATAGATAAAAGCTAAAACTTATGTTATAATTAGGGTGTAATAATAGGCTTATTACACCCTGTTTTATGTGTCTTATTAATGGAGCGGAAGGCTCCTATGGTGAACAAAACAACTGGTAAGTATCCTGCGGAGGGAGGTGAGTCCGGATGGAGGAAAAAGAGAATAAGGAGAATCTCGTGAATGCCGGGAACCTCGGGAACTTAGATTCCGGCTTGCCTGCACAGGATAAGGAGGCTGCAGCCTCGGCCGACACACTTCCGGACAACTACCTCGTGGACGACCCGACGCTGGATATCGAGGATGATGAAGAAAACAGGCGCCGCTTTATTATCACCCCGCGAATGATCAAGCTTGGCACCGCCCTTGTTTTCTCGCTGATGATCCTGATCATCGCCAGCATCGCATGGTTTGCGATGAATAAGGAGAGCGGAACCAGCGGGATGGGGGTGAAGACGGCCGGAATGCCGTTTGAACTCAAGACTTCTGGGTCTGCGGGACTATATGATGATTATATCACAAGGGCTGATTCTGATTACCAAAGCGGAACTGAAACTGGAGGTTCTACCCAAAAACTGATTCTTAAACTGACAAAAGGCAACACAGAATCTACTAAGACTCAGGGTAACATGAATAACCTTTATTCGGGGAATGGAACACCGACTGAAGATGAGATGAAGGAAATTAAGAAGCTCGATTCCTCGAGTTATGGTCTTAGTCCGGGGGACTATGGGACATTAAAATTTACGATTGTTCCAAAGGCCGATAGTGTCAGCACGACAGTAAAGTTTAATATAACCTGCTTTAAAACCGAGTATTACACTACAGGCGAAAGTGTAGGCTATCAGAAGGATGTCTTTACAAAGATGGATTCGGAAGATGAAGATGATGCTGATGCGATTACGTTTGCAACGGCTCATATCGCTTTTTTCTATATGGATGACGAAGACAAAATGCATATGATTAATGAAGAGGGATTTAACGAGACGGACATCACAACAGATAGAGAGGTTACAATTTACTGGGTTTGGCCTGAGAAATTGCGTAATATTTTAGAACTTGATATTAATGGACTGGATCAGACTGGCGCAAGAGAACTAAGAGCATATATGTTAAAACATCCCGAATTGTTCCTTGCAAGAAACTCTGAGGACAGCGCAACGGTATTTGATAGCATTACTGTAGCAAATGGTGCAACTGAAAACGATATACAGGCAGTGGCTAATGCGATGACTGCAAGCAATACAATATATAATCCTTGGGGATCAAGATATAACAATGCCGATCAAATAATCGGCGATGAAGTCGGATACATTATGCCAGAAGTTTCGGTGGAATTATTGGCAAGTGAGTAATTTCTTAATTCTGACAGCCCCTAAATTATACACAACAATGTAAGAAATAGTACGTCAGTAGCAAAGAGGTGAAGTGGTATGACGTTAAAAAAATTTAGAGAAAAACTAAATAAACTTAGCGTTAGAGAAAAAGTAGAGTTATCGATTGCACTTTTTCTGACTACTGCACTTATCATCGCTATTCCGGTAATGGCGTGGTTTGCATATCAAAGGCAGGCAGCAACAATGGCCAGAATTAATTCTCCCGCAAAACTTTCGATAAAATCGGGCTATGCTGAAGATATCATTAATTTCAAGATATCGGGAATTGACGTTGGCGATGGTGATAAAGCAGATTACAAGGACTTTGTGTTCTGCGTAGAAGGAGAGGATGTGACCTCTTACAATCTTCAGATTGCCAGAACAACGAATATTAATTTTACATATACACTTTATAAAGCGCACAGTGTGCCAGACAGAAGTATTATCAGTACGGATACAAGGTATGAGGATGCAGATAAGGCTCCACATTATTACAGAGCTTATGATGAATTTATTGATAATGAGAATTCGGCTGCATATGGTGGTTATATAAATGCCAGTGCTTATGGTAATAGGACCATAGGAAGCAATTTATATACCGAAAAAAGCTATGATACAGGTGACGTTCGGCAGAGTTTTGCGGAACCCCTTTATTGGCAGACAAAGGCTCCCGTTATTGCTAAGGCGGTTGATTCAAGCGGATCAAGCTTTGATGAGTATTACAATTTTTATAATAAAAATGCAGACAATAAATTTCTGAATTTCTATGTACTCAGGGTAAGCTGGGCTGCGAATGAAGTAACAAATGATAAAGAGACAGATCTTATATATATTACTGCTCAGGTTAATTAATGGTAGTAGGAAGTGATGGCATGAAAAAGACTATTAAGTTTTTAAGGAAAAACTGGATAAAGCTTTGGATAGTTGTAGTGGTACTGGCACTTTCAGGTGTCGTTACTTATGCTGCCTTCACAAGAATAAACATTGTAAAGCGAGTTATATCTACCGACGAGGGTGTTGGTGACAGATTTTCCTCTGATTATATGCAATCTTCGGGCGTGTTTAAGACAAGGGAAACAAAGAATTCACAAACGGATATTCCGGAAGTATCGGTTCATGTTTTTAACTATCCTTATCCGAAATCTGCATTCTACAGAAATTCGGAGACAACGTATAAGCTGACTGCAAGACTTGGAACAATGAACGGAAATGTTTTTACCCCTTTAAATACAGCATCCCTGACCCAGGAAGAGGCTACTCTTTTAAACGCTGGAGGATATAAAATCGCGTTGGGTTCAGATGTGAAAACATTCACATCCACAGTTTTAAATGCCGAGTTTAATTCCTGTACAATAGCAGCAGGAGCTGCATATTCAAATGAATTTACATTAACATTTGATATTAATGAAGTATCGGATAATCCTAAGGAATATTATATGGAGCTTGTAGCAAGTCCTGATGATTCAGAACTTCCTACATTGAGGGGCTACGTTTCTGTGAGATATGCTCAAACAGCCACATCGGGTTGGAGTGGGAAACTGGAAACATTGGATGCTTCGAAAAGTTACGATGGCTTCAATTATATTCTTACCGGAACGGGATCGGGTGAAATCACATTCAAGTGGAAATCAGAATTTGTTTTAATAAATAAGCAATTTTTAGAGAATAAGAATTATTCCTTTAAGATAAACGGAGCAGTACAAAAAGGAAGCTCAACCGTTAAGACTTATGTGGATAACCTTCAGCCGGATGAGAGTGGATATAAATCTCTGACGCTGGTAGTTGATTCGACAAAAAATAACAGATATGAAGTTCAGTTTTTCAAGACATGGGCTTCAGGGGCTGATTATACAAATAGTATCAGTGACTATCTGCCTTCAACAACGGAATCTGACTGGAAGGCAGATGTGGATTAACACAATCGATAAAATGTGTTTATTATTCAGTAAAAGTTGGTGATTGCATGAAAAAGAAAAGAAAATATAATCGAATAGGTAAAAGGATACTGTCAGTGGTTCTGTCTTTCGCGCTTCTGATATCTGTTCTTTATATGCCCGAAATGGATGGCTGGTTCGGCGATACATTGAAGGACCTTAGATATACAGTTAAAGCGGCAAGTCCTAGCATCAGTAAAAACTATCCGATAGGTTCTCTGAAGGAGTTCTATGAGTTTTCAAAGAATTATGCAACGGATCCTGACTTTGCTGAAGAAAACAAAAATGCCAATATACAGATCACGACGAATGATACGTTTGAACTTGAAAATGAACATGAGTTTACCTATAAAAATGATAGTAACGAAACAATAACGGAGTTTATGGATTATTATCCCATAGGCACTGTTGCGGCACCGTTTGGCGGAAAAATAACAATTTCACAGGCAAGTTCCAGTTATTTTTCAATTTACTCACAGATGCCGATTTTCGATTATATTTATGATTCTGTAGATATCGTAAGTACAAATGGCAGTGTGCAGCAGCTCGCCATTAACAGGACTGGTAATTTTGCTGATATGCCTCTTTTTGCAAATAATGTAGTGCATGATACGAGAACTGGAGCCACAAGCTCTACATGGGATGTTCTTGCGGGTGTCGCTATTGCAAATGCTGATACGGGAGAAACAGTAGCTTATAATTATTCAGGAATTGTGGGCACCATTGCCGATAATTCTGTAGTTAATTTGATTTTTACAAATAACAGCAAGGGCAGTGATGATAGTTATTCAGACATAACAGGTACATCGGTAAATTTAGGTATTTTGGCTGGTACACTTGGAACTGGCGCGACCCTTAATGCTTATATAATCAACGGAACAAACAATGAATGGAAAGTGGAGACATCCGGCGGTAATGCCGGCGCCTATATTGGTGAGATGGGTTCCGGTTCTGCTTTAAATATCAGTGCTGATTCATCATATAATCTATCAAGGGCTATCAATGTAAAATCAACAGCAGATGGTTCTTTTGCAGGTGGACTTGTCGGAAAAAATGATAATGGCTCAGTTTCTCTTTTGCAGGATGACGGTACAGGAGTTCAAGCCGTAGCTGTTTTTACTTCCTCCGGAACAATAACCGCAAATAAAGGTGCGGGAGGAGTATTCGGTTATTTAAGGACTACTACAAATGCAGATTATTCCTCAATTTATGTTATAAACGGAGCTAAGGTAAATGCGCAAAACGCCGGAGGTATCGCCGGTGAACTCGTTGCAGAGGGCGCAGATATTACCATAGCCGGAACAACAGTTAAGGATGGGAACGACCAGGATGTGAACGTTCCAGTCAATATATCAGTGACACTTACATCTGGTCAGACAGTTAAAAACTTTGGTGGTATTGCCGGACTGTTTACCAATAAAGGTGTTGCTCTGGGGAATACCAGTAGTTTTGATATTACGAGCATTACTTTAATTGCTGACGACCAATCCGCTCCATCATTTGACGATACTTCCTACTGTGGAGGAATTTTCGGTTCGATTGACAGCTCTCAAAATGCGGCATACATTAAAACAGATAAACTTGTTGTCTCAACAACAAGAATAAATGCAGCTTCAAATTGTTTATTTGGCGGTATAATCGGTGGTGCTGGTACAAAAGGCAGCTTTATTAATACCGGAGACATTGAAGTTAGCATGTCGGGTAATGATTACCTTGGCGGCGGTCTTGTTGGTGAAATGCTGAGCGGCGTATTAAGGATAAGTGGTATCACCAACCTTACCGGAGCTCCTGTAAATACAGCCGCAGCAACAGCCGCAGATAAAAGAGGTCAGATTGTTGGAATCCGAAAGGATGCACTTGTTTATGCATTAGGAACAGGTTCAGATGCAACTGCTTCTTATGAAAATGGTTGGAGATTATTAAGGTCGACAGTAGACTCAAGAGCTGACGATATTGGCACTTGGGGTGAGGTTGTGCGCCCTGATGGAACAAATATCACGGCATCAGCTTTGGAAACCAAATCAGGTAGCGGCAACGCAATATTATATTTTGATGAAAGTGCACATACAGTAACTCTCTCAGATGCTGAACTGGCAATCGATAGTGTTGATGATTTTGTAAGAACTGCACTGAATATTCAGTTTAACAGCGGTATTACGAATGCTGCGCTTGCCTTTAATGATGCGTCCAATACTTCAAGTGCATTATTAGCTAATGCTCTGACCATTAGTGGAGAAATAAATCTCGCCGGAACCGGAATCACAGGATTCATGAGAGATGGATACTATAGCAATGTGAGTGAAATCGGTTCGTTCACCGGATCTCTTACCGGATCCAATTCTGCGTGCGTAAAGCTTGCTATCGGTGAAAGATACGGAGTCCCAAATACAACAGAAGGCAGAGGCGCCATTTACACGCACCGTTATAATGGCCTTTTTGCAATCAGCGGAACCGGCGCGAAATTATCCAGTGTTGCTATTGATGGCTATATTAATTTTAATGGTATAAGTGGTGATAAGGATAACAGAGTTTTCGTAGGAGGCGCTGTTGCACTTGTCAATGATGGTGTTGAGCTTAAAAGCGTAGATTCTGCTGAACGAATTAATTATTGCAGAATCGGTGGCAGTTTTCATTATATTGGTGGACTTGTTGGCGCGGTTGGAAACAACTCAACTGCTGATGTTGTAATTGAAAAAGCATCTGGCGCGCAAACAAATGTAAGCATTGCCCCTACTATTATCGTTACCGGAAGCCTTAATGATTCTGGCGATAGCGAATCAAACGAAATCGGTCACAGCATAGGTGGTGCGATAGGTTTTGTATGGTCAAAAAATACATTTGAAACAAAGATAACGGATGTTACTTTATCAGCGGAAATTGATGCAAGTGGAACAACCAATTCACCTAAATATGCATCAACGGCTGGTCTGATTGCTGATTTTTCATATGTAGGCGACGGAGCGAATGATGATAAGCATAACGTAACGCTTAAAAATATAACCGTTAGCGGTACAGTGGTTAAAAACAAAGCAAGTGAATCATCCGGTGGAATTCTCGGTTACAGATGGAATAATACCGTTGCTGATTTTGAAAATATTTCTTTTAGCTCTCGCACATCCGGGGATAATACGATACATAATACTCTTACTACAACTGCTAAATATGTAGGAGGGCTTTTTTACAGGGCTACAGGTTATTGGGGCCTTAATAGCGGAGCAATAACCGTTAACTCATTAAATATTACAAACGCACCAACAAGCAGTTTAGGTGTGCTTATTCATGATGCTTATTATGGAAGCAAGACCGGTCTTTATCTTGAATTAAATACTACTGATAGTTATACCTTAAATACGGGTCTTGGTATTCCGACTGTTACTGGAAGCACAGTATATGACGAGCTTGCCGCATACACATGCAGTAATAACGAAATTCTTAATAATGGTGGAGGTAAGGGAGTTATCTCTATATACACACCTGCACAGGGAACTGTGGCGGCAGGTGTATTTTCCATGGATGAAACAAACTGCAATTCTTATCAGAATAAATATAACAAGGCTGTTCTTAATTCACATTCCAGATACTATTATAATGTTTCTGCGATGAGAACAAGTCTTGCAAATGATATCAAGAATAGCACGACGAATACTTCAGATGGAGAAAAGCTGCTTCTCTGGAGTCTTAATAAGTATGCCTCCACAAATATTAAGAAGTACTTTACAGACTCATATAAATCGGGTAATACAACAGCCATATCCGGCAATTTTGATATGGTTAATATTTCCTGGTATCCGATAAATCTTTCAGATGCCATCACTCTTGGTGACTGCACATTCAAGTTTTATAACAGTCAGATTAATGCTACTGAAGCAGTGACCGATAATGGTAATACAGATGCAAATGCGCGTACAACCTTATCGGGAAGCCAGCATTATATGATGCATTATGGTCTATTCAGAAATGTATCAAGTACTATAACAACTACAGGTAATATCCGTTTCAAGGGAAATGCCGGAAATGATTCCACATATACTGGTGTTCTGATTAACGGCACACTTTCAGGGACCGTCAATTCTTCTACGAGCAAAGAAATAGTGCTTGAGGGAATTACCCAGACTACAAAAACAGGCTATCTTTTAATTAACAGCATAACTTCTAACGCTACGCTAAGACTTTATGGCGTAAGGCTAGGTGAGGGAAATACTGAAGAGACCTATACTTCGGCACAGGTTACAGACGGTGTGGCTTCCAGTTTGATCGGCAATGTCAGTGGTACATACATTACGCTTGATTTTGGCAAACTGAAGCTTGATGGAAGAAACTCAGCCGGAGATGCTGACTCTGCGCTTTCAGGGCTTGATACAGTTTATGGAACGACCAGGTCTATTTTCACAAATGCAATACTACTTAATAAGTTTGATACAAATTCAACTTCAGATGCGACCTATAATTTTAATCTATCCGAAGATTGGACAAATGCCTCCACACATCTTGGAAAAGTGGCATATGGTAAGGAAATAACGGATTCAGTTGAATATACCGGTAAAGAAAAGAAGTATTTCGACCCGAGATATTATGTCAGCCCTCTTGCTATGGCTACATCATCTTCGGCGGAATATGCATTTTCCTCAAATTTCCTTCCTTATGTGAAGTTTTATAATTCATCAGTAGAGGGAGCTCCGACTCCTACTTATCAGTTAAGAGAAATTAAAGTAAATGTTATAGAGGAAAACGTTAATGTTGGCTGTGGTACATATAACCATCCTTATGTAATAACTACTGCGGGTCAGTTTACAAGTGTTGCGAATATGATAAGCGGCAGTGGTTACATCCCTGTTCTAAGATTACCAAAAACAAAAGGAACCGCAAGCAATAATTATGACAATCACTGGTGTGGGAATACCAAAGGTGACTGTGCAGAATTCACTTCTTCCGGTGGTAATTATACAAGTACAAGCACAAATACGACGTACACCCAAGCCGAAGTAAGGGAATATCTTGCAGGTGCATATTATACAATAAACCAGGGTTTTGAGATAAGCAGTACCGACAGTTTCCCTGGACTTGGCTCTTCTACGGATAGCAAATACGCATTCCGCGGTGTTGTAAAAGGAAGAACTAAAGATGTTACTATTACTATTAATAACACCGCCCCTCTTGTAAAAATCAGTAATGGTTGTGTTATTAAAGACTTAACAGTTTCAATCGGTGCAACGTCATCTGTTGTTTCTGGAAATAATGTTTCGACTAACACAGAATATGGTTATGGTGATAACAATTTGTACTACGGCGGCCTTATCGGAATGATAAAGGGCGGCGACAATATTATTGATACCGTAACTATAACGTATGCAAACACACTTGCTGTTGGAAGCACGAATCACTACCTTTACAATATAGGTGGTTATGTTGGTGTAGTAGTTAATGGCGGCTTGATGTTTAGAGGAACAAATACTCTGACTGGTTATAAGGTTACCAGCAGCGATTATCAGGCAGAGTCTGACACGAAACACCTTTTTATCAATCCATATGTTGGTAGAGTTATCAATGGCTATGCTATATATGAAAATGCGACTAAAGATGAAGATACAGAAACATATTCAGGAAATTATAGCGGAGATACAGAAGAGTATACTCTGAACAATACCAATAAGAATTATCAGATTTCAGATGTATTCATGTATCCGACAAATAAGCTTTCATACGATACCTTTGATGGTGGAAATCGAGTTCTGATTCCTGACGGTCAGTCGCTCTTTATCCTGTCGCTGATTACACAGTCGGGTGCTGGAACGGCATTGACAGCTGACGGCGATTATCAATATGCTGTTTCGTATTGGGGATCAAATAAATATAATAATACTGCAGCTGTAAATGAATATGCATCTACACATCTTTGCTCCTATGATTCTATCGGAACGGATTTTGATGGGGAAAGTGCGCCTTCTGATAAGGCAAAACTGGCGAAGGAAAGCACAAAAAGCAAAACCGCAGTTCCTTATATCATCTATAATTATACCGAGGCATCAGAGGGCTCTTATCCTGCCAGAATGATGACTGGTAATACTTCGTTCATGAAGCTGACAACCGCAGGAGGTACTTATAATCTGCCACTTGGTTTCAGAGGCATTGGGTCGCTTGCAGTAGCAAAGAAAGCTCAGGATACTGATAACGAGTATATGATGCATATTTACGGTTTTGATGGTAACGGAGCGACCATAAATGAGAATATTGAATTTAAGAGTTATGCCAATAGCGCTGATAACTATGCTAATAAGCTGTATGGCTCAGATAATGTCAATTTGGGTTTTGGGCTTTTCAATGTACTGATCCAAAAAGCTAAAGATGATGACGGAACTGCTTATAATCTTGATGATGGTTATTATATTGGGAACTTTACTTTGACAGGAAAAGTAGAAGTTAAAGAATATGATAAGGACGGAAACCCGGTTGAAGGAGGCTTTTCAGATAATAACAATACACAAAGCGCGCAACGGAATAGATATTCGGTGGGGGGGCTTGCTGGTGGTATATTTGGCAATAAATTTTCTAGGTCAGATGCGACTACAGTAACAAACTCGGATCTTTCCAATTACACAAATCTTTATAATCTCGATTTAAATAATCTTATGATAACAGGGACCAGCTGGTGTGGTGGATTTATTGGCAGAAATAATATTACTGAGATAAATAATACTTACGGTACTGGTAAGAATTTCATCTTTTTAAATGGCTGTGATACTACGACCACAACCGTAACTGGATCAAAAGGTTGTTGCGGTGGTGTTGTTGGCGGTAGTATGTCTGGATATCCAAGTATCTATGTAAATACTGCAGAACTAAAAGAAAATGATACGCTTGAATCAGGAACAGATGGTTGTTACAAGTCTACGATGGAGCTTACCATGACGAATAATGGTAAGTGCTCCCAGGGTGGAATTGGCGGCATTATAGGTTGCCTTAGAAATGGTTATGAGGTTGAGCTTTGGGTTAATAATGTGACTGTTAAAGGGGCTGGAGAAAGTAAGAAATTTGAAAATAATAATTCATCTCCAAATACAACGTGGATGCCTGGAGCAGGTGGCCTGTTTGGCTTTGTAAGAAAAGCTGACTCGATTATTGTAACAAATTGTACAATTACCGATTTAAATATTAAAGCGCCGTTGGCAGGTGGTATATTTGGAAATATTGATTTTTATGACACATATGAAACATATGGAACATCTCCTGTTATAAAGATTGCTAATTGTAAAATATTTTCAAATGATAAGAATGGGAACTATACAATTGAAGGAATTAAGGGCGCTGGTGGCATCTCTGGACAGTTCACGTCTTCTAAAGCCTATGATAAAACAGTTGTTGGTTATAACGGCGAGAATTATAATTATGATGTGAATGGATGTGAGGTTTATGGATATACCATATCGCAGACAAGTGCATCGTATGACAATTGTGGTGCCGGTGGCTTGTTTGGATATGCAAGAGCAACATTAGGTAAAATGAGGACTATTGTTAACACCAGTGTACATGATTGCACTATAAGTGTTGATGGTTCTAAAGAAACCCATGGCATGGGGGCGATTATTGGGTTTGTTCCAAAGCAAGGAACTGACAACAATGGTGCTACAATTGTAATTGATGAATCAGGGGCAAAAACTAATACAAAAAATTATTGTGGTGATGTAGGCGCTTATAATATTGTATCGTATAATAACACATTTGCTTATAATGGTTCTGGAACAACTGCGAAGTGTGGTAATTTTGTTGGAGAATCAAACGGTCAGAACTTTAAGATTGTCGCTTTCTCGAGAAACAATAACACACTTAATGGTGCGGCGGTACCTAATGACTACGGTACAACAATATCTTCTTCATCATATATAGTTTGCTCGGATTATAAGAATGCCTGTCTGACAAATAATGCAGGAAAGAAAGTTTCTGACATCAAATCTATTGATGCAGGTATGAGAGACGTCGACGGCGGTATTACGGAAGACTTCTTCCCTTACGCAAATGTTAATCCTGTAACTAAGATGGGTGTAAAAAAAGGAGAAAACGAAGGTGATGAAGACAAGATAATAATACTTACAAGCGATGGCTCGAAAATCAATATATCGAATAGTGCAAGCGTAAGTGTTGCAGCGGACATCGTTGGTGATATTACTTCATCGAGGGGATCCTATTATCAGGAATTTACATCAGGGGCAAACACTATCGTTAATAATATGTTTGTTGATGATAGTGATGCAAATTATAACGAAGACATCCGTTTGTCAACATATGATGATGAGATGGGACTTCCTGATGAGTCGGTGGATAATTTCCCTGTTATAGCCCTTGGCGGTGCGACGAACAATGCTAACTATACAAGCTTTATTCAAGCTTATATAAGGCTTGTGACAAACACCAAAAAGAATTATATCGAAGATGAGAACGGAATATATAATATTAAAGTTTATCCTTGCAGGTATATTGATGGATACTATCAGAAGGTAGATGGCGTTACCCAAGGTCTTCGTCTGACCGGTGGTCAGTATAGAATGACTGAGAATCTAGCGGATTCTACTAAGGACAACAACCAGATTTCTCTTATTGAGGTACAGTTCCTGAACCCGATGAATGCAAATGAGATAGCCTACCATCTTTACATTCCTGTTCTTACAAAGAAGATGGTTAAATATAATTTTGCATCCGGCGCACTTCTGGGAACTGAATATGAGCCGTCCAATTATCCGCTTAGTAGTGACAGTGTATTTGCAGGAAATTTTGACAATTGGTTCACTTCTTATGTAAGATATGAATATCCACAGTCGGAAATGCAGGCAATTCTTAATTCGGGCAAGGGACTGAACTGGAATAGTAATAAGACAATCAATTTCCAGTATTTCATTAAGCAGGATGTAGCTAATTCAACACAGTTTGTACTTTTGGATAACAATAACAATGTGGATAAGGTATATTACCTTAACAAGAATGAAATAGATACATCTTTCAGACAAGGCGGTTACCCTGTTGATGGCGTAATGCTCTCGAGTTTTAAGAATCCTTCCGGAAATCCATTCGAGCTGCAAACATTGAACGAGCTTGCAGGAAAGAGTGTTACATATACTTCGTCAAATGCGGGAATATATGTGGAATTGACCGGAGCCGATATTGAGAATGCAACCGTATATGCATACGATTCAAATGGAGGTAATATAAAATACTTTAAAGCTTATGAGACAGATGATGTCGGTGACAGGTATGATTTGACTGCAAACGGTAGTGTCACAGAAACCTATTATTTGAGTACGTATACCTATAAGACAGATAATGTCTTTAGTGAGGCGGAAAATACCAACTATGCATATGCATTTAAGGTGACCTGTCCTAAGACATTGGTTGGTCAGGTAACGATGCAGAAGAATACTGAACAGTGTGCTACTGTATTCCTTGGAAATATATTTGAACAGACTCTGAATATCACACAGGAATCGCCGAGCGATAACAAGGTGATAAGTACATCGAATAACGAAATTTCTGTTACGGCGATGTCTACTATAAAATTTGTAGATTCAGATGATAAGGAGTATTTCCACACGCAGTTGCATGCAAATAATCTCAGTCTTAATCAGGCATTTCTTATTTACCTGAATAAGTTTGACTTTGACGGTAAAGGACTATCGGATAATAGAATCAAAGGAAGACCGTCATATTCATACACTGTATCAAGCACAGGAGGAAGCAGTAATATAACGGAATCGAGCACACTTGATGAGGATGAATTGTTCTTATTTACGAATCCGATTTCAATATCAATACCTGCTTACGATGAGGATAATCCTAACTGGGTTTCCACTCAAACAGCGGTTGCAACATTTACATTTAATGGAAGCGAAAATGAACTGGCTAATGAGTTTGAACCTCGTTCAAGAGATGAGTCACTTGCCGGAACTGATTTCTATGTAGAAAGTAAATTTGACTATGTCAGTGACAACGTTATATACAGTTCAAACATAAAGGATGCAAAGGGTCAAAACCGTTATTATATGCAGCGAGAAGAGACTCTCAAACTGAGACTTACTGCCATGGATCAGGAAACGGATGATGCTTATGACAAATATGGTGAGCAGTCTAAAAACAGATCCAGTCTTGGTATCAACGCAAAATATGTTGAAGAAATGACAGGAGCTGAAATAGAGCACATTGATGCTGGTGCAAACCTTGATGCATCTAATCTTCCTGATACCTTCCTAAAAGGTATTACAAAGTCGGAGGAATCATATACTTTGAAGCTTACGGTTAAATTGGCGCAGAAACAGAACGGTGAAAACAACTCATATACTTATGTTGATGTACCGATTGATACCTACCTTAATGATTTTAAACTTACAAAACAAGGTGTTGAGATTGAACCCACAAGGAAAGAGATGATAAACAACTCAACTTGGACCAGCGGAAATGGAGACAAGTATGTATATGAATTTGACTTGAAAGGTGATCCGAGCACATGGGGTATTCTCTTCACTCAAGGTGATGATTTCAAGCAGTTTGACTGCGGCATGAGTTTTGATGTTTTAACCGGCGACAATTTGGAGGCAATTAATGGTTACAGATATGCAAATTATAGAATCTATATGACAGCTGATTTGTATAAAACCAATAATTCAAGTGAAAGGTATGATCAGGTATCAGATGTACTTGTATATACTAATGCTAAAGTTAATGCTCAGTTTGTTTCACCGGTTACACAGGAAGGTGGAGACTGATACGGTTCGCTGATTGTAAAAAAAGTTAATAAACAACACTACCCCCCCCCAGCCCTCGGTAAAAAAGCAAATGCCGGGGGCTGTGGTTTAGTGACGGCACTTTAGGGCTGTAAAGTGGTGAAGCGATTTAGGGCTGGAGCGATAGCGACATCTTGCTAGTGGCTCTGGCGACCACCATGGAACCTGCTGTAATGGAACTACATGCTGTCAAGTGTGGCTGTCTGTTCCCCTATCATGGCTCCTGATGCCACAGGGTGGAAGAAGAATGTCACTGTGGTTATCAACCGCTCATGCATTATTTCAGGTTAAGTAATCCGGGATGGATATGGCCACAAGAGTTGTGAGGGGAAGATGACGAGTGTGGAAATCGATGCGGCTTTAACGGCGTAGAGCGATAAAGAGAGAGAACTTCTTTACGTTATGAAAAAGATTTGGTACAATAAGCTGTAAACATAAAATAAACCGGACATTAAAGCGCCCGCTAAACAGTCATAAAAAAGACCAGACAATAACAGCCCAAATAAAAACAGTAGAATTATGAAGAGGAGAAACTGGAAGATAGAAAATGGAAGATAAAAAATATGCGGTTTTGATCGATTCGGACAATATATCTGCAAAATATATCTCAAGCATTCTGGATGAGATGACAAAGTATGGAGTCGTGACCTATAAAAGGATCTATGGCGACTGGACTACGCCCAATACCTCCAAGTGGAAGAAGGAGCTGATGGAAAATTCCATTACGCCTATTCAGCAGTTCAGGAATACGGTGGGGAAAAATGCAACGGATTCCACACTGATCATTGATGCTATGGATATTCTTTATACCGGAAGCGTGGAGGGCTTTTGTATTGTGTCCAGCGATGGAGACTTCACCCGCCTGGCCAGCCGGCTCAGGGAGTCCGGTATGCATGTTATCGGCATGGGGGAGAATAAGACGCCGCGGTCTTTCCGTGCGGCCTGCTCGGTCTTTACGGATCTGGAACTCCTTCTGGAGCAGTCCGAGGAGGAGGAGGTAAGCGGAAAGAAGAATGCGGATAAGAAGAACAAGAAGAAGCGTGCAGAAAATGTGCTGAGTCAGAGAACCGTGGAAAGCGCAATTCTGGAGATCATTACCGAGAATGATAATAAGGGTAAGGAAACCGGTCTTGGAGAGATCGGCAGCCGTCTGCAGAAGAAGTACTCCGATTTCGATGTCCGGAATTACGGCTACAGCTCCCTTTCCACCTTTATCAGTGAGCTTCCGAACTTCAATCTGAAAAAAACCAACAGTACCGTGATCGTGGAAGCGAGAGAAGATCAGGATCTGAAGGACAGGGTTACGCGATATGTGATCGAGCTGGTGAAGAAGGGCGATGAGCGGGGAATCGAGCTTGGACTTCTGGGCCAGAAGATCCATCAGAAATTCCCGAACTTCAACGAGAAGGAATATGGTTATTCTACACTTTCCAAGTTTATCAACAGTATTCAGGAGCTGCAGATTGATACCAGCGGAAGCAGCAACCAGATCCGTAATTCCTGATCCCGGCATGTATATGCACAGCCCTCACAAATATTTAGAGATGGTTTTCTTCTCGGGCGGAGGGCTGATCAGTATAATATCCTTAGGATGCACACGGGTGTTATGGCTGCTGCAGAGCAAAAAAACAGTTAGATCGAGAGAAACAGTAAAAAAATGGAACAATCAGATATTCAAAAAGAGAATAAGATGGGGGTCATGCCGGTAAACCGCCTTTTGGTTTCCATGGCGTGGCCAATGATGCTGTCCATGCTCGTTCAGGCACTTTATAACGTGGTGGACAGCGTTTTCGTGTCCCGGATCACTACAGATGAACAGGTATTTAATGAAGCGGGAGAATTCGTTTCTGCCGGTACCGATGCCATCAGTGCTCTGGGCCTTGCCTTTCCGGTACAGATTCTCATTATCGCCCTCGGTGTGGGAACCGGTGTCGGCGTGAATGCCGTCCTTTCCCGCGCGCTTGGCGCAAAGGACCAGAAAACCGTAAACAGTACAGCGGTCCATGCGATTTTTTTGATGGCCGTAACCTATCTCATCAATCTGATGATCGGCGTATTCTTTTCACGGGCGATCATTTCCGGGCAGGGCGCCGATGGCAGAAAGCTGGAATATGGAACAACATACCTTACCATCGTATGCTGCTGCTCGCTGGCAGTTTATATGGAGGTGATCTTCGAGAGGCTTCTGCAGTCCACGGGACGCACGCTGCTCTCCATGATACCGCAGCTGGCCGGTGCAGTGATCAACTGCATCATGGATCCCATTCTGATCTATGGCCTCTTTGGCGCGCCGAAGATGGGCGTTGCGGGGGCGGCTGTGGCAACAGTATTCGGACAGACTGTGGCCACGATAATCGGGATATGGCTCAATCTGAAGAAGAATCCGGATATCCAGTTTTCCTTCCGGGGCTTCCGGCCAAACGGCAGGATCATCCGCCAGATTTATTCGGTGGGCCTTCCGGCCATCATTATGCAGGCGGTCGGTGCAGTCATGAACTTTGGCATGAATGCCATCATCCTTTCACTGAACAGCGGGGCAGTGGCAGTGTTTACCGTATATTATAAGCTCCAGAGCTTCTTCTTTATGCCGATCATCGGTCTGGGAAACGCCATGGTACCCATTGCCGCATACAATTATGGCGCCAGAAGGAGGCACCGGGTGATCATGTCGTTCCGGTACAGCCTGATCTACGCCTTCTTTATCATGTTCATCGGCTTTTTGCTGTTCGAGCTGATTCCGGGCACCCTGTTAAATCTTTTTAAGACCGGGGATGACACCCTGATCCTGTATGGCGTTCCGGCTCTTCGGAAGATCGGCGTGCATTATCTTCTGGCCTGGTTCTGCATTATCGCCTCGAACTTTTTCCAGGCGCTGGGAAATGGTGTGTACAGCATGATCGTCTCTCTGGCGAGACAGATGGCTGTCCTTCTTCCTGCGGCTTATATTCTGGGAAAGATCGGCGGGATATCTCTTGTGTGGTGGTGCTTCCCCATGGCGGAGCTGGCGTCCCTTCTGTTTTGCGTATTCTTCCTGTTCAGGATAAATAACCGTGTAATCCGGAAGATTCCGGATGAAGGGGAGGTGGCAGCGGCATGAGGATCGGTATATTTGATTCCGGTATCGGCGGCATATCCGTTCTGCATGAGGCATATCATCATATAGGGGATGCGGATTACCTGTTTTATGCGGATACGGATCATGTGCCCTACGGCAGCCGGACGAATGAGGAAATTCTTTCATATGCGAAGGAGATCACGTCCTTTCTTTTGGAAAAAGGGGCGGAGGTCATTCTGATCGCCTGCAATACGGCCACAAGCGTGGCGGCGGCGGAGCTGAGAAGGACGCTCCCTGTTCCCATTGTAGCCATGGAACCGGCGGTAAAGCCTGCGGTTCTCCAGAATCCGGAGGGAAAAAGGGTGCTTGTCATGGCGACGCCGGTGACGATCCGGGAGGATAAGCTCCATGACCTGCTGGAAAGGGTGGACAGAGGTCACGCGGCGGATCTTCTGGCCATGCCGAAGCTGGTCAGCTTTGCGGAAAAAGAGATTTTTGACGGGCCGGAAGTGGAAGAGTATCTCTCGGAACAGTTCCGGGACCGGGATATGTCGCAGTATTCGGCGCTGGTTCTGGGCTGTACGCATTTTAATTATTTCAAACCCGGATTCCGCAGGTTCATTCCGGCGGAGAGCCGGCTGATCGACGGCAATCTGGGAACGGTGAGGCGGCTCATGTCTCTGACGGGGTTAGAGGAGACGGAGGACCGGAAGGTATGGTTTCCGGATACAGCCAGTCTGGGGAATGCGAGAACGCAGTATTTCTTCTCCGGGGAAAAGGTGGAAAAAGAGGAAATACTCGGGCATCTCCAGAGACTGCATAACCGGTTGGAGGAGGTAAGAGATCTGTAATGGAATCGGTTTATAGAAGGGATGAGGATGCGCTCCTGATCGGCGGGGAAAGGTTTACCTCCCGGTTTTTTCTGGGCTCGGGAAAATCTGCGCGGTATACCGAAGAGCTGATCGATGCGGTCGTCCGCTACGCCGGCGTGCAGTGGATATCGGTGGCGGTGGACTCCATGGATGACCCGGAGAGCGGAACCGGCTTTATTCCGCCGGAGGTTCGTATCCTGCCCAATACGCTGGGCGCTGCGACGACGGAGGAGGCGGTCCGCCTCGCCATGAAAGCAAGAGAAAGGGGTATGGGCAGCTTTATTAAGCTGGAGGTCATGAACGACTTTAAATATCTGCTTCCGGATAATCCGGCTACCCTTGAGGCAACCAGGATTCTGGTGAAGGAGGGCTTTCAGGTTCTGCCTTATATTTACCCGGATATCAATATTGCCCAGCAGCTGTACGAGGCAGGGGCTGTGGCGCTTATGCCGCTGGCCTCTCCCAGCGGAAGCGGCGGGGGTCTCAGAACAAAGGACTTTATACGGATGCTTCTGGATGAGATTCCTCTTCCCATTATTGTGGACGCCGGTATCGGCAGACCCTCTGAGGCATGTGCGGCCATGGAAATGGGCTGCGCTGCGGTGATGGTCAATACGGCGCTTTCCACGGCAGGCAATCTGCCCCTGATGGCTGAGGCCTTCCGGAAAGCGGTGCAGGCCGGCCGGGTTGCATTTCTTTCCGCCAGGCTGGAAGCTGAAAAGGGAAGCGCTGCTCAGTCCGCCGGGGAGAATTAGAGGAAGAAAGCTTTGCTTAGTCCGCTGGTGAAAATAGAGGAATGAAGATTTGCTTAGTTCGCCGGGCGGGAAACGGAGGCCGGAAGTGCTTACGGATGAAAGAAAAGAAATAATTCTGGAGATAATCCGAGAGAAAAAAACAGTATCTGTGGCTGAGCTGAGAGATCAGCTGCAGGTTTCGGAATCCACGATCCGCCGGGATATGGCCGAATTGGCTGCCCGGGGAGATATCCGCAGGATATTCGGCGGAGCGGTCTTTCTTCCGGAGGATGCTTCGGCAGAGGAGATAGCGGAGGAACCTACGGATGATGAGAAAAAGCAGGGCATGATCCGGATCGCCAGAACGGCAGCAGAGCTGATCAGGCCGGGAGACCGGGTATATATCGATTCCGGACATACGGTGCGGATGGTGATCGCTTATCTGACGGAAAAAGATGCGGAGTACGTAACCAATTCCCTTCCGGCTGCGGCGAAGCTGGGGGCAGCCGGGTTCAAAACGACCCTGATCGGGGGATCAATGAACGGAACCGGTTCGGTGACTGTGGGGGCGGATGCGATTCTGGGCGTGCAGAAAAACCGGTTTTCCATCGGATTTTTCGGTGCAGACGGCGTAAGCGTTTCCATGGGTTTTACCACGGCGGGTGTCCGGGAAGGACTGGTGCGCCGCACGGCGGCTGCGGCAACGGTGTCTGCCAGACGGTTTTTTCTGATCACAAAGGAAAAATTCGGCGTAAGCCGGACAGTTACCTTCGCTACTCTGGGAAGCGGCATCATCCTGACAGATGCTGAGCCGCCGGAAGAAATTGCCCGGGTGCAGGAGGTTCGTGTGGTGAAGCTCGGACTTTCCGAATGATACTTTGGTGAATGTAACTGCCATATTTTACGGCCGGATGTATAAAATGACCGGTTGTATAAAAAACCAGTTGTATAAAAAACGGAAGTGTACTATAATGAAAGCGGTTAGTCATGATTAACAGGACATCCTGTTATGAAAACATAAAATCAATGGAGGTAGAACAATGTTAGTATCAGCTACAGAAATGCTGAAGAAGGCAGTAGAAGGCCATTATGCAGTGGCTCAGTTTAACATCAACAATCTGGAGTGGACAAAGTCCATCCTGCTGGAGTGCGAAGAACTGAAGACTCCCGTTATCCTGGGTGTATCCGAGGGTGCCGGCAAGTATATGACCGGTTTTAAGACAGTATCCGCTATGGTTAAGGCTATGGATGAGTCTCTGGGAATCACTGTTCCTGTAGCTCTGCATCTGGATCATGGTTCATATGAAGGTGCTAAGGCATGTATCGAAGCCGGCTTTACATCTATCATGTTTGATGGCTCCTCCCTTCCGCTGGAAGAGAACATTGCAAAGACCAAGGAACTGGTTGCCATCTGCAATGAGAAGGGCATTTCTCTGGAGGCAGAGGTTGGCGGAATCGGCGGCGAGGAAGACGGCGTTGTTTCTACAGGCGAGTGTGCAGATCCGGACGAGTGCGCACAGGTTAACGCTCTGGGCGTGACCATGCTGGCTTGCGGTATCGGTAATATCCACGGTAAGTATCCCGCTAACTGGGCTGGTCTGCAGTTCCAGGTTCTGGAGGCAATCAAGGCAAAGACCGGAGATACCCCGCTCGTACTTCATGGCGGCAGCGGCATCCCGGATGACCAGATCAAGAAGGCCATCTCCATGGGTGTTGCAAAGGTTAATGTAAACACCGAGTGCCAGCTTGTTTTCGCAGCTGCAACACGTAAGTACATCGAGGAAGGCAAGGATCTTCAGGGTAAGGGCTACGATCCCCGTAAGCTTCTGGCTCCCGGTGCACAGGCTATACGCGATGAGGTTAAGGACCGCGTAGCAGTATTCGGTTCTGCCAATAAGGCGTGAGATAATAATTGATCTATTCCAGGCCCTGCCATACCGGCAGGGCCTTTTTTCGGGCGGCGAGCCGGGGAGCTTAAATCCCTTCTTTTTGGAGGCACGATATTTTACAATTGCGCGGCGTAAATAGATACGGTAAAATAAAGGCAAACATCCGGCGCATTAGTCCGGTTAATTAAGAAACACTATACTTGTATGGAAATTTCTAATTAACCGGACACTAAACTGACTTGAGGAGGTGATGAGGTGGCAAGACAGGTATCGATTGGCACACAGGATTATGCAAGCTTGATTGAAAAGAATTGTTTTTATGTTGATAAGACATCGTTTATAAAGAATTGGTGGGAAAGCGAGGATTCAGTTACGCTGATCACCCGTCCGCGCCGGTTCGGTAAGACCATAACCATGAACATGTGCAATTATTTCTTTTCCAATAAGTACGCCGGAAGAAGCGACCTCTTTGAAGGGCTTGGTATATGGAAGGAGGAGAAGTTCCGAAAGCTTCAGGGAACGTATCCCGTTATATTTATGACCTTTGCAGGGGTAAAAGGTAAGGATTATTCGGATGCGACAGTCGGAATTAAGAAGCAGATTGTGAAGCTTTTTTCAGAGTATTCATTTCTAAGGGAATATGAAAACTTTGATGAAAACGAAAAGATTGCATTTGCAAACATCAAAGAGGATATGAGTGATGCGGATGCAGAATATTCTCTGAATCTTCTCTCGCTGCTTCTTGAAAAATACTATGGGAAAAAGGTTCTCATATTCCTTGATGAATATGATACCCCCCTTCAGGAGGCATATATCCAGGGGTACTGGGATGAGATGACTTCATTTATCCGAACTATGTTCAACAATACCTTCAAGACCAATCCGTCAATGGAAAGAGCGATCATGACGGGGATTACGAGGGTGAGCAAGGAATCCATCTTTTCGGATCTTAACAATCT
>DFGZ01000037.1 GCA_002371295.1 Oribacterium sp. UBA3737 | reverse complement strand
TTATAAACTTACTATACGAGGAGGGTAGTTATGGATAAATTAAAGGTACTGGTTGTTGATGATGAAGAACGTATGCGGAAGCTTATTTCCGATTTTTTGAAAATAAAGGACTTTGATGTAATAGAAGCGGGAGACGGTGATGAAGCCGTGGACAGATTTTTCTCGGATAAAGACATCGCCCTTATCATCCTTGATGTGATGATGCCGAAGATGAACGGATGGGATGTTCTCAAAACCATAAGAGAACACAGCAAGGTCCCTGTCATCATGCTTACTGCACGTTCTGAAGAGCAGGATGAGCTCAAGGGCTTCGAATACGGCGCAGATGAGTACATCTCCAAGCCATTCTCACCGAAGATACTTGTGGCAAGAGTTGAAGCCATACTACGTCGTTCGGGCATAAATCAGGATGATGTCATAAACATCGGTGGCATAGAGATCGACAAATCCGCCCATTCCGTAAAGATCGACGGGGCAGAGGTGGAGCTTAGCTTCAAGGAATATGAACTTCTGGTATATTTCATCGAGAACAAGGGAATCGCACTTTCCCGTGAGAAGATCCTCAATAATGTGTGGAACTACGACTATTTCGGCGATGCCAGAACCATCGACACCCACGTGAAGAAGCTCAGAGCCAAGATGGGCACGAAGGGGGATTACATAAAGACAGTCTGGGGCATGGGATATAAATTCGAGGCCTGATAAAGATAATCATAAGATGACATAAGCATTAACTATTTATCCTTTTCATACAGATCCGTTCCGGTAACTTCCGGAACGGATTTTTTATGGATTGCCATAGTTTCAGGCTCCAAAGTTATTTAGGGTCATACATTGGATGGCGGTTCATAATTACCGTTAAAACGGTGCTTCTTATTTACTATGTTTTGCATAATTTATCCTTGGAATTAGTACATTATGTTGATAAAATGTTAGTGATTATATCATAGGACAGGTGTAGGGAAGTTCCTGTTCATATGCTGATAAACCTAAAGACAATAGGAGGGGTTATGAGAAAACGAATATTTATAGTAGCTATGGCTACGGCTATGCTGCTGTCACTGGGGGCTATATCATCTATGGCTGATGGCGGTGTAGAAACTGATACAGTCAGAGTCACCAGTGGAACTGAAGAGGTAGATAGTATTGATACAAAAAAATCTGAAGGTGCAGTGGCTGAGCCTGATACATCAGGATCACCAGATGCCACCATTAATGTTACTAAAGATGTCAAAGTCGAACCTCTTACTGGTCCAACCGGTGGCACAGAAGGCATTAAAGCTGTAGCTGAAGATAAGGAAAAAGCAGAAGTAAATGTAGGTAAAGGCGGAAGTGGAGACGTTACGGTTACTGACCGCACTGACAGCTCTAACTCTACAACCGGTGTTACCGTACATGCATCTGCAACTACCCATAACTCATCTGCTTCTGCCTCAGTCAAGGGAAATGTAAATGTAACTCGTGAAAGTTCCATTAATGGGGACACTACAGGAATTAAAGTCCGCTCACACGAAAACGATTCAGAAGGAAATGCCAAAGCTTCTGTTGATGTTACCGGTAGTGTAAATGTAACTGGCGCCAAAACTGCCATAGGAATCAAGGTTGATGATTCCGATTTTAGCAATACTAACGGTGATAACACGGTTAAGGTTGGAGAAGATCTCACTGTAAAAGCGGGTGAGGGGGCAACTGCTACAGGAATCGACGTTCTTGCCACCGGAGATGTTACCGATATTGAAGTTGGCAAAAATCTCACTGTAACCGGTGGTGATGGAACAAGCGGTATTAAAATCAGCGATGATAACAATAATACAACTAAGTCTACAGTAAAAGTCACCGTTAAGGGTGATGTAGACAGTTCCGATGATGGTATAGTTATTGAGACAGAAAAGGGTGATAAAATCGATGTTGTAATCGAAGGAACTCTCAAAGCTGACGGAAACGCTATCGACTTAAAAAATCCCGAAGAAGACACTGACAGCAATTTAAGTATCACTGCCTGGAAGATAGAATCCGATAATAATATGGTAACAGTAAACGGAGGAGCTAACGCTTCAGATGCACAAAAAGCCGTAGCTGAAAAGGTTGAGAAATCCATCAACTATATTCTCAGAATAGACAAAAACTCTGCCAGCAATGTTTCATTCACAGGAAATAACATAAACAAAATCGGCGACCTGGATACTGCTCACGCAGGGGATAACGTAGCAATCAAGCTGAACACACCTGACGGATTCAGGGTAAAAAATCTTTACGGCGATAAAGATAAATCTAATAATGTAAAATTGGAAAAAGGTAACGATGGTAATTACTATCTTGTTGTTCCATCAGGCGGTGGTGTCTGGGTAAGTCTCGTATTGGAGAAAATCCCTGATCCAGTTACTCCTGTAAATCCTGTTGATCCTGTCGATCCTGTTGATCCTGTTGATCCTGTTGATCCCGTAAATCCTGTTGTGCCATCAGAGCCATCCGATAATGATGACAGTAGTTCTGATCACTCTTACCTCGACAGCAGTATTCGTATAGATACTCTTTCTGACGGTGATATGTCATTTGATGAGAAAGAGGGTATACTGACCATTACCATTCCAAAGGGTATGAACGCATTTTACCTTGACTCATCAGTTCTTTTAGCCTTTAAGGCAAAGGGACTAAAGATCCTGAATCTTGATACCACAAGCGGAAAATACTCTATTCCTTTAACCAGCATAGACGACATAGTGAAGGAAGGAAATCTGCTTGCCTTTGTTATCAGAATCGAAAAGGTAGATATATACATCAATGGATTACTTACCAGAGAGTTCTACCGTGACAAAGTTGCTTGACATCCATAAGCTATCTGAAATCCGTTTCGGCACCTGCCGGAACGGATTTTTTTATGCGCGATACGGCCTATAAATTCACAAAATAGCCAAATTATTGATTTATGATATGTGCATACAGTGAGTTCCGTCAGGGACTCCACACTCATATTCCGAAAAAAGGATATAGCATCATGAAACAGCCTACTATTCTCAAAAAAAGCATCAAATGGCGGTATACCTGCATTTTCATATGCCTTATAGCGGTGATACTTGCAGCCATACTACTGGTCAACACCTTTCTTCTTGAACGTTATTACACCAAAGAGAAGATCACCACACTGGAGAACGCATACGAAACATTGGATCATATGATAAACACGGCGGCCGCGGACAATCAGAAGGTGTCATCACTTTTCCCCCTGAATTACGATACCTCCGATCCCAGCACCGAGACCCGGGCCACAGCCTATCTCAAGACCCTCTCCGAGACCTACAATGTCAACGTCCTTATCCTGGACACACAGACGGAAACCATTTTTTCCACCTTCGGAGACCTTAACTTTCAGTCCAGAAGGCTTAACCAGTACATCTTCGGGAACAGGACATACTCGACCGCAGAAATAGTAAAACGCTTTGACAACTATTCCATAGAGAAGAATTCCGACAATATCTCCAAAAGCACCTATCTCGAAAGCTGGGGATATTTCTCCGACAACACCACCTGCTTCATCATGTCCATGCCGGTCTCAAGTCTCAGGGAATCCGTCAGCTTCTTTAACCGTTTTCTTCTCATAATAGGTGTTTTCGCCATGATGGGCGGCTCAGTTATCGTCTACTTCATGAGCAGGGAGATAACAAAGCCCATTAACCAGCTTGCAAGACTCAGCGAGAAGATATCGGCCCTTGATTTCACGGCTCGCTATACAGGGGATTCCGTCGATGAAATAGGCGTCCTGGGAACTTCCATGAACACTCTGTCCGAGCGTCTCAGGACCTCCATCGCAGAGCTTAAAACCGCAAACAACGAGCTTCAGTCGGATATCGAGAACAAGACAAAGTACGCAGAACGCCAGCAGGAGTTCGTTGCCAATGTCTCCCACGAACTTAAAACGCCCATAGCCCTGATACAGGGATATGCCGAGGGGCTGAGTGAGGGGCTTGCCGATGATCCGGAATCGAGAGCCTATTACTGCGGTGTCATCGTGGATGAAGCCAGGAGAATGAACACTCTTGTACATGAACTAATGAATCTCAGCTCCATAGAGCAGGGAAAGGATCTTCCTGACTTCGCACTTTTCGATATCTCAAAGGTGGTGAAGGGAGTAATCACGAAGTCTGATATACTCATAAAACAGCAGGATGCTCACGTGGAGGTAGACATTCCCGAAGGCACCATGGTCTGGGCAGATGAATTCAAGATCGAACAGATCATCACCAATTATCTGAACAATGCCCTTCATCACCTGGAACAGCCAAACAACATAAGCATTTACTCACAGCGTGAGCCCAATGATATCCTTTCCATCCATGTGACCAACACAGGAAAGCCTATACCGGAAGAGGATCTCACGAAGATATGGGAGAAGTTCTTCAAGGTGGACAAGGCCCACACCAGAAGCTATGGCGGAAGCGGTCTCGGTCTCAGTATAGTAAAGGCCATAGTTGATTCTCACCACCAGAAATGCGGTGCCAAAAACACAAGGACCGGTGTGGATTTCTGGTTCACTCTGGAGCGGGAGAACAAGAAGAAACCTTAATAAGCTGCTGATTTCAGTTCACATACAAGCACAGACCTTAAGCTGCTTCTGATTTCAGTTCACATACAGCCCATCTCGATTGAGACGGGCTGTTTTTTTCACCTTTTGCAGGCTTCAGTTACCGCAAAAGTGCAGATGTCGGAGCTTATCCCTGACATCTCCACTTATTTTTTTTATTCACTTTTTACTTTCTTAATATGCCATTTTAGATTAATATAGTCTGATGGCATAGAATCAAAAGGCCAAAACACCAACACTCAGCTTATTTTGGAGGTAATTATGATCAATCCGGCAGAAATGCTCAAAATCGGAGGCATACTTAGAAAATTTCAGAGCAATCACCCTAAGGTGGCAGCTTTTTTGAATCATGAACTTTCATCGGCCATTCCTGTAGGCTCTGTTATCGAAATGACGATCACAAAGCCGGGAGAGGCTCCTGTAACAACCAACTTCAGGGTACTTCAGGATGATCTGGATATGGTTGAAACTCTTAAGAAAATGCAGAAGTAAAACACATGAATTTATCGAACTTATTAAAAGATCCCATAGACATCCCTTTGCTTTTCATATACGTGGTCGGAGTTCTGATTATGGTTTACAGTGCCATGCAGTTCGTGCATGGCTTTTTGTATAAGCAGAAGCCATACATACGTTCCGGAGTCAGGACACTGATTCTAGCTCTGGTACTGCTTGCCCCCAGGCTCGTATATCAGCACATCAGGGTAGACGGCTCTGATTACAAAAAAGAAATAAAGGCAGCCATAAAATCCATATCCGAAGTCTCAGACAGCGTCGGAACATCTGACAGCTCTGCTGTAAAAGCCCAGCTCGAGGCCCTTTCAGACAGGCTTTCAGATGCAGGATTCACGGTTGCCTTAAGTTCTTCGGTTGAAAACGGGAATGATGGAAGTTTCACAGTCAGAATCCTCAGTGCAGTTAAGGCGGCTTCATCGGATGCCGAGGATGCAGATATCATTCTTATAAGCACTTCACTTAATCCGGACTATACTGAAGAGGGATTCCCCGGTGATGCTGCCGAAATTGCCGTAATTGAGACAGCCGCAAAGAAATTACAGAAAACCGATACCGATACGGAACTCCGATTCCTTATAATCACAGATGGGATAAACGGTCAGGATGGTGTCAGTTCCTATATGGATTCACTGACAGAGGACGAAAAAAATCGTATCATAGGAAATATTTCCATTGATCTCCACGGTATGTCCGACTACACCGGCTTTGAATCCGCCACGGTCAACGGCATGGATAATCCTGTTTCGGCTCTCATCAATTCTTCCGTGAAACGAATGACAGGGCAGAAGCTTTCCTGCAGTCAGGAAAAGGGCACGGAACTCACGGCCTTTCACATTAACGGAATTCCGGGAGTGCTTCTTAAACAGGCTTACGTTGAGAAAGCATCCTATGCTAAGTCTTTAGATAAACTGAACGAAGATGAACTTGCAGATGCTGCCGCCATAATAGGCGATGCTATAACAAGAGAGCTTAAATCCCGGGAGTCTGAATCCATCAGAGCACTTAGATCAGAAGACAGGACCACATACACTGCCGGTTCCTTCAGAATTGACAAGGACAGCTTTTCCTGTGGTCCGGCAATCAAGGATATTTCCGGGAACTTCGGAACAGCCCTTAAGGACACAGGTCTTAAGGATGCTTCAGAAAACAGCTTATACGAAGGTAGGCTTTATTTACTGACTTTTGATTCTCCTTTACCGGTTCTTTTTCATGTCAATGAATCAGGTCTTTCAAGAGTGACTATCGATACCGGAGCTGTCCCTTCATCGAAGGAGGAGCTTACCCGGATACTGAAAAATCTTTTAGGTGATCCACGGGATGAATCAGCGGTGCTCAGCTGGACAGACGAAAAGGCCGGTGCGGTATACCATATCGCAGCTTCGGAAAGTACCGATGCCGGAAACAGCATGACATCCGGAGGATACAGCTTCTATATCACTCCCGGACTTTAAGCGTATGCCGCCAGTCACCGGTTCTTCCCACCTGGAAGCCACAGACTTTCACCATAACATCAAAACCCCATTATTCCGATGCAGATTAACTCGCAAGGAATAATGGGGTTTTTACGCTTATTCTTCATTTTATGCTGCGCTGACCGGTGAGGGATTTCCCGGGAATCTGCCTCTGCCATACAGCATCAGCCTTTTGGGAAGCGATTAGTAATCGGCTTTGGACATTCATCCTGTGATGTCCTTCATAGTACCGGTGGGAGAGGAGCTCAGCAAAACGCAGAAACCAACTTCAGAGGTCGTTGATTCCTGAGCCGATGCATCATCGGTACTTCCACCTGCAACTACAACGGGGGTTGTATCCGTAATGCCCTGAGAGCTCGATGACATAGCAGAAGCATATGAACCGGCATATGTATATGACGATGAGGTGTCAGCAGTCATATATGAATCTGCTGTTCCGACAGCATCGATGACAGGAGTCGATGCTGTTTTTCCTGTATTAAATGCTGCAGTAACGGAGGTTCCGGAGGATGATGCGGAAACAACAGCTTTATCTGATTCTGCAGTCACTATCGGTACAGAAGCTGTAGTAACGGTTGTTCCGGATTTTGCTACGGAAGTTACTTCACTGGATATAGCTGGGCTTGCATCTGAAGGAGCGGTCACAGCAGTGATGACCGGTGTCACCGGTATACTCTGACTGTAATTTACGGATGCTGAGACTTGGTTTACAGATGAAGTCTGTGATATGGCTGTTCCCGGAAGTGTAGAAACCTCAACAACACCGGCCCACGCTGCAGTTCCGGCCCAAGCAGTCATAACTCCGCCTATTATGATGGTTTTAAAGATAGTATCTATAGTTTTTTTCATAAACAGATCCCTTTTTATGTATGTCGCAATGGTCATAAAGTATCCTCTCATGGCGCAGACACGCTATCAGACACTTTTGTCCCTTACATCTATCATTATAACCAAGATAAACCGTCTAAAATTTACATTTACTCTACAATTTGAGCCTTATTTCAGGTTTTTCTGTGAACAGTTACCTTTGGGTTTTCGATTTACCGCGTCACCCGGTGCTCCTATTGGGAAAATACAAGTTTCTTCATTCACCTAACTACTTTTCTCCCTTATGTCTTTAGCCTCCATCATCCTGTTTTGTGCTCCTGCGGACAAAAAAAGACCGTACCGGAAAGGTACGATCTTCAAATATACATGATTTCTTGATTTAAACTTACTATCAGTTATTTCCTGAATAGGCTGCGTTTGCTGCTGCGGCTAATGTAGCTGAGTCTGTAACCTCAGCCTTTACAAGCTGTCCGCCTGTCAGTACCTCAGGTGAAAGCACTACTGTACCGTTTGCTTCTGCAGCCAGGGCTGCTGAATCTGTAGCGCCTGCCTTTACAAGCTGTCCGCCTGTCAGTACCTCAGGTGGAAGCACCACTGTGCCGTTTGCTCTTGCAGCAGCTGTTGCCGAATCATAAAGATCTGCACGTACTACATCTGCAAGTGCAGGAACTGAAACAGATGCAGCAATGATCCCTGCCATAACTACAGTCATGAATCTCTTATAAGTCTTCATATCAAACTACTCCTTTTGCAAAAAAATATCGCAATTTATGCATTTTTTTAATTCTAATATCATTATACATTGTTGTTAAAACAATTCCATAGTATTCTTTCATTTTTCTTTTACTTCGCGTTTTTTCATAAAGTATTGATTAATTTTTTGTTAAATTTTACACTTGGTTCATGCCTATCAGGAAAATGATATTCATAATGACAGTACTATTCATAAAGCAGAACAAAAAAAATGGTCTATGACCAAAATAAAAAATGTGGTTCGATCATTGACAGCGATCTTATACCATGCTAGTCTAAAATCATCAAGAGAATATTTTCTTCGGGGCAGGGTGTGATTCCCTACCGGCGGTATAGTCCGCGAGCCTTTGTGCATGAACCGGTGTGATTCCGGTACCGACAGTATAGTCTGGATGAGAGAAGAAACGTAATGACGCGATTATTTATCTCAGTACCCGAACAGGTACTGAGATTTTTTTATTTCATTGTAAAGGAGAGTAGTATCATGTCAAATAAGATCAATGTTCAGAAGCTGGTTTACACAGGTCTTCTTACAGCCCTTGCGGGAGTACTCATGACCTTTGAGTTCAGCATTCCCTTCTTCCCGCCATTTTACAAGATAGACTTCAGTGATGTTCCCAGTGTCATCGCACTTTTCACCATGGGACCTTTATCCGGACTCTTCGTTGAGATAGCAAAGCTTGTCATCAAACTTATCACTGTGGGAACAAACAGTATGTATGTCGGAGAAGTTTCAAACATGCTCGGAGCATTGCTCTTTATATTCCCTCTGTGGTTCCTTTTCAAGAAGACAGGCAAAACAGATAAGGGTATAGCAATAGCTCTTATTACGAGCGTTATCATCCGCACAGCATGGATGTGCTTCTGCAATGCTTTTATCACACTTCCTATGTACGCAGCGGCAATGGGCTTAAGCATTAACGATGTGGTAGTTATGGTTTCCTCAGTTAACCCGATGATCAAGGATCTTCCTACATTCATCATCCTTGCTACCATTCCTTTCAACCTTATCAAGTTATGTCTTGTATATGCACTTTCGTTTGTGCTTTTCTCAAGACTCAGAGTTTCCGTTCCCGGGTTTCGGGCAATGAAGACAACCAATGTGTGATAGATGGCTTTGAATATATTTTATTCGTATCATGGTCATCTGGGTCATTAAATGCAAAAGCTTTTTAAAAAGCCCTTTTTAAAAAGCCAAAGATCGTAAAAAAAACTTTTTAAAAAAAGGATTGCCAACAGACATAAATTTATGTATTATATCTTAGTCGCTTAATTTAAGTGATCAAGAGATCGGGGTGTGGCTCAGTTTGGCT
>DFGZ01000303.1:6882-11611 GCA_002371295.1 Oribacterium sp. UBA3737 | reverse complement strand
TACAGAGTACTATGAGAAGTACGGTATCCGTCGTTACGGCTTCCACGGAACATCTCATAACTTCGTTTCTCACGAGACAATCAAGTTCGGCGGCCTTGATCCTGAGAAGGCAAAGGTTATCGTTTGCCACCTTGGAAACGGTGCATCCATTTCTGCTTCAATCGGTGGAAAGGGTGTTGATACATCTATGGGTCTTACTCCGCTTGAGGGACTTATCATGGGAACACGTTCAGGCGATATCGATGCTGCAGTAGTTCAGTTCCTTGCTAATCATGAGAAGCTTTCTGTTGATGAGGTTCTTAACATTCTTAACAAGAAGTCAGGTGTTCTCGGACTTTCAGGCGTTTCATCAGACTTCCGTGATGTTGAGAAGGCTGCTGAGGAAGGCAACCACATGGCTCAGGTTGCTCTTGAGGCATTCCAGTACAGAGTTGCAAAGTACATCGGTTCATACGCAGCTGCAATGAACGGTGTTGACGCTATCACATTCACAGCCGGTGTTGGCGAGAATGATAAGGCAACACGTAAGAGCATCGTTGAGAAGTATCTCGGATTCATCGGTGCCAAGATTGACGATGAGAGAAATAATGTTCGCGGCAAGGCTGCACTTATTTCATCTGATGATTCAAAGGTTAAGATCTTCATGATTCCTACAAATGAGGAGCTTGCTATCGCTCGTGATACACTTCGTCTTGTAGAGGCATAAGCTTAAGGGTTTGAATTCGGGCTTAGATGCCTTTTTCAGGCAGAGATAAGTTATCAGAATCTGGGTTTCCATTCCGGCGGGTTCGTGAGCTCGCCGGATTTTTCTCGCTTTGCATGGCGGTGAAGCTGTGATGAGATCAGATTGTGTGTTAAAAATCCACACCTGGAAAATTTTGGTGGAAGTTAGTTTTACAATTAGCTTGTGATTAAATTTTAGTGTATAGCTTAAATTTTGCTTGCAATTCGGGATAAAAAGTGGTATTTTACCTTGAGTGTGCAACCGCGAATCCCCCGGTGGATTTCGCTTGACATAAATTAACCGTTTGGATATAATTACCCGGGTATGACGAAGGAGGTGTAAGTATGTCAATTTGTCCTAAGAATCATTCATCCAAGGCTCGCAGAGATTCTAGAAGAGCTAACTGGAAGATGGGAAAGATGAACCTTGTAAAGTGTTCTAAGTGTGGTGCTCTTGTTATGCCTCACAGAGTCTGCAAGGCATGTGGATCTTACAACAAGCGTGAGATCGTTAAGGTTGAGGATTGATCTTCAACTTTTCTATAAGATATGAATGAACCCTGAAGCTTTTGCTTCAGGGTTTTTTGCATATATCCCCATTTTTGAAAAAAATGGGGATGCCCCCCAGGCGGCGAGGCTGGTTTCAGCCCTAAGGGCTGAAATCAAACGAAAATGCCCGCGCCTTCAGGCGCATTTAAATGGCATTTTCTCTTTGGATATATATCCCATATTCCGAAGGAATGTGGGATGCCCCCCAGCCTTAAAGCAAAGGTAAACCGGTAAAAATCCCCATAAGTGGCGGGCGGATGTTATAAAAAGTTGTTAAATAGTAGGAAAGTGGTATACTATTTAAGTAATTCGCCAAAAAAGTGTTGGTTTCTCTATGTGAAACTAAATCATTACGAGGTTTAAATATGAAAAGAGTTTTAGCTGTGATAGTTCTGCTGAGCCTCGTACTTCTCGGATGTCAGAGTCAGACACCATTGGTATACAATGTAAATAAGTCTGAAGAACTCAAAGAATATGAAGCCGAGTCCATAAGGGAATCGCAATTCGAGGAGTCGCTTGAACAGCAGAAAAATCTGGCGGAATCAGAGAGTCTGGCCCTGGCGCAGGCTGAGGTATGGACCAAGAAAAAACCGGATAAAGAAGCGGTAAAGGTCAAAGGCATTTACATAAGCTCCAAGGTTGCGGGTTCTTCCCTTATGCAGAAGATAATCGACAGGATAGATCAAACGGAATTAAATGCTGTAGTCATTGACATCCTTGATGATCAGGGCCGTATAGAATATGCCATGTCAGGAGATCTGGTGTCTGAGATAGGTTCGGCGGAACAGACTATACCCGATATTCAGGCACTTATGAGGAGCCTGAAGGAGCATAATATCTATTCCATTGCACGTATAGTCACATTCAGGGATCCTTATCTTGAAAATGTTAAGCCTGAGTGGCTTAACCACAATGCTGACGGTACCGTGTTCCATGACAATTCCGGAATGACCTGGATAAATCCATACAACAGGGATGCATGGGAGTATAAGGTTCAGGTGGCCGAACAGTGTGCCGATGTTGGATTTGATGAAATACAGTTTGACTATGTGCGTTTTTGCACAGAAAAGGGCATGAACAGCGTGGTTTATTCCGATGAAGAGACCGGTGGAATGGACAAGACCGATATCATCACGGAATTTGTCCGTTTTGCGGCTGACAGACTGGCGGCAAAGAACGTGTTCATGTCTGCGGATGTTTTCGGAACCATAATCGGCTCCTATGTGGATACGGTTTCGGTAGGACAGGATTATCCTGTGATGGCCGGCGCAGCGGATTATATGTGCCCGATGATATATCCGTCACACTACGGAAACGGGAACTTCGGACTGGATGTTCCGGATACACATCCCTATGAATCCATACTCGGAGCGTGCAACGCCTCCAAGAAAGATCTGGCACTGGAATATCAGGACGGCGTTCATCAGGCAAAGGTGCGTCCATGGCTTCAGGGCTTTACCGCTTCATATCTTTCTTCATATATACATTACGGAGCGGCAGAAGTGAGACAGGAGATACAGGCTGTATATGATGCCGGGTATGATGAATGGCTTATATGGAATGCTTCCAATGAATATCCCTGGGATGCTTTCCTTCCTGCGGCATAATTTAAGCGGAGTTCATGACTCCTATATAAAAGCGTCATATTTTATATTCTTTGACGTATTGATAGTTTCTGTTATAATAGTGCTTTGTTGAAATCAAAGTGAATTTCACAAGGGGAATTAGTCATGAAGTATAATTTTAAAAAGATCGAGCCGAAATGGCAGGCAAAGTGGAACGAAGCACAGGCATTTAAGGCTGTGGACTTTGACAAGCGTCCTAAGTGGTACGGACTTGTTGAGTTCCCGTATCCGTCAGGTGCAGGTATGCACGTTGGCCATATAAAGGCATATTCAAGTGTTGAAGTTCTCGCACGTAAGCGCAGAATGCAGGGCTACAATGTCCTCTTCCCGATGGGTTTTGACTCCTTCGGACTTCCTGCAGAGAACTATGCCATAAAGACAAATACACATCCTCATCTCATTACAGAGAAGAATATCGAGCATTTCAAGGATCAGATGAGACAGGTAGGTTTCTCATTTGACTGGACAAGAGAGATCGCTACATCCCATGCGGATTACTATAAGTGGACACAGTGGATCTTCCTTCAGCTTTTTGATAAGGGACTTGTATTCAGAGCCAAGACACTGGTAAATTACTGCCCTCATTGCAAGGTCGTTCTTTCAAACGAGGATTCACAGGGCGGTAAGTGTGATATCTGTCACAGTGATGTTGTGCAGCTTCCAAAGGATGTATGGTATCTCAGAATCACACAGTATGCTGACAAGCTTCTTAACGGTCTTGAGGATGTGGATTATCCTGAAAGCATCAAGCAGCAGCAGGTAAGCTGGATTGGCCGTTCAACAGGTGCCTTCGTAAACTTTGAGCTTACGGACGGTGGTGCAGAAGCTCTCGATAAGCTTGAGATCTATACAACAAGATGCGATACACTTTACGGTGTTACTTTCATGGTAGTTGCACCTGAGCACCCTGCACTTGATAAGTACAAGGATAAGATCACAAATTTTGATGAGGTTCTGAAGTATCGTGAGGATGCTGCCAAGAAGACAGAGTTCCAGCGTACACAGCTTGTTAAGGATAAGACCGGTGTAAAGATCGAGGGTCTTAAGGCTATAAATCCTATTACCGGAAAGCAGATTCCTATCTTCATCGCTGACTATGTAATGATGGGATACGGAACAGGCGCTATCATGGCTGTTCCTGCACATGATCAGAGAGACTATGACTTTGCAAAGACCTTCGGCGTAGATATCGTTGAAGTAATAAAGGGCGGAGACATTGAAAAGGAAGCATATACAGGCGATGGTGAGATGGTAAATTCCGATATACTTAACGGTCTTACCAACAAGAAGGATTCTATCGCAAAGATGCTTACCGTTCTCGAGGAGAGAGGCATCGGACACAAGGGCGTTCAGTATAAGATGAAGGACTGGGCATTCAACCGCCAGCGTTACTGGGGAGAGCCTATTCCTCTTATTCACTGTCCTAAGTGCGGCACAGTAGGTGTTCCTGTTGAGGAGCTTCCTCTTACACTTCCTGATGTTGAGAACTTTGAGCCGGGTACAGACGGACAGTCACCTCTTGCAAAGATCGACAGCTTCGTGAACTGCACATGTCCTAAGTGCGGCGGCGCTGCAAAGAGAGAGACAGATACCATGCCTCAGTGGGCAGGTTCATCATGGTATTTCCTGAGATTCTGTGATGCCAACAATGACAAGGCATTTGCGGATCAGGATAAGCTTAAGTACTGGATGCCTGTAGACCACTACAACGGTGGTATGGAGCACGTTACAAGACACCTTCTGTATTCGAGATTCTGGCACCAGTTCCTGTATGACAACAAGTTCGTACCGACACCGGAGCCTTATGCGAAGCGTACATATCAGGGACTTAT
>DFGZ01000303.1:968-6815 GCA_002371295.1 Oribacterium sp. UBA3737 | reverse complement strand
CTGGGACCTGACGGCGAGAAGATGTCCAAGTCAAAGGGCAATGTCATCGACCCTCTGAACATCGTAGACCTTTACGGTGCCGATACACTCCGCGCTTATGTTCTTTTCATGAGTGATTACACAGCGGCTGCTCCCTGGAGCGACGAGGGTGTTCGCGGAGTTAAGCGTTTCCTTGACCGTGTTGCCGGACTTACGGATATCGCAACTCTTGAGAAGGAAGACCCAAGCCTTGAGTCAAAGCTTCACAAGACCATCAAGAAGGTTACGGATGATATCGAGCGTATGAAGTTCAATACAGCTATTGCAGCTCTTATGACTCTTATCAATGACTTCACAAAGGCCGGAGCTATCACAAAGGACGACCTTGTTGTATTCATCAAGCTTCTTCATCCGTTCGCACCTCATCTCACAGAGGAGATTTATGAGGAGATCGGCGGCGAGGGACTTCTTACACTTGCCAAGTGGCCGGAGTATGACGAAGAAAAGACAAAGGATGCAGTGATCAACATGGGTGTCCAGGTGAACGGTAAGGTAAGGGGCAATGTTGACCTTCCTGCTGAAGCTACTCAGGATGACGCTATCGAGGCCGCAAAGGCAAACCCTCAGATCAGCAAGTTCTTCGAAGGCAAGAACATAGTTAAGGTGATCTTCGTAAAGGGCAAGATTCTTAACTTCGTTGTTAAGTAAATTAATTCATAAAATTTTCATGAGCATCCGGCACATAGCCGGGCTCATGCGTGATATGATTGTATCCGCCGTGAAACCGGTATCCGGTTTTCGGCGGATATTTTAGCATATATCCCATATTCCGAAGGAATGTGGGATGCCGCCCAGCCGGCGAGGCTGGTTTCGGCCTTCTGGGCCGAAATCAAACGAAAATGCCTGCGCCTTTAGGCGCCTTTAATGGCATTTTCTCTTTATTATATATCCCATATTCCGAAGGAATGTGGGATGCCGCCCAGCCGGTGGGAACCCAAGCCCATGGGAAGTCGCTACGCGAGGGCTTGGGCTATATGACAGGTCCCATGAGGGGACCTGCCACAAGTGGCGAGGCTGGTTTTAATATAAGAATGGAAGATATTAATGCGAGATAACAGTAAATTCAACTTTGATGAAGAACTGAAAAAACTGCCTGCACTTCCGGGAGTGTACCTGATGCATGGCCCTAAAGATGAGATAATCTATGTGGGAAAGGCGAAGGTACTTAAAAACCGTGTTAAGCAGTATTTTCAGAAATCCTATAAAAAATCCGTAAAGATCCAGCAGATGGTCAGTCTGGTTGAGCGGTTCGAATATATAGTTGTGGACTCTGAGCTTGAAGCCCTGATGCTTGAGAACAATCTCATAAAGGAGCATAAACCCAGATACAATACGCTTTTGAAGGATGATAAGACCTATCCCTATATCAAGGTGACCATGGAACAGTATCCGAGGGTGCTTAAGGTGAGAAAGAGGGCCACTGATAAGGCTAAGTACTTCGGACCCTATGCCTCCAACGATCAGGTGAACGAGGTCATCGACCTCATAAGGAGGACCTTCCATATCAGGAACTGCAACAAGGTATTTACCGAGGATTCTCCGCTTCCTAACAAGTGCATGTATTATGACATCCATCAGTGCGATGCCCCCTGTCTCGGAAAACAAAGCCGGGCGGATTACAGGATCCAGGTGGATAAAGCCGTGGATTTTCTGAATGGAAAGTATGATGACATCGTAAAAGAGCTGAACCGGAAGATGATGAGAGCTTCCGATAATCTTGACTTTGAAACAGCCATAGAGATGAGAGATCTCATCAAATCCATAGAGGCAATTCAGAACAGACAGAAGATAGTTGCCTACGATTCCGGAGACAGGGATATCATCGGTATGCGCAGAGAATTTTCCGACTGCGTAGTCCAGATCTTCTTTGTCAGGGACGGCAAGATAATCGGCAGAGACCACCAGTTTGTAGACATTGATCAGGAAGACAGTGACGATGTTATCCTGAATGATTTCATAGAGCAGTATTATAACGGAACTCCCTTTATCCCTCACGAGCTCTGGGTGCAGACCGAGCTCCCGGATAAGGATATACTTGAGCAGTGGCTGAGTCGCGAGAAGGGCAAAAAGGTAAGCATTGTCACACCTCAGATAGGAAAGAAGGAGAAGCTGGTGGAGCTTGCCATGACCAATGCCGGAATCCTCATGAACCGCTACAGACAGCAGTACCGTGAGCAGGATGCGAAATGTGCAAAGGCGGTAAAGGAGCTTCAGGAGATTATCGGTCTCGAGAAACCGCCTCTCCGTATCGAGTCCTATGATATTTCCAATACCATGGGAGCGCTGAATGTCGGTTCCATGGTGGTATATCAGAACGGAAAGCCCAAGAACAACGATTACAGAAAGTTCCGTATCAAGTCTGTGCAGGGGCCGGATGATTATGCCTCCATGTATGAGATGCTTACCCGCCGTTTCGAGCATGGACTCAATGAGATGAAGGACAATGCTTCTGCCGGGAAGGACAATGAACTGGGCTCGTTTTCAAATTTCCCGGATCTTATCTGTATGGACGGAGGCCGGGGACAGGTCAATGTCTGCAAGCAGGTGCTAGAGGAGCTTTCCATAAGTTCTGTAAAGGTCTGTGGTATGGTGAAGGATGACCGACACAGGACCAGGGCGCTGCTTTATGAAAATGAGGAATTGCCCATCAGCGAGAACAGTGAGGCATTTAAGCTTCTCACGAGAATACAGGATGAGGTCCACCGATTTGCCATAACCTATCATCGTTCGTTGCGTGATAAGAATCAGATAAAGTCGCTTCTTGATGAAATAAAGGGAGTCGGTGAAGTAAGGAAGAAGGCACTTATGAAACGGTTCGGAGACATTGACCACATACGTGTGGCGAGCCTTGATGATCTGATTGCCTGCCCGTCCATGGATGACTATTCCGCAAGACAGGTCTACGATTTCTTCCATAATAATCCGAAGACCGCTGTGGGGACATTGAAACAGGAGATGAAATAGCCGCTAAAGCCCGAAAGGGAGGTACTTTGAAGCCGTATGGATATTAAGACGTGAGTTTTGAAAGTTGATATCATAGCGTATTAAAAAACTGATAATCCTTCTTACATAATTCTGTCTTCTATTTAATAAAAATCACAATGTACAAACAATATTAATGCTGATAAGATTATAGGCATTGTATTGGTTATAATAATTTAGGGAGATGATCCTATGGCAGATAGATATGATATAGAACGGCAGCGCCAGGCTTCCAGATCCCGCGGACAGTCCCGGGCAAGAGGGAGCCAGAATTCCGTCCAGGGCGGTGCGAGATATTCCGGCAGCGGCAGCAGGTCTGCATCCGGAAACAGGACGGCCGGGACCAGAGCGGTGTCCGGAAACAGAACTTCATCCGGCAGCGGAGCGAGACGAAATAACAGTTATTATGAAAGAAGGCCGGAGGGCCGGGATTCGGGCATGGGTATGATCCTTGCTGCGGCAGTGGCTCTTGTGGTAGTGGTTGGCGGTATTGCGGTTGCGCTTAAAGGCGGCATTATCGGCGGAGGTTCTTCAAAGGAAGAAACTACCGCGGCAACTGAGGCGTATGATCCTAACAGCATTCACGATGATGTATATCTTGATGTGAGCTCATTTGCTTCAGGGGCAGAGCTTCTGAATCTTAAGGGTATGAACCGTGAAGAAGTCAAGAACGCTATCATGGCAACATACGACTGGAAGCTTGTGGTCACAAATTCCAATCCTCTGATTAGTGAGTTTACCATGCCGGATCTGACTACCGGAGAGACGACTGCGGAAACTACCGGGTCAAAATCCGATGAGGTCAGTGATAACGACGGATCCGAGCAGACAGCAGAGGTTGACAGCCCGTATTCGGGTATAACCATCAGACCGGATTCAAAGACATTTGAAGTGCCTGACCTTATTTCCGGTAAACTCGAGGAGATGATTGATCAGATTTTTGCTGATTATGAGTCTAAGAAGGCTCAGGAATCAGAAACTGAGACAAGCAAGGAAGAAAGCAGTGAGGCTCAGGAAACTTCAGCACCCGTTGCGGATTACGCATTGTCCCTGCCTGATTTTACAGCAGAGGTCAGTGACTACATGAACCAGCTTGCGACGGTTTGGAAGATGAATCCAAAGAACGGAGACATCACCTCCTATGATTCATCATCCGGAGAGTTCGTTTTCGGCGGATCTGTGGATGGATACGAGATTGATGCTGCAGCAACCTCTGAAAAGGTTATGCAGGCTCTTAAGGATCATAACTACAGTGCAAGCATAGAAGCTGACGGAAAGACGATTTCCGCATCAGTAGCTTCTATAAAGGATAAGTACCAGATAATAGGCTCTTTCACTACAAAGACCACAGCCAATTCCATCCGTAACGGCAATATCAAAACCGCTGCGGCTGCTATAAACGGAACAGTGCTTCAGCCGGGAGAAGAGTTCTCCTTCAATGAGGTGGTGGGACAGCGTACGGAAGAGAAAGGCTACGGCGGAGCTCCTGCTTATAATGAGGGAGAAGTCGTAACAGAGGTAGGCGGCGGAGTCTGCCAGGTTTCATCGACTCTGTACAATGCGGTATTCAGGGCCGGACTCACAACCACCTACAGACGTTCTCATACATTTGCACCTACTTATGTAACACCGGGAACCGATGCCACTGTATCATGGCCGGGACCTGATTATAAGTTCGTGAACAATTCGGATCATGCCATCGGTATCAGGGCATGGTATGAAGACCAGACTATGAATGCCCAGATATACGGAATCAGGATACTTCCTGAGGGCGTTTCATGGGAGCTTGTATCTGAAAAGGCTCTGGACCTTCCTGTTCCCGAACCTCAGCTCATCACTGAGGGACAGCAGTCGGAGGGAACTGCCGGTTCTGAGTGGCAGGCATACAAGATCATTCACAATGCTGACGGAACTACCGAAAAGGTAAAGGATCACTATACACATTACAGCGGACATGCGCCTAAGCAGTATACTCCGGAAGTGGCTGCATCTCTTGCAGCTGAGTCTCTGGCTGCGGCAGCTACAGACGAGAACGGAGAGTCTGTTATCGATGAATCTGCAGGAGAGACAACTTCGGAGAGCGAAACAAGCGCACATGAGCCTGAGAGAGATTCGGAGCCTGATGAAGAGCCTGAGCCTGTTACTACTCAGGAGCATATTCAGGAAACTGTCAATGCCGAGACGAATCAGGATGCTCCGGAGCTTCCGGCTATTAAACCGGGAGACAGTGAGCTCAGCGAGGGACTCATAATAGGTGAGGGCCCTGTGGCCGGTAACTGATCGGGGCATAACTCATCCCTTACAACTTACGCATCAAAATATAAAACTGCCATATCTGATTTTTTCGGATATGGCAGTTTTTTCTTATATAAATATGGAAAATTGCCGATAATACAAGACGCGGGGCGGCTTTTGGAGATGTGTTTTTGCTTTGTACATTATACACTGTATAAAATCTTTTTATATTTTCTGCTTTGTGCATTTTCGTTGTATTTTTTTGGGTACGAAGGTCGATTTCTTTGCATTTTATATCGGAAATGCTATAATTTCATAGAGTATGATATCCTTTTTATAAGGTTCATATAATATAATCGCATTCATGTATTATATTCATTTTTTAGGAGGAATTCTTATGGCAAGAAAAATGAAAACCATGGATGGTAATCAGGCTGCTGCACATGCATCTTATGCATTTACAGAAGTAGCCGCCATCTTCCCAATTACCCCTTCATCAGTTATGCCGGAGCATGTTGATGAGTGGGCAACAGAAGGCAGAAAGAACCTTCTCGGTGAGACAGTTCAGGTAACCGAGATGCAGTCTGAGGC
>DFGZ01000303.1:0-904 GCA_002371295.1 Oribacterium sp. UBA3737 | reverse complement strand
GTCTGAGGCCGGTGCTGCAGGTGCAGTTCACGGTTCACTTGCTGCTGGTGCTCTTACAACTACCTTCACAGCTTCTCAGGGTCTCTTACTCATGATCCCTGATATTTACAAGGTTGCCGGTGAGCAGCTTCCGGGCGTATTCGATGTATCTGCTCGTGCACTTGCATCTCACGCTCTTTCCATCTTTGGTGATCATTCAGACGTTATGGCATGCCGTCAGACCGGTGCTGCTATGCTCTGCGAGTCTTCAGTTCAGGAAGTTATGGACCTTACTCCTGTAGCACATCTTGCTGCACTTAAGGGTCGTATTCCATTCATCAATTTCTTTGACGGATTCAGAACATCTCACGAGATTCAGAAGATCGAGGAGTGGGATTACGAGGATATCCGTGACATGGTTGACTGGGAGTATGTTGACGAGTTCAGAGCTCGCGCATTAAATCCTAACCACCCTGTTGAGAGAGGTTCAGCTCAGAATCCTGACATCTTCTTCCAGGCACGTGAGGCATCTAACCCTTACTACGATGCACTTCCTGCAATCGTTCAGGAGTACATGGACAAGGTTAATGCTAAGATCGGTACAGACTATAAGCTCTTCAACTATTACGGTGCAGCTGATGCTGAACACGTAATTGTTGCTATGGGTTCAGTTAACGATACAATCGAAGAGACAATCGACTACCTTGCAGCACAGGGTGAGAAGGTCGGTGTAGTAAAGGTTAGACTTTACAGACCTTTCGCAGCTGATGCACTTCTTGCAGCTATTCCTGAGACTGTTAAGCAGATCACAGTTCTTGACAGAACAAAGGAGCCTGGTTCTATCGGTGAGCCTCTTTACCTTGATGTTGTTGCAGCTCTTCAGGGCAGCAAGTTCCAGGGTGTTAAGGTATTCTCAGGACGTTAT
>DFGZ01000025.1:2554-2958 GCA_002371295.1 Oribacterium sp. UBA3737 | reverse complement strand
TTTACCCCCCGGCAGAGGATGTGTTCAATGCATTCCTCTATACTCCTGTGAGTAATGTGAAGGTGGTGATCCTCGGACAGGATCCCTATCATGAACCGGGTCAGGCCCACGGACTTTCGTTTTCCGTAAAGCAGGGCATAGACATTCCGCCGTCACTGGTTAATATCTATAAAGAGCTTCATGATGATCTGGGGTGCTATATTCCCAATAACGGTTATCTGAAAAAATGGGCAGACCAGGGCGTGCTGCTTCTGAACGCGGTTCTCACGGTCCGTGCTCATGAGGCAAACAGCCATAAGGGTTTAGGCTGGGAGGAATTCACGGACGCAGCCATCAAGGCGCTGAATAAGGTGGACAGACCCATGGTCTTCATTCTTTGGGGAAAGCCGGCCCAGATGAAGCAG
>DFGZ01000025.1:408-2396 GCA_002371295.1 Oribacterium sp. UBA3737 | reverse complement strand
GGCCAATGCTTATCTCGAGGAAAATGGCTTAAGTCCTATTGACTGGCAGATTGAAAATGTTTAACCATAGACTATGGACATGATACCATATGGTGGATGCACACGGCTTTTATTATTTAAAAAAAGGGGTACATATGAGTTTTGTAGAAATACTAAAGGTTTTGGTTTTTGGACTTGTAGAAGGTTTCACGGAGTGGCTTCCGGTTTCCTCCACCGGTCACATGATTCTTGTTAATGACATCATCAAGCTTCGTCAGCCTGCGGAATATTACGAGGTATTCCAGGTTGTGATACAGCTTGGCGCAATACTTGCGGTGGTTACCACATTTTTCAGGCAGTTATGGCCCTTTGAAACAAGGCGCAGAGGCGGCATAGGCCTTGCACCCGCAAAGGTTGAACTCTGGATCAAGATAATCATTGCCTGCCTTCCTGCGGCGGTACTTGGACTTCTTTTGGACGATTTCCTGGATACCTATCTTTACAACGGATTCGTGGTTGCCCTTACTCTTATCATCTATGGCGTGGCATTTATTCTCATTGAAAAGAGAAATGAATTAACCACATTTTCTGTCAGAAGAGTAAGTGAGCTGGACCTCAAAACCGCATTATGGATAGGCTGTTTCCAATGTCTCGCCCTTATACCCGGAACCTCACGTTCAGGTGCTACCATAATCGGAGCCATGCTTCTCGGTGTTTCCAGAACAGCTGCCGCAGAGTTTTCATTCTATCTTTCCGTACCTGTCATGTTCGGAGCAAGCCTTCTGAAGCTTCTCAAGAGAGGTGCCGGATTTAATGCTGTACAGTGGTTCTACATGGTACTCGGAATGCTTATCGCTTACCTTGTAAGTGTATACTGCATAAGCTTCCTGATGAGATATATCCGTAAGCACAGCTTCACGATTTTTGGCTATTATCGTATAGTTTTAGGCGTCATAGTTCTCATATGGTTTGCCGTTTCCAAGACCTGATAAGCGTGTAAGAAATACTTAAGAGGGACGTAACCGATTGTCGGTTGCGGGCCCTCTTTTTTTGGATTATTCTCAACATGTGATTATAAATAATTTCGGCTCGGCCGAAGTTATATTTATAAGGTATTTGAAAGAGGAAGAAATGAAGAGGATAAATGCAGCAATTGCAGCCGTTGTCATGTCACTGTGCATGAGCGTTTCTGCATTGGCAGCGACTGACATCGGACTGAATCTCGACTGGAAGTATGCTGAAAATACAAAGATCAATACCGGAAGGGCAAGACTTTATACAAGCGATGCCGCCGATAAAAAGAATATAACCATAGCTGTGGATGCGGGGCATGGAACAGCAGGCGGAGAAGATGTGGAGGTATTCTGTCATCCCGACGGATCCGCAAAGGCAGACGGAAGCACCACATGTGAAGCCGTGACCAAAGGAATGACATTCCAGGATAAAGGAACTGAGGCGGATGCAGACCTTATGGTGGCAGAGAGCTTCAGAGACAAGCTTCTTTCCCAGGGCTATGATGTGCTTATGATCAGAGACGGTGAAGATGTGCAGCTTGACGATGTGGCAAGAGCGGTTCTTGCCAACAACAAAGCCGACTGTCATATCTCCATTCATTTCAATGATTCATCAAGCGGCATGGGAGCATATTATGTTTCGGCCCCGGATAGGCTTAAGAAGCTGGAGCCGGTTTCCAAGTACTGGAACAAGTCGAAAAAGCTTGGTGACAGTCTGATCTCGGGACTTGAGGCCAATGGAGTAAAGATAAGCTCCGGCGGAAGCGTGGAAGAGGATGTGGTCCAGACAGCATATTCATCGGTTATCTCGGCATATGTAAAGCTTGGAGACAAGACCGCAGACCACTCAAAGGAAGCCTGCGACAAATATGCGGATGGACTTGTACTGGGTGTAAACAAGTACTACGGATTCGCGTGATAAAATTCATAAAGATATTTTGCGACAGCAGGACATCTGATAAAAGGATGCTCTGCTGTTTTTTTCGCGATAAGGCT
>DFGZ01000025.1:0-333 GCA_002371295.1 Oribacterium sp. UBA3737 | reverse complement strand
CACATGTGACAGCCAACGTGGAATTTGAGTAGGGCGTTTTTCCCTACTCGATTGGCTGCCACGATTTATTTTTAATCGTGTGAGCCGAGGGGCTTTGAGCGGTTATTTACAATTGTGAAAAAATAAATTTTATATAGTATTTTTATTAAATCCGGACATACATGAAGGTATATGTCGGAATTACGTTATATATGCCAAATATCTACTGTGAAATTTTTCACAAAATTACTGTTTTGCACTTGCAAAAATACATAACATGACATACAATATGTTTGCTGACGGAAATTTCATCCAAACAGCATTTGCAATATGCATTTTTTATTATAAGTATCA
>DFGZ01000145.1 GCA_002371295.1 Oribacterium sp. UBA3737 | reverse complement strand
ATTTAAATCATACAGGAAGCTCCTCATATTTTCTAAATACAAAACTATAATTGTAAAATAGCCTCCTTGCCACAATTATAGTAGATAATGAGGAAGAAGGAAATAAAGAATATAATGTTGAAATAATTGGAACTGAAGTAAGAGAGCACTGATGTGTTTCTTCGTGAATATGATAGATCGTTTTGATATAATACATTCTATCAAGGGAGAAATGGTTATCATGGAATATACGTTAAAGAAACTGATAGAAGATAAAATAGTAACAGGACTTGAACTAGCAAGTGAAGAAAAGGATTTCAGCGATACAGTGATCAGAAAAGCTAATGTCCAGGAGATGCCGATAGATGAATTTGTAGAGCCCGGAGATATAGTTCTCACTATAGCTCTGGGTTCAGAAAACGATCCGGACTATTTTGACAAGTTCATCAAGTCGGCGGCAGCCTCCCAGGCTGCAGGAATCATGTTCGCATTCAAAGAAGAAAAGAGGATCCCTGTTTCGGCGATAGATTTAGCCAATAAAAACGGTATCGCTGTCTTTACAATTCCATGGGAAGAAAAATTCATAGATATCCAGAACAGTATCATCCGAGCCGTTAGTGAGGAAGAACTGAGAGTGTTTCGATCGATCAATTCACGGCTCGAAGACATTTTCTACAATGGTGATGATATAAAAGCAGCAGCAGAATGCATCGGAAAGAATCTCCGCTGCGATGTGCTTGTCGAAGACAATAAGGGCAAGCCGCTCGCGCAGTACGGAGGAAAGATGCATGCTGACTGCAGGAATTATAACTTAAAAAATACGGGGAACTTATATCTGTTTTCTCCGGATCCAAAAAACGAAGATATCTATAACAAGAATGCAATCTCGCGATTCATACTTCCCATGCTGTCTCTTTGGCTGGCCAGAAAGCAGATCAGAGATATATCGGCACAGACCATCATCGAATCATTCAGGCAGAGTCACGATGTCAACGAGGGAGCTTCCGATGCATTGGCCGGAATCCTAAAGTATGACGATGCCAGCGGCAGCATGGAGCTTCTAAAGACCCTAAGGACATACATCATGAACAACTATAATGTAAGCGAAACGGCCAGGAAACTTTTCATCCACCGGCAGTCACTGCTGGCAAGACTACAAAAGATAGAAGACTTGACCGGCATGTCACTGAAAGATCATTATGACCTGTTCGTCCTGGAAGTATTCGCAAGGGGATACGAAAAATAATATTATCAGATTCTCTCTGCTTCATGGAAAAAAGAAGAAGGATATTTTACCTTCAGAAAATAGAAACTTACAATTTGTAAGTTGAATGGATATGCTCCATTTTGTTACCATCCTAGCATACCGATCATGCCAAGCATAGCCGGACACATCCGGATATACCCGGGAAAATTCGGCAAAAACAAGATAATGAAAATCATTGACAAACAGGAGGTAACAAAATGAGAATAAACACAGATCTACTTCACGCAGAGCAGCTTCATCCGGAACTCACAGGTTCATATGAAAAAAAGGCGATGTCACATGTTAGTCCGATCTATCAGACTACGACATATATCCTTCCCGATTTTGATTCAGCAGTATATCTCAATCAGCATGTTGATGAGGGATTCGTGTATACGAGATTTGGAAGTCCCAGCGCTGACGAGCTTGAAAAGAAGATCGCACATCTCGAACATGCAGATTCAGCTCTCGCACTGGCTTCCGGTTTGGGAGCGATCTCGACGGCAGTTATGAGCATTGTAAAAGCAGGTGACCACGTCGTGTTCGGAGATGTTATTTACGGCTGCAGCTATACTTTATTCGCAAAAATACTAGTGAATCTTGGAATCACTTATACAAGAGTGAATACCACAAAAGTTGAAGAAATCGAAAAGGCTATTCAGCCGAACACATCTCTGGTATATGTTGAGACACCGGCAAATCCGACACTTAAGATAAGCGACATCGAAGCTATAGCCGGCATGGTTCACAGCAAAGAAGACATCACTCTGATCGTTGACAGCACTTTTGCCAGCCCTTATCTTCAGAACCCACTGGATCTTGGTGCAGACATGGTCGTGCACAGTGCAACGAAATATCTCTGCGGACACGGTACAGTCACAGCGGGTGTCATCGCCGGAAGCAAAAAAAGAATAGACAGATGCAGGATGCCGTTCCTTCAGTGCTTTGGAGCTGTGATCGATCCATTTGCTGCGTGGCAACTGATGCAGGGCATGAAGACTCTGGGAGTGCGCATGGAAAGACATTGCGAAAATGCTATGAAGGTCGCTCAGTATCTTGAAAAGCATCCAAAGGTCGATAGAGTATACTATCCGGGGCTTGAGAGTCATCCGACTCATGAAATAGCCAAAAAACAGATGAGAGGTTACGGAGCAATGATGAGTGCTGACATCAAAGGAGGCATGGATTCTGTAAGAACAGTTATGAACAACATGAAGATTTTCAGTCTGGCTACCAGTCTTGGAAACATTGATTCTCTAATACAGCATTCACCATCCATGAGCCACTTTGATATGAGCCAGGAAGAAAGAAACGCATCAGAAATCTATGATGGTCAGGTAAGATTGTCTGTTGGCATCGAGGATGCAGATGATTTGATCGCAGATCTGGATCAGGCACTGGCATTGATATAACATAGAGTAATGCGGGGAAATATTATAGTATTGCAGGATAACGTGTAACATTCCATCTGATAATTCAAACAGCCAAGCCATTGCAGGAGTTATTGCGAGTCAACCACCCTTGCCATTTTAGCAAAACAATCAAAAAAAGATAGCTTTGTACACAAAAAGGCTTTGAAGGTCCTTAAAAAAGTGTTATGTCCTTAAGCACTCGATATTACTAAGGCTAATATTAAATATAACGATTATTAATTTTACTTATTGCAATATTTGCTTCATAATATAGACAGAAAGACATATCGGTATTGTCAGAGTGAGTTTTCCCAAAGTGATTATGCCGCCACGGTGAAAACAGAGAAAGGATAGGAACAATGAGGGATTATAAATTTGCTGACAGGATAAGCAGCATGAAAGATACAGCTCTGTACATGCGCAGCTTTTTTGACAACATGAATGATCCGGAGATGAGATCATTCGGAGGAGGGGCACCCGGACGCAGCGTTCTGCCTATGAAGTATATGTCGGAAATAGCAGGCGAGCTATTCTCGGAAGAGGGAAGGGGTCTTGAGGCGTTTCAGTATTCCGCGACATTCGGGCTCGATGACCTGAGACAGGCGGTGTGCGACCATCTACTTATACCTACAGGTGTACAGGCGGGACCGGAGAATATCCAGATTGTGAGCGGAGGAATGGAGACCATATACCTGGTCTCACAGCTGTTCCTGCAGCCCGGTAGCATCGTGCTGACTGAGGATCCCACTTTCGTCCACGCAGTTGAGACGTTCCAGATGTTCGAGGCTGAAATAGTGCCTTGTGAATGCGATGATGACGGGATCATTCCCGAGGATGTCGAAAAGAAAATCAAGGAATATGATCCAAAGCTTATCTACGTGACGCCAACGTTCGCGAACCCGACAGGACGCAGCCTTCCGGTCGAAAGGAGAAAGGCACTGGCAGAGCTGGCAGGCAAATACAATGTCATGCTCCTGGAGGATGATCCGTACAGAGATGTCAGATATGACGGTGAGCCGCTTCCTGCGATACGCTGCTTTGACAAGACGGGCAATGTCATAATGGCATGCAGTTTTTCTAAGATATTCGCTCCTGGATCGCGCCTTGGATATTCGGTCGCTGATCCAGATCTCATTTACATGATCAGAGACGTGAAGATCGCAACAAACTCCCAGCCACCCGGGATAAGCGAGGTACTGCTGGCTGAGTATTTCCGGAGAGGATTTTTCGAGGAAAATCTCAAGCTCATCCGTGAGACATACAAGGCAGGCAGGGATGCCATGATGGAGGCTATGGACGAATATTTCCCGAAGGAGATAAAGAGGACCACACCTGACGGAGGTTTCTTCATCTGGGTGGAATTCCCGGAGGGATTCAGCGCGAGCGAACTGAAGCGCAGAGCTGAAGAAAAGAAGTATACATTCCTTACAGGAGGCAAGTGGTTTGCGAATTCCGATTCGTCAGAACACGATAATACTGCAAGATTCAACTTTACATCACAGCCTGTCGAGACGATCAGGGAAGGTATGAAAGTGATCGGCGAGATGGCCTGTGAGATGATGGGAAAATAAAACAGATCGATCATGGACACGAAATACTATCAGGCGATGATAATGGTCGCAAGTAAAGGCACGCTCTCTGCAGCGGCAAATGAACTCGGATATACCCAGTCGGCTCTCACGCAGATGCTGTGTAAGGTCGAAGAAAAGCTGGACCTTAAGATCTTTGAAAGGACGAATAAAGGTGTGGTGCTTACGCGGGATGGAGAAAGAATGATGCCGCTGTTTCGTGAGCTTGCGAGGTGCGATGATAAAATAAGACAGGAAGCAGCTCTTTTGAACGGCCTTGAAATAGGTGATGTGCGAATAGCGAGCTATTCCAGTTTTGCCATAGAATGGGTGGCAAGGATAGTGGCGGAGTTCGGAAAAGAGCATCCGGGAATCTGTATCGATGTGCAGGAAATATACAACTATCACGAGGCGGAAGAGATGCTCAAAAATGATGAGTGTGACATCGCTTTCTGCAGGTACAGAGAAAAGTACGGTCTTTTTGGCGAGCCTCTTATCAAAGACAGATATACCATAACGATGTCCCAAGACAACCCGCTGGCAAAAAACAGTCACATAACCATGAAGGAACTGCGCCGGCTGAATGTGCTTGGAAGCAAGAACGGGCTAACTGACATGGATGAACAGGATTATCCGGAGATGAAGAAGCTTGAAGAAGAAGCGATGTATTCAACTTCGATGGATGAGATGCTCTACAGCATGGTCAAGCATGATATCGGAGTGATGTTTTCAACGGAACTGATGGCGCCGTCATCAAAGGCTGACGGCATAGTTTCGCTGCCAATCTATCCCGATCACTATAGAACGCTGGGGTACTATGTGAAAAATCCAGCCAGGCTTTCATCTGCGGCTGCGATGTTCATCGAATACACGAAACGGATAGTAAAACAGAAATAACAACTTTGCAATGGCTGCCCGCGAGGCACGAGCGGAAAGCATCAGACATATTTATCTATATCAATGCGATATAACATTGCAAATGTTAAAAAGCAATCGCAACGTTAAAAACTATTGTGAAGATAGCTTTGCAAAGCGATTTCATTGATTGCGAGGCTTCTTTGTTTTGCGTGAATAATACTTCGCTCCGTCACATTACGCGATATTTGCCTATATAAAGTGGCAAAATAGGTGGCAAAAAAGAATATAGTGGTAGTAAAAATACGTTTAGTTATAGTTTTTTTCAATAGGATGCAAAGCCCAGTGGATACCAACAACGCAGCACTTGACCCGGCGATTCGCGAAGCGAGAGCCGCGGTACGTGCGCCGTCATATGTCGCAGGGGCTCCGCCCCGTGGCGACCAACGACGATGCTCCACCATCGAAGATGCTCAACAGGTTTTTCAGCGTCAAATTGAAAATAATAAGCCGCTGTAGGACAACATTTTTTTGAACAAAGCTGGCGTGTTTAATATAGCGAACTTTTTTCTTTATAATGTTCATATAGCGAACACCGATTAACCCGACCTGCATTTTACTAACCGAAAACAGCAATTCTTAATAGTATTTACTTCTAAAGTTGTCCTCAGACGATACTTTTTTCGAAAATGACGCTGAAAATAAATATATCGACATACGGTAGATGCAGTGGGACAGGATGACATGAAATAGCGAGGTGCAATAATTTCACCTCGCTCCACCAACGACAACATATAATGTTCCATATCTCAGGCTGTCATGTTGAATATTTCTTCCTATCTGATATAATCCCGTCTTTGACAGTTTAAGGTCATGAAAATCCCTGGAGTTGTTGCGATTGCTAACTTCAGGGATTTGTTTCACTTTGCGTTTTTTGCGTGTCGGAATTACTTTTTCTTTCTCAGTTTGCTTTTTTTCAGTTCTTTCTTCATATCTGGCCTGCTCACTATCTGATAATCAGTCCTGAATCCAAAAGCGTCATGAAGATCGTCAGTGATATTTGTTCTTGTATAGCATGGGATGTATCCCTCTCCGACCAACTCTCGCACGTTCATATCCTGTATGGTAGTAAGGAGCTGGTCACAGGTATACTTTTCACCTACTTCCTTTTCCAGATATCTGTATAACATCAAAGCCATGAAACAGGTGAGAAAATGTGCTTCTATCCTGTTGTCTTTTCTTACGTATACCGGCCTGGCGTCAAAGTCATTTTTCATTATCCGAAAAGACTCTTCGATCTCCCATCTTTGCTGATTTATGGAGATGATCTTGTTCGGATCATCATCGATGTTGGTGCATACTGCATAGAAGCCGTCATACATTTCCTCTTCTGCAATGCGATCCTGATCCAGAGAGAAT
>DFGZ01000374.1:4249-4811 GCA_002371295.1 Oribacterium sp. UBA3737 | reverse complement strand
TGCTGATAATCCCTGATATCTCCGGTCTCAGAGGTCATAATTTTTTCGAGACCGAGTATCCTGAAAAGGGATGGCTCGGTAGGGGGCTCCAATGCATAGCCGCAGACCTCTGCACCAAGCATCCTCAGCATCAGGGACAGCCAGCTGCCCTTAAACCCGGTATGCCCGGTGACCAGCACCCTTTTTCCGCTGTAATAGTTTTTTAATTCTGTAAATTTCGACATTTATTCTTCTCCAAAGCGATTTCATAAATCCCGGGAAAATTTGGGATCCTTCAATACTCACAGCTCACCCTGAATCAAATAGGGGTTTTTACCCTACCCGCTTATGGGTTTCCGGTATGCGAAGCCGGTATATCGCTATCGACTGACCTGCAATACAATTCGGGATGTTTTACTTCCATCTTTTCCAGGGAGCTCTGTCCTCTTCCCAGAGGGTTTCAAGGAGCTTCTTTTCTCTCTGGGTATCCATGCACTGCCAGAAGCCCGGGTGATAGAAGCTCATAAGCTCTCCATCAGCTGCAAGCCTATGCATTGGCTCCTGTTCAAGGACGCATTTGTCA
>DFGZ01000374.1:0-4096 GCA_002371295.1 Oribacterium sp. UBA3737 | reverse complement strand
CCGTCTTCATTCTGTTTTTCCCTGAAGGACCTGATTTTGTTGTTGTCATCTATATCCAGAACGCCCTTCTGCTGGGCGAGAGATACTGTAGTAATGGTTGCGATCTTTCCGTGGCTTCTATGGAACTTTTCAAGAGCGCTAATGTCTACATCGGACACTCCGTCACCATAGGTAAGCATGAAGGGCTCATCCCCCACATACTTCTGTACTCTCTTGATACGTCCTCCTGTCATGGTATTGAGTCCGGTATCAACTATGGTCACCTTCCAGGGCTCATTCATATTGTTATGAACTTCCATACTGTTATTGCTGAGATCAAAGGTAACATCCGAGTTGTGCAGGAAGTAATTCGCAAAAAACTCTTTTATGACATACTGCTTATAGCCCGCCAGTATGATGAAATCATTGTAGCCGTAGCTTGAATAGTATTTCATGATATGCCAGAGTATGGGCATCTCGCCTATCTCTATCATGGGCTTTGGCTTTAAATGTGATTCCTCTGAAATACGTGTTCCGAATCCACCTGCTAAAATCAATACTTTCATTTTCTATCTCCCACTAAAGACATTAAGCTTATTATCCTGAAGAACGGATATGGCGTGTCTCACCTTATTGGCACCATGATTATACTCAAAAATCGCATTAAGTTCATCATCGGTGTAATCGTCTGCTTTTAATGCAGCTTCCCTTATGGATTCAAAATATATCTTCCGATAGGGCATATTGTTTATCTCTACCCTGTTGGTGACAAGGGTTCCCGCTATAAACAAAACCGGGATCGCCAATGCAAAAAACAGGGACACAAGTGCAGGAATTCCCGGATTACTTCTCCGTCTCTTTCTGCTTCCGGGCTCAAATCTTTTCTCTTTATGTCTGTATACCAGATATTTTTCATACCAGTCCGTAAATAGAAGGCCATAGATCATTATGAGCCCAAGGACTCCCGGCATGTACTGGAGCGAATATCTGCTCTGCCAGGCATAAATCTCCGTAAGAAAAATATACCTCGATAAAAATACCAGTGCATGACTGCTAAGTCCGCTGACCATAAGTATAAGGGGAAATACTGTTTTTCTGTAAATGCCTTTCCTGAAGAACTGTATAAATGCTATCAGATAGGCTGCAACCACAAGTGTGCCTGTGAGATATATCTCACTGTAGTTTATGGCTCCGAGTCCCAGCATTGACTCGAGACAGGAACCATCCATCACTTCAGAGGCAAAACCGTTAAGTATAAAGTGAACCGTGAATCCGGTCTGCTCTGTCAGCACTTCCATAAGTGTCACATCAGCGGCTCCTGCGTATTCATATCTTGCCATGGAATTGCTCCACAGAAACATTAGCACCGGTATGGCTGTGGTTATAACATATATAGGGATACGGCTTCTGTCCACATTCCGGTTTTTTATCATAAGCATGTAGAAAGCTGCTGTAATAAGGGCTGCACAATACTGTACAATATAGGGTCCCGAAACCAGAAGTGCTATATAGGGAAGCACAGTCAGAAGCACATCGTCATATTTCTTTTTGGTACCTGTAAAAACTCTTTCCAGAATATAGTAGTTATAAAAGAAGAGCCCATAGCTTAGGAAATGCGGATAGCCTGAACCATTCAGGAGAAGCTCCCACTTATTAAGGCTGAAACCCACCGCCATAAGCGCAAGTACCGAAAATACATTGAGCCGCATTCTTCTTATATAGAGGCTCACGGAAATCATCATGAGGAGCACTCCCGATATACCCAGCACCCTGTCAAAATCCACGGAATAGGAAAAAAAGGTGACATTAAACCATCTTATCGGGTATGTGACCGGGATACGGGTAAGTATGTCCGGCACCATAAAGCTTTCCTTTTTAAGGGTATCCGGGAGATAGCTGTTTATAAGCCTTATATAATCAGAGTACACCACATCGATGGATGCTCCTTTTATGTACCATAAAAGAAAAATCGTCCCCAAAAAAGGCAGGATCATCACTGTACTGCTCCATAATTTATAGACAGGACTTTGTGTCCTCGCTTCATTCACTGCCTCATGGTAGTTAAGGGCTTTTCCCTCTGAACCCATATTTGATTTTATGCTATCCTTTTTGTGTGATGGCATCCCAGTCTGCCTTTCCGAATATCTGATCTGTTATATCTATATATTCCCTTTGATCTGAGCTTTCAAGCAGTATAACGGAATTATCATAGCTTGCATGCTCCGGAAGCTCTAACACATCATTGATAAAATGTACTTCCGATCCCTGACCGGTTTTCTCCGGATCGTAGGGTTTATAGAAATACTCCCCGTAAAAATCAGTCATACCATAATTATTGTAAAAAATATAGGTCTGACGGACTCCCAGAAAATTCTGATACTTTCCTATGGTCTTATCCGCAAGAGAGTTCACTCTGTCAAGCTCGGTGAAGAAGAATATATTTCTGAAATTACTTCTGTAAAGCTGCTCCACCGGGATCATGAGACCACAGTAGAGAATAAACATTACCGCAAAACATATAACATTACCGGCCGGAAAATTCTCTGTTTTCCTCCGTCGGGAGCGGTTATCCACATGGGTTTCCGGGTTGTCCACTGCCTGGGAACGGCCTGATTTCGCGGTTTTTGCCTCTGCCAGCTTCCCGAACATATAACAAATATAGAGAAGTGCTGCGGTGTAGCTTACATAAATCCACCGTATTTCGAGTCTTACGGTTATGGAGCTGCAACCGATACATAAGGCTATGAAGCTTATGAACAACAGGTTTTGTAAAATATCATATAGCGGATCCTTTGTTTTTATAATCTCTCTTATGTAGTAAAAAATCATAACAAAGAGTACGATCCAGCTTCCGTATACGAGTAAGTGCGCCCACAGAGGCATTTCCCTCCAGTTGATTCCGCAGAGATAAGCTGCCCCCGCATTAACTCCGAAGATGTACTGCACCTGCTGCAGGGCATACATAAATGCCTGTCCGAGCTCGAAGGTTTCGGAAACCTTTGTTCCCGCCGTACCCACCGGCATCGCCTGCCCGGCGATGATCCGCCTGATTCCGAAGAAAAACATAACTTCAAGAAGAGGAATGGCTGCTTTCAGAACATCATCTGAATTGGATTTTTTTCCTGAACCTGATTTTGATCCCTTCAGTTCTTTTGCTTCTCCAAAATCCATATTTCCAAAAGCTACGGATGTTTGCTGTTTCTCAAAACCTTTCTCATTTAAACTTTCATCACTATAAAGCTTGTTTTTCGAGACGCTCCCTGCACTTCTGCCTTTTACCCGAATTCTGTTTAAGAGCAGTGAAAGATAAAACAGCGGAAACAATGCCAGAAATCTCTCGTGGGTAAACAGCACAAGAAAATAGCAAAGGCAGGCAAGGTTGTAAAATATACTATGTCCGGCCTCCGAAAACTCATAAAGAAGGTAAAGTATCGAAAGTGCCAGGGCAAGGGCCATGGTTTCCAGAAGTCCCAGCACCTGTCCTATCTGGTATCCCGCAAAATGTGAGCCCAGATACATAGCCGCCGTAAAAAATGATACCAGCTGTCCCGCTGCCATTTCCTTTCCTTTAAGCTTCAGAGATTTTGTAAATCCAAGAGAAAAGAAATATATCATAAAAGCTACAGCTATATTTATCACCGTATTGAACAGGGCGTAATAGTTTACATGACGTCCAACGATAACAAACTCAAGATAACTCATTGCCCAGTAAAAGGGTCTGAAATTACCCTTGGTTTTCAAGGGGAAGGTAAACTCCCAGAAGTTTTCCTCTCCGTAATAGGACCAGAGATACAGATCATCTCCGTAGAGTCCCCTTATCTGAATGTTACGGTTCACAAACAAGCCAATTAAAATAAGTGCAAAAAGTGCAGGAAGCACCATTCGCACTTGTTGTTTAGTTATCTTTTTTATTTTCATATGCTCCGTATGCTTTCTTATAGAAATGCATGAGTAATGCCGCTATAGGTGCAGGATGCAGCTTTCTGAACATCTCCTCTTCCTCCAGCTCACGGTTATGGTTCTCGATATTACGCATGGTCTCAGCTCCCGGATGGATACGGTAAGCCATAAGGGATTTCTCGATAACTATGAACCTTCCGGGCTCCTGAGCAAGCCT
>DFGZ01000127.1 GCA_002371295.1 Oribacterium sp. UBA3737 | reverse complement strand
ATCTTCATTATGCGTCCTTCCATAGGGATGACCTTGGATGACTTCTTATCGTATTTTCCGGATACATGAGGCATCCACCTTCTGCGCATGGATCAGAGAATTACTTATTGTCTTACGCTTACGAAATAAGCTAGAATATATTTATCGTAAACCAGCAGGAAACCGGATCAAGAAGATACATTCTTCAAGGAAGTCGTTGGATCTGCATCTGTATGTCAGGTATAAACGGCTGAAAACATTCATTTATAGCAAAGGAGATTTAACTATGGGCGGAATGATAATGATGGGATTGGATGAAGCTACTGCAAAGATGCAGGCATTATACGGAGAGAATAAAAAAATCACCGACGAAAATTATGACCCTTCGCTGGCAGTAAAGTGCATCAACGGTACCTTTGTGGGCAAGAAAACGGATAATATCATTGCGTACAAGGGCATACCCTTTGTAGGAAAACAGCCCGTCGGAAATTACCGCTGGAAAGCACCGGTGGATGTCATCCCTGACGACGGCGTTTATGAGGCGTACTATTTCGGAAAGGTTCCCTGCCAGGTTGGCAATGTCGGACAGATGGGTTCCCTCTACCCCCAGGGCGAGGACTGCCTTCACCTTAATATTTGGAAGTCTGACGAAAAAGGTGCGCATAAGAAACCGGTAATGGTGTGGATCCATGGCGGTGCCTATGAGCTCGGTGCCACAACCGAGCCGCGGGAGGAGGGTACCAGCTTTGTGAAAGAGAACCCGGACATCATACTCGTCTCAATAGAGTACCGTCTCAATGCTCTCGGATTCCTTCGCCTTTCACATCTGCCCGATGGAGCAGATTACCCGGATGCCCAGAACCTCGGTCTTATGGATCAGCTTGCGGCGCTGAAATGGGTACATGAGAATATCGAGGCCTTTGGCGGTGACAGTGCTAATGTTACAATATTCGGTCAGTCCGCCGGCGGAGGATCCGTGTCCCTGCTGCCCCTTGTGGAGGGTTCGCACCGGTATTTCAGGCGCGTAATCGCCCAGAGCGGTTCGCCTGCATTCTGCAGGTCAACAGAACAGTCTGTCTGGTGTACGAACACGCTGATGGAAGAGCTTGGCTGCAAAACTGTTTCCGATCTCATGAAGATTGACGTAGACGAGATCGTACAGGCTGCATCGAAAGTGATCTCGATGCCTATCACCACCCCGGAGCGTGACGGTAAATTCCTGCCACTGGATGTGTTCGATGCTTACGAGAGGGGCGCAGCAGCGGACCTTGACATCATGCAGGGCTGCACGAAGGACGAATGCAGTTATTTCGTTGCCGGGTTTGGTCCGGAGCTCTTCATGCAGTGGGCGGAGAACTGTAAGGCAGAGAAGCTGGCTCAGTGTACTGAGGAGGAAAAGGCACTGGCAGAGAGCTTCTGCGAAAACGCTCCGGGAGAGGATTATGAGAAACTCAGCCGTTTTCTTGATCAGTACTGGTTCAACGCACCCCTCATCAGGACTGCGGAGAACCAGGTTAAGGCCGGCGGGAAAACCTATGTCTACTATTTCAGGGTAGAATCCTCCATTCCGCTGATGAAGAGCGGGCATGCAGTAGAACTCTCGGAACTGTTCAATCATGCGGAAGAAACCCTCGTCACCGGAAGACAGTTTGACAAGACATTTTCCAAGACCATGAGGAAAATATGGGTTCAGTTCGCCAAGTGCGGCAATCCCTCGCTTACCGCTGACCTTTCGCCCGACGGTAAAGCGAAGGAGTGGCCGCTCTACGACCTCAAGGAAAAGAACGTAATGGTATTTGACGAATTCGATATCCGTGCGGAAAAGGAGTCCTCCATGAATATCGTCGATTGGGAAAGAACCTACTTCCTGGCCAAGTACTATGTCCGTTAAACAAACGAAAGATCAATGTAATGTTATAGACCATGTTTTCAGAGGATATAAAAGATATGTATTGTACAGATGAATATAAGGCAGCAGAAACAAGATATGATAATGAAGCCGTATTCTATAAAAGGGTTGGACGTTCGGGCTTAAAGCTCCCCAAGGTTTCCCTGGGGCTTTGGCATAATTTTGGCTCTAAGGATGATGCGGATAACATGAAGAAACTTCTCTTCACCGCATTTGACCATGGCATCACTCATTTTGACCTGGCAAACAATTACGGACCCGATAACGGCACGGCAGAAGAAAATTTCGGTCATATTGTTGCAAAAAATATGAGAGCATACAGGGATGAAATGATCATTTCCACAAAGGCAGGCTACTATATGTGGAAAGGACCTTACGGAGACTGGGGTTCAAGAAAATACCTTATCGCTTCTCTTGATCAGTCACTGATGAGAATGGGGATTGATTATGTGGATATTTTCTATCATCACCGCATGGATCAGGAGACGCCTCTGGAAGAGACCATCATGGCGCTGGATCAGATAGTACGCTCCGGCAAAGCTCTTTATGCCGGAATTTCAAATTATAACGGAGAACGTGCCGCTGAAGCTATGAAAATAGCGAAGGAGATTCATCTACCCTTGATCATCAATCAAAACAGATATTCTATCCTGGACAGGACCATAGAAGAAAACGGTCTCAAGCAGTATGCAGGTGAATCAGGCATGGGGATCATCTGTTTCTCACCTCTTGCACAGGGAATGCTGTCCGAAAAGTATCTTGATGGCATTCCTGATGATTCAAGGATCACAAGGGACGGCAGATTCCTTCACGCTTCAGACATTACCCCTGAAAAGCTTCAGGCTATACGAAAGCTTGCTCTTATAGCAAAGAGAAGAGGACAGACATTGCCACAGATGTCACTTGCATGGGTTCTGAAGGATGAGGAGATCACATCAGTTTTGATCGGTGCATCAAAGCCTTCACAGATCCTTGAAAACATCAGTGCAGTTGAAAACACTGTATTCACCGAAGAAGAACTCAGGGATATTGATGAGATTGCGAAATCTGTCATGGGTAAGCTGGATCCAAGAAGACATGTATAAAATATTTCGAGCTGTGTACCGTCTCGCAAAAATGCATTTAATGCGTTGCTATTGAAAATTGAATATCTATTTATCACATAATAATGCTTAAATATCAGCACATTTGTGCCGAAAGAAATAAACTGGTACATATATGGAAGATCACTTCAGATCCTGATTTGTCATTAAATGACGCAAAAAAAAGCTCATATGAAGAAGGGACCTATTCCTCTACATTCCTTAATTCCTCAGGAAAGCTCAATATCAAGCTTTGCGGCAGGATTGATTCCCTTACGGCTCCTGCATTCCTTAAGGCATGGGAAGAGGAAGCCAGCAAAAATAAAGTGGATTCTGTCATGATCGATTGTACAGACCTACAGTATATATCCTCTGCAGGTCTCCGGGTTCTGATGATCATCAAAAAAGCTCTTCCCGACAATGAGCTGATACTCCAAAATGTCGGTGCGCCTATCAAGGAAATACTGGATACCACAGGCTTTTCGGATCTGTTTACGGTCTTATCATGGATATCATAAAAAATTGAATAAGAGTCTTGCCTTTTAGATTCAGGCAAGGCTCTTTTTTTTTACTGTCATATAGGATGATTATTGAATACTATAGCTGATTTATTATATTATTAAAGTAGTATAAAGTACGG
>DFGZ01000120.1 GCA_002371295.1 Oribacterium sp. UBA3737 | reverse complement strand
CGATTTCGCAAAGTATGCCTTCAACAAGTCCCATGCTGCCTGCTATGCGGTGGTTGCATATCAGACTGCATACCTCCGCTGTTACTATCCTGCGGAATTTTTTGCTGCACTTATGACATCTTTTATGGATAATCAGGGGAAAACTGCCGAATATATAGACGTAGTGAAGTCTTTCGGCATAAAGATACTCCCTCCGGATGTCAATACTGCCGAAGTCGGGTTCTCTGTGAGCAACGGTGCCATCAGATACGGACTCAGTGCTGTAAAGGGTGTAGGCCGCAGCGCAGCACTTCAGATCATCAATGAACGCAAGCTTCACGGACCCTTCAGGGATTTTGAAGACTTCGTCATGAGAGTGACGGACAGAGGCATTAACAGACGTGCCATAGAGTATTTTGTCCAGGCCGGCGGAACAGATGAGCTTAAGGGAAACCGAAGAGAGAAGATAGCCATGACTCCCATGATCATAGACAGCAAAGCCAAGGAAAAGGTGAATTCCATGGCCGGTCAGATGACCCTTGCGGATCTTCTGGGAGATGATGATAAGGAAGCTCAGGAGTTCCGGATCACCATGCCGAGGCTTTCTGAATTCACAAAGGGAGAGCTGTTGCAGTTCGAGAAGGAGGCTCTCGGTTTCTATCTCAGCGGTCATCCGCTGGACGAGTACAGTGATGCCATTAAGGCCAATGTCTCTGCTTCCAGCTATGATTTCAGAAGAGACTCTGAATCCGGAAGTGTAAATCTCAGAAACAAACAGAGAGTCACTATCGGAGGCATCATAACCGAGATCAAGACGAAGATTACATCGAAGCAGCAGAAGCAGATGGCATTCTTACAGCTTGAAGATATGGCTGGAACCGTTGAGGTCGTCGTATTCCCCAATGTTTATGAGGTTAAGAGGCCTCTTCTTGTGGAAGAAAACAAGGTGTTCATCTACGGCTATGTGGATGGTACCGGCGATGGAGACAGTAAGCTCATCGCTGATAATATTTATACATTTGACGAGGCTCCGAAGGAGCTTTGGCTCCAGTTCGATTCGAAGGACAGTTTTCTCAACCTGCAGCAGAAAATGGCCAGAATCATATATGAGCATCAGGGATCGGACTTCGTTTCCATATATCTCAAACAGGAGAAGGCAGTGAAAAATCTGAACCGTGATCATGGAGTTCATGTTAATGATGCACTATTAAAAGAGTTTGAGCATTTACTTGGTGAAAAAAATGTCAAAGTTACATACAAAGTATTGAAAAAAGTACAAAATTAAACTATTATATAAACTCAGTTTGAAATATTTTTCATGGCATTTCTGCGGCTAAAATGCAGTGGTGCTATGCCATAAATGAATGACAGAAGGATTGACATTCATTTTGTTCCGAGGGGCTGATATCAGTGCTTCGGAGGAGTTGAGCATTGATTTCAAATGTCGCCATATGGCTATTAATAGGGAGAATCTAGACAAAAAGTGGAGGAATGACTATGGCTGCAAAATCTGTAAAAACAATAGGTGTTTTAACATCAGGTGGTGATGCACCCGGAATGAACGCCTGCGTTCGTTCTGTTGTAAGAACCGCTATTCATGAGGGACTTAAGGTTAAAGGTATCATGAGAGGTTATGCAGGCCTTCTTCAGGAGGAAATCGTAGATATGGACACTACATCCGTATCCGATACAATCAGCCATGGAGGAACTATTCTTTATACAGCGAGATGTATGGAATTCACAACACCTGAGGGTCAGCAGCGTGGAGCTGAGATCTGCAGAAAGCACGGAATCGACGGCATAGTTGTTGTTGGCGGTGACGGTTCTTTCCGCGGGGCAGGAAAGCTTTCAGCATTAGGCATCAACACTATCGGTGTTCCGGGTACTATCGACCTTGATATCGCATGTACAGACTATACTATCGGATTTGATACAGCCATCAATACAGCTATGGATGCTATCGATAAGCTGAGAGATACTTCTACATCCCATGAGCGTTGTTCCATCATCGAGGTTATGGGAAGACGCGCAGGTTACATCGCTCTCTGGTGCGGAGTAGCCAACGGTGCAGAGGAGATACTCATTCCTGAGCGTTACGACGGTGATGAGCAGGCTATCATCAATCGTATCATCGAGGCTCGTAAGAGAGGAAAGAAGCATTATATCATCATCAATGCTGAGGGTATCGGCCACAGTGCATCTATGGCAAAGCGTATCGAGGCTGCTACAGGTATCGAGACAAGAGCTACTATTCTCGGACATATCCAGCGTGGTGGTTCACCGACCTGTAAGGACCGTTATTATGCTTCCATGATGGGCGCAAAGGCAGCAGAGCTTCTTTTCGAAGGTAAGTCAAACCGTGTAGTTGCGTATAAGAATGGTGAGTTTGTTGATTTCGACATTCAGGAAGCACTTCAGATGAAGAAGGATATTCCTGAGGAGCAGTACAGAATCGCAAATCTTCTGGTAAGATAACAGACAGCTGTATCTGATCGGAAGAGATTCCAGCGTGAATATAATAAAGAAGATAACAGGGATGTGGTGTATGTACTTTTACTGCACCACATCTTTTATGTGGTGTATGTACCTTTACTGCGCCGTATCTTTTTATGTGGTGCAGATACTTTTACTGCACCACATCTTTTTTTATTTGCACACAATTGATAATTGTGTTATCATGCGCCTTACGGTTAACAGTGACTGAAATGAAGTGATTTTGATATTCAGTCGGATATTTGGGAGCCTGTGCAGATTTAATAAGTGACAGTTAAAGTGTGCGGCTCTATATGATATGGAGGTAAAGCTATGTCAGCACATGCAAATTCAAGCCTCGAAGGCAACAATGTGGTCCTTTGTGCGGCCAATTCATATAATCAGAAGTTTTTCATGAACCCGGAGTATAACAATCTTCCGGAGGATGTACTTAAAGAATTAAAGATAATCTCAGTAGAGTATACAGAGGAGATCGGCGGCATCTTCCTTATGGAGTTCAATGCTGATAACAAGCTGGTGCTCAAGTCAATGCATGAGGACGGGGATGTGATGTTCGATGAGGACAATTCAAGAAAGAAGATTGACAGCATTGCAGAGAAGTACGAGGCACTTTTTACAAAGCTGGAGACCTACTATTCTGCCATTCAGGCACTTCATGGTAATGTCAGAAGAGGTGAGAGCGAGGTAGAGATCACGGACGAGGACAGAAATCTAGAGCCCGGTGCCAATAACCCTGAGGGTATCGCTGAAGTGAGAAGAGCGACAGCCGAGGAAGCGGAAGCCATGTACGGAGCCTCTGAGCCGGATAAGACAGTAGTTTCGGAGGAGGAGCAGGGCTCCATCCGCATGACAGGCTCCTGGGACATGCCGGTACACCCGGATGACCCGGACGCCGAAAACACTGCGTACCATACACTATTTGGTGATTAATCCTCATTTCGAAGAAATGAGGATGCCGCCCAGCCGGCGAGGCTGGTTTCGACGAAAGTCGAAATCAAACGAAAATGCCCGGCGCGTTAGCGCCAAATAATGGCATTTTCTCTATGTGATTAATCCACATTTCGGAGAAATAAGGATGCCGCCCAGCCTTTGTGGCAAATTCCGGAGGAATTTGGCATATAGCCCCAGCCTTCGCGAAGCGATTTCTGATGGGCTGGGGTTCCCAAAAGCGAGGCTGGTTTTTTATATTTGTGATTTAGAAAGAACATAAATGAAAATCGGAAATATTGAACTTAAAAATAATGTGGTGATGGCGCCGATGGCGGGAGTCACAGACCTCCCGTTCAGAACATTGGTACACGAAATGGGTGCAGGACTCACCACAACAGAAATGGTCAGCGCAAAGGCCATTTTATATAAGAATAAAAACACTGAAGAGCTCATGAAGAGGGACGGTGACGGATCTCCGGTTGCTGTGCAGCTTTTCGGCTCCGATCCTGAGATAATGTCGGATATCGCCCATCAGATTGAAGACAGATTCGACATTATAGATGTGAACATGGGATGCCCTGTTGGAAAGATAGTCAACAACCATGAGGGATCAGACCTTATGAACCATCCGGATCTCGCTTATAAGATATTGAGCAGTATGGTGAAGAAATGCCATGTCCCCATAACTGTAAAGTTCCGAAAGGGATTTATGAAGGAGGATGATACTGCGGCAGAGTTCGCTAAAATGGCAGAAAGCGCCGGCGTTTCCGCAGTGACTGTACATGGAAGGACACGTTCCCAGATGTACGCCGGAAAGGCAGACTGGGATGTTATAAGACGTGTGAAGGAAGCTGTTAAGATACCTGTGTTCGGAAACGGTGACATCTTTGAGCCGGAGGATGCTAAAAGAATGCTTGATGAGACAGGCTGCGACGGTGTGGCCATTGCGAGAGGTGCCCAGGGAAATCCGTGGCTCTTCAAGAGGACGATACATCTTCTTGAGACAGGAGAGCTTCTTCCGAAACCGGAGCTCAGGGATATCATTGAGATGATCCACAGACACACGGAACTGATGCTTTCCATTAAGGGGGAATTCACCACCATAAGAGAAATGAGAAAGCATATTTCATGGTATACGGAGGGACTTCCCAATTCATCACGTCTGAGGGCTCAGGTGAATACTGCGGAGAGTATCGAAAAACTCTATGAGCTGGTTGACAAACTACTTATTAATGTATAAAATCAGCATTTGTAAAAATCGTAAGGTAAAGGTGTAGTATTGCGCCTAAAAATAAGGATAGACCCGTCAGGGAACATCAGTTTTTATGTGAAAGGAGCTATGGCAAACATGGCAGAGGAGCAGACAGTAAAGAAAAACTTACTCACACGTGCAGGACTCAAGAAGTATGAGGAAGAGCTTCATGATCTCAAGGTAAACCGCAGACAGGAGATCGCCGCAAAGATCAAGGAAGCCAGAGAGCAGGGTGATCTTTCAGAGAATGCCGAGTATGATGCAGCGAAGGATGAGCAGCGTGATATCGAGGCAAGAATTGTTGAGCTCGAGACACTTCTCAAGAACGTAGAGGTAGTTGATGACACTGTTGATGGTGAGATCAATGTAGGATGCCGCGTTGTTCTTCTCGATGAGGAGTTTGACGAGGAAGTTACATACTATATCGTTGGTTCTTCAGAGGCAAACAGCCTTGCAGGAAAGATTTCAAACGAGTCTCCTGTAGGTCATGCTCTTCTTCATCATAAAGCAGGTGATGAGGTAGAGGTTGAGACTGATGCAGGTCTTCTTAAGTTCAAGGTACTTGAGGTAGCTCGTCACGAGGCCGAGTAATTTCTTTAGTCTTTTTTTACGAGTCATAATGTCTGAAATTCCCCAAGGAACGATGGTGGTTTTCTGCGAAGAAGCAGAGCCTTGGGATTCCGGAGATTAAAGTAGATAATATAATATAGTCAAGTTTTAATATCTGACGGCTGGGTGAATGTGGCCCGGCCGTCTTCATTAGCATAAAGCGGAGTGCAGGCTTAAACGACCTGCATTTAGGAAGAACAGGCACATGGTTCTTCATGTGCGGATTTCATATCAAAGAGGGAGAGAAACATGGCAGAGAATCAGCAGAACAATCAGCAGAACAATCAGCCTGTTGAGGATACAAATCACATCGTACAGGCTCGTCGCGACAAGCTTGCAGAGCTTCAGGCAGCAGGACAGGATCCGTTTGAGATCACAAAGTTCGAGCAGACACATCATTCAGAGGAGATCAGAGAGAATTTCGAGACTCTTGAGAATCAGCATGTGGCTATCGCAGGACGTATCATGCTGAAGCGTGTCATGGGTAAGGCTTCATTCGTACACCTTCAGGACAAGCAGGGCAGAATCCAGGCTTATGTAGCTCGTGACGGTATCGGCGAGGATGAGTACAAGGCATTCAAGAAGCTTGATATCGGCGATATCATCGGTATCGAGGGTTATGTTTTCAAGACTAAGACAGGTGAGACCTCTGTTCATGCCGAGAAGCTTACACTTCTTTCCAAGTCTCTCTATCCGCTTCCAGAGAAGTTCCACGGAATTCAGGATACAGACACCAGATACAGACAGAGATATGTT
>DFGZ01000130.1 GCA_002371295.1 Oribacterium sp. UBA3737 | reverse complement strand
CATTATATAAACCTTTTCATCACGTTCTTTGAAGCTGATAGGAGCAGAAGTTTCTGCTGCTTTGGTTTCCGGGAGCTTAGCTGGCTGTACCGCAGTGGAGCTGCTTCCAGGTTCTGCTGCTGCCTGTGACTGTGGTTCAGAACCTTGGGCAGGAACTGAAGGGGCTATACTGCTTGTGACTGATGATCCATTGGGGAGGACATTGGCTTCCGCATCAGTGAGGGTGGCCTCTTCTACTTGAACAGCTGCTGAAGTTTCGGAGAACTCTGCATTATAAGTCTTCTTGCAGCCGTTTAGGGAAAAAGCAAGCGCTGTGGAGACGGTTGCGGATAAAAGAATGTTTTTTTTGAAATGATTCTTCATTTTTGACCTCACTCTGCCATATATGATTGAAGCGTATATAGTAACAGTATTTTTTTCGATAAGCTGCTATTCACAATGAAGTTATACTCTTTGCATAGTATTTCCGCAAGCGATAAAGCCTTAAGGTTTCATAACGATAAAAACGGAGGCTTCAGATCCATCCACCGTCAAACTGTATGACCTGAGCAGTTAGATATCCGGGAGCCTGAGCAAGAAGATAAATGAACTCTCCAACCTCCTCCGGTGCAGCCATGCGCCCGAAGGGTATCTCATCTTCCACTGTGGCTCTGTCTTCCGGAGACATCCATCCGTTCATGTCTGTGTCAACACAGCCGATGGCAACTGCATTCACCGGAATATGATTCGGTGCCAGTTCTTTCCCGAGGGCCTTGGTGAAGGCATTGACAGCCCCTTTTGTGAGACTGTAAACCGACTCCATGGAAGCCCCTGAGACTCCCCAGACAGAAGAAATATTAAGGATGCGGCCGCAGCCGGTTTTCAGCATATATGGGATCACTGAGCGGGTGAGCCTGAACATATCAGAGACATTGGCACTCAGCATGGTACTGAGCTCTTCATCAGTTACGTCCTGGCAGAGATTGAAGGTTGAGATGCCTGCGTTGTTCACAAGGAGGATCTCATCGGATGCTCCTCCGGAATAAAGACTGCTGTTACCTGAAGGGGCTCCTTCAAAATAGCTCTGGCTAAAGGTGTTTTCCGTGTTTGACAGAGAGCTTTTATTGATATCAGCTTCTGTCAGAACAGGCATGACGGATTGAAGATCGATCCTTAGTGCCGATCTCAAAACTTCATCTGTGATGGCTCCGTGAACGGTTGTGACCTCGGTGAAATTCCGGAGACTTTCAGCCGCTTCCTCCAGAAGATCAAAGTTTGAGCGGCAGTTTATGATGAGCCTGTATCTGTTTTTTGCAAAAATCTCTGCCGTTGCCCGGCCTACTCCCCGGGAGGCTCCCGTAATAATCGCTGTTTTCACATTTACTCCTGAATACTCGAAAATATCTGATAAGGTTTATGTCAGATGTATGCAACTGAAAATGAAAGTAACAGAGCTTTGAACTTTATGATGTCACATCATTTATGCAATGATACTCCGTAAATCAAAAAAATCATATCCCCTTTTTTAAAAGATACATAAGGATATGGTCAGGATAATGTTGCATTTTTGGGGGCAAATGGTTTTGAACATACATGGGTGTACCATGTATGTTCAATCAGTTAAGGAATTGCCGGTCGGTATATACAGTGAAGGACGGTTTCGACATCACAGATACCGGAAATCCGTTTTTATATGATTCTGACCGCAATTTACAGTGTACTTTGACATAGGGATCCGTGTACTCGGATATAAGAGGTTGGTGTTTGGCTCCGGTATGAGGATACTGTCCTCTCCACCTCCCTCTAGGGAGGTTACTATGCATTGATATGACGTTATGTCATGGGGATGTAAAACGCAGGCCGCAGCAGGTGTCATTTCAGAGTTCTCTTTGATATCGGGGATTTCAGGTTCACTGAAGCCGCAGTCATAGGCTGTTATGGTGACATCCTTATACAGGAGCTCGTCTACATTTATCACATGATCTCTTATATGACCGGTTTCTGTAGGATAAAGTGTTGTGGTTACCTCTATGCCTCTCACGGGACTCCAGTTCATGACTATGTGCTTTTCATCTATGATATAGTCCGGTTTTGTCATGTTTTTGGTGTAGATGTAGCCATCTATCTCAAATGCAAGTGTGGAGTCCGGGGCATTTTCCTGCAGGGAAACACTTGAACGGGCGATGCTGAAGCCAAATTTACTGCTGTAGGCAAACTTGGAATACTTCTCTATATTGTGACTGTGCCCTTCATGGTTGGTCTTACCGGGAACCAGTGCCACTACCTGATCACAGAAGCCTTTTTTGTGCATGCGCTGCAGCAGCATCGGCACTGAAGGCAGTAGGGTGGTGGTGAATGCCGGGGTATGTAAAGGGGCATGGGCTTCACATGCCGACAGATGCTTTAAGGTACAGCAGGAGGAGTCAGTCTGTGAAGTGTGACCGTATGATGGAAGGAGCTCTTCGGAAGAGGATATGGATGCTTCCGGAGTCTGCAGGCTGTCAACGCAGGAGCTTCGGTCATCTGGTAAATCGTCAAGGCTCCTGACAGTATCCTCAGCGCTGTGGAGGTTTCGCCAGCATATATCGGTATCGGGCAGCGCCAGATAGAAAAATGCCTGCAGTGCCCAGTAAGGGGAACCGGGGGCATTGTAGCTTTCTGACATCTGGAGGTTGCCGTATCCGTATCCGATGGTGAGGATACCGGCATTGTCAAAGATAGGGCGGCTCAGCCACTGGCAGAGGCTGCGGGCTGTGAGAGCCATCATATCGGAAGCCGGGATAGGGTAAATATGGGTCATGAGGCAGGTTGACCAAAAGGCACTCTGGGCAAATCTGTATGTCATGGATCTTCCATAAGGGAAGCAGGAGCCGGTGTCATCAAAGAAAAGTCTGAAATCCTTTCCGAAGGACATGGCTCTCTCATAGAAGCGCCGGCATCTTTCAGGATCCTCCTCTGCCATAAAATCTCGATAGATGAGACCGAAGCTGAGCATGACAAAGGGATTGTAATAATCCTTGTCGCCGCCGTTTCCGTCGTTATACCAGCCGCCCTCCGCATAGTAGTCATCGATCATCTCAAGACCTGTCTCCATGTTTTCCTTGCTGTAGGGGAGACCGTTTACCTTCAGGGCAAGGTTTGTGATGATCTGGAAAAACTGCCAATTGCAGGCACAAAGGTTGTGACGGTTGCATTCGCATAACCAGTCTGCAAGCCGTACCTTTTCTGTGGCTGTGAGAGGGTTCAGAAAAAACTCGGGTGCATAGAGCATGGCAAAGCCGATGGCCGGCATCTCGCAGAACTTCTGGTCAAAATCATGACAGAGCCCCCAGTAATCGGGAGATGCGGGATCAGTGCCTGAAACGATGCCTCTCTGATAGACATAGGTGAGTCGTGTTATGAGATCAAGCCGTGAACCAGAGAAGCTGCAGTGAGATGTCGGAGCTTGGACACCCTCAGGCTTCACCTCATGGAGTATGTCAGGCTGTGGTTCCATAGCTTTCCCGGAAAGCGCTTCAGAGGCTTTGGCAGTTCTTATGCGGGCAAGAACTTCATTCTTTTCCTCCTGAGAAAGACCGGAAAGGAGTGCTGCAAGCCCCCAGAGAGGTCTTGCAAAGGCTTCCATCTCCTGGGAGGACTTATCGTAGTGAGTCCTTGTGTCACCGATTCGGAGCAGACCGCAGTTTTCCGAGTAAAAAGGTATAAGCGGCTCAAGGATATGTAAAAGGATGTCCTGAGCTGACGCTTTGTCTGTAAAAGCTGTTGATTGTAGTTGACTGAATAATTTCATAATGCTGACTCTGTGTTCTAAGCTTAGTGGCTGTGATGAATACCGGTGTTGAGGATCCCGACATATGTCAGAGAGAACTTCGAAGGTAACCATCGTGATTTCCCTCTCCCGATCACTGACTTATGACTGAATCATGAATCTGTGCATTTCTTAAAGAAGTATGAAGACTTATATCCGAAATTCGGAATCTGCTCCCAGCGGCTTTTTAAGAAGTGGGCCGCCATCTTGGGTCGCCTCTCTCTTGTGAAGACACCCTTTCTGTTGCCGTCTGCACGGTAAACACCCTGTATGGTTCCAAAGTCTGCAAAGGCCCAGCACTGCTCGCCCATGAAAAAGTCACGTTTATCAAATTCCCGGTCTATGCGGCGGTAGTACTCTGCCTGAAACTCCTCCGTCCACATCTCTACAACGGTTCCGTGAAGTCCCGGCAGTGTATCACAGCCGTACTCTGTTACCATTACAGGTTTACCGGTTTTTGCCCAGAAATCAAGTTCAAGCTTCCATGCATAGACGGCACTGTCAAGATCTCCTGAGAGATTGTACCAGCCGTAATAACGATTTATGCATACAACGTCCATGGTTCTTGTGGTGATATCCCTTGTGTAGTCATTCTGACAGCACACCAGTGTTACAGGTCTGTTCTCAGGGTCAAGGCTGTGGGTGTACTCATACAGCTCATGCCAGTAATCATAGGCGGACTCCGGAAAGCTCTCTGTGTCAGGCTCGTTGCCGAGAGACCACATGACAACCGAAGGGTGATTTTTGTCTCTTGCCACAAGGTCACGAAGGATGGATTTATGGTAGTCCTTCACAGGGAAGGTATACGGGTCAAGTACTCCACCTCCGGCGATACCTACAGCCGGTGTTTCGTCTATGATGACTATGCCCTCACGGTCACACAGACGGTACATCTCTTCGGCGTAAGGATAGTGGCTGGTCCTGAAGCTGTTGGCACCTATCCAGTGCAGCAGGCTGATGTCCTTGACGTTGAGCCCCTCGTTGACGCCTCTGCCGGAGATATAGAAATCCTCATGCTTTCCGAAGCCCTTGAAATAAAAAGGCTTTCCGTTTATAAGGAAGCTGGTGCCTGTTACCTCCACTGTGCGGATGCCGAACTCTTCGGTATACTCGTCATCGCAGAAACGAACACGGAGTCTGTAGAGATACGGATCCTCAGGCCACGGGTTCCAGAGATGGGCATCCTTTATACGAAGAGTACCCTTTTCCCCTTCACCGGCTGCCACCACATGGTCCTCCCGGTCCAAAACATCTACCGTTATTTTGTTATGAGTTGAAGCTGTAACTTCGTACCTTACTATACCATCCGTACCCTCTATGGATGGCACTATGGTCACATCCTCGATATAGTCCTTTGGAGTGGTGTACAGTGAAACGTGTCTGTTGATGCCTGCGTAATTAAAGAAATCAAAGTTCGGAAGGTTGATGGTGCCGCGATGCTTCTTGGCCATCTGTACTGCCGGAACCTGAGCATTATCAGAGCCGAAAAATGCAGTGCCGTCTTCATTTCCCATAGGCAGGGTATGGTGATCCACCCTGTTATTGCAGGAGACGGTTATCCTTACAGTATCTCCGGGAGCTGCCAGATCGCTTATCTCCTTCTCAAAAGGGAGAAAGCCGCCCCTGTGGGTGACGAGCTCTGTGCCGTTCAGCCAGACAGTGCTGTCATGTGCCACTGCATCAAATCTTAGGACCAGTCTCTGATCCTTGAAAAATGAAGGGATAGTGAATTTTCTTTCGTAGTAGGCAAGGCCTGTGTGAGCCCTGTACTGCTCCTCCTCACGCTGATCGTTATATGAGGCAGGGACGTACAGCTCCTCCGCATCCTCAGGGAAATGAGCTTCCCAGTGTTCATCACGGGCTGTACCCCTGTCAAGCTTAAACCTCCAGAGACCGTCGAGCCTGATAAGTGCTCTGGCTTTATTTTCTATAGGATATAACATATTTATCTGAACTCCCTTTTGAATTTTTCTATCGTCTGCCGGATCATGCTGCCGGTACTGCTTTACCAGTAGATATTCCAGTTCTTATCAGAGAGCCTTGTGAGAGCCTCCATGTAGTAGTAATCGCCCCAGATAACGCATTGATCCACACCCTCTTCCGTACAGGTGTTAAACGGAGTTTTCTTGCTGTAGGTTCCGTGCAGCAGCTGGCCGTTGGATACTGCCGGATCTGTGACCCTATAGTTATCGTAAAGGGACTTCATGAGCTTCTTTGCGACAGAGCTGTAGTATGAAGCATCCTGCCACTTCATATACTTGGACATCTCCAGCATACCGCAGGCTGCGATGGCTGCAGAGCTTGAATCTCTCGGCTCTGTGACCTCATCGCCGTCACCGAAGCTCAGATCCCAAAATGGAACCAGATCTCCGGGAAGGTGGTTCAGGAAGTAGGTGGCGATACGCTTAAAGTATCCTATGTACTCTTCTCTCCCTGTGTACCTGTAAGCCATAGCGGTGCCGTAGATGCCCCATGCCTGTCCTCTTGCCCATGCTGACCCATCCTTATAGCCCTGGCATGTGGAACCATGTGAGAAACCTCCTGTTTTCGGGTCAAGGAAAACCGTATGCCATGTTGAGTCATCCTCCCGGAGAATGTATCTCATGGTGGTATGGATATGCTTCTCGGCGATGTCACGATACTTAGGGTCTCCTGTCACCTCCGATGCCCAGTAAAGCAGAGGGAGATTGAGGAGACAATCAATGATGAATCTGTAGTTTCCGGGATCATCCATTGAGCCCCAGGCCTGAAGGAACTCTCCCACAGGGTGGAACCGCTGTATGAGCTGTTCAGCGGCAAGTACAGCAGCCTCACGGGCTTTTTCACTGCCTGTTAGCTTGTAGGCGGCAACGCAGGAAGGGCTGAAAAGAAATCCCATATCATGATTATCTACATCTTCTTTTCTTGATATACGATCATGAAAGGAATCGACACCGGCCAGTCCGGCCTCTAGCAATGCTTCTTTTTCTTTACCGGTGGCTGCTTCATAGGAAAGCCATATCTCTCCTGTCCAGAAGCCTGTGGTCCAGTTTCTGTTTTCCCCCGGTTTGTAAAATCCCGAGAAGCTGGCAGGTCCCGGGAAGTGTTCAGTGAAATCAGGCAGGTTCCGAAGTACCTGCCTGACTGATGCGGTGAGAGCTTCTGAAACCTCACTCTCCTTGATTTCTGTATATCGGGCAGTATCCTGCTCTTTGATCCATTTAGACATGATGATCCTTTCCATAAATCAGAGTAAATCTTTCAACACTCTGTCAGTGTATTTTCCGTTGTTTCGGGAAGTTGTCACTTTCCGCGGATGGTAGCTGAACAGTGTCGGAAAGAAAGCCGGTTTCTTTCCGATAAATATAAATCATCCCTTTACGCCGGAGGAGGCGATACCTGCAACAAAGTACTTCTGGAGTGAAAGGAATACGATCACAACAGGAATGAGGCTGATGCAGGAGGCTGCCATGATGAGCCCGTATTCTGCCGAGTACTGTGAGATAAACATCTTGAGACCGATCTGCAGTGTTTTCTTGCTTTCTGATGTAAGGTAAATGAGTGGTCCCAGAAAGTCATTCCAGGTATTGACAAAGGTAAAGATAGTCAAGGTCGAAAGTGCCGGCTTGGACAGCGGGAGCATGATGGTTGAGTAGATCTGATACTCATTCATGCCGTCGATACGGGCTGCCTCACAGAGTGAATCCGGGATGCCCTCATAGAACTGACGCATCATAAATACACCAAATGCCGTAAAGGCCTGCAATATGATGATGGAAAGGTGAGTGTCCGCAAGTCCCAGTTTACGCATGAAAAGGAACTGGGGAACCATGTAGGACTGCCATGGGATAGCTATGGTGGCGATATAGGCAAGGAACAGCAGGTCTCGGCCCTTGAATCTCAGCTTTGCAAAAGCATATGCCGCAAAGCTCGATGTAAGAAGCTGGAAAAAGGTTACTATAAAGGTAAGCTTAACCGTGTTCTTGGTAAAGGTCGCAAGAGGGATCTTTGTCCAAATGTCTATATAGTTATGCCACTGAGGCTCGTAGCCGAACCACTGATAAGGTATCACAAAGATATCCTTGTTGTATTTCAGGGATGCTGTGATCATCCATATAAACGGTATGAGCATTATAGCTGCAAAGGTGATAAGTATCAGATAGATCAAGATCTTACCGATAGCCTGATTTGTTGATTTACTGTTCATTTTGAGCCTCCATTAATCATTAGCATAGTTTTTCTCACCACGGAACTGTATGATGGTTATGGTAAGGACTATGGCGAAAAGCACCAGAGAGCCCGCACTTGCGATGCCCAGATTCCAGTTACGGAAGGCCTCCTCGTAGATGTAGTAAACAAGAACGATGGCTGACTTGTTGATGACACCATTGCTGCCGCCGGCAAGCATATATACGATATCGTAAACCTTGAAGCAGTTGATGGTGAGCATGATGATGACAAAGAAGGTAGTAGGCTTGAGCTGAGGTAATGTTACGTATCTGAATTTTTGCCATACATTGGCACCGTCAAGTCCGGCTGCCTCATAAAGCTCTGTGTTGATGTTCTGCAGACCTGCAAGATATATGACCATGTAATAGCCCATGTTTTTCCAAATGGAGAACATGATGATGGTCATGAGAACAGTTTTCGGCGCCGCTGCCCACTTGAGTGCAGGCATATGGAAAACATTGATGAGAATCTGATTGATAACGCCGCCCTTTGCAGGGGTAAAAAGCATGTTCCAGACTGCTGCTACTGCCACAAGAGATGCAACATAAGGGAAAAAGGTTATGGTTCTGAAGAAGTTGCGGCCCTTTACCTCCTGATTCAGCAGGATGGCAAGGCCCAGAGCCATGACAAGAGTAAGGGGTACTGTGAAAACGCTGTATACTACTGTGTTTTTGAGAGATGACAGGAAACGGTCATCTGAAAAGATGGAGATAAAGTTCTGTATACCTACGAACCTCCATGGGTTACTGCCGTCCCACTCCATAAATGCCATGATCATGGCAAGGATTATAGGACCCAGTGTAAAGATGGCAAAGCCTATAAAATTTGGTGCGATGAAGGAATAGGCAACCAAAGCCTGCTTCAGCTTTCTTTTTTTTGCTTCCTGTGCAACTGTTGCTTCTAATGTTGTAGCTGCGGTCATAATGCTCCTCCCGTTAAAAATCTTGAAACTGCATTCACCAAAAGGATAAAGGCTGAGATTTAAGGAGTGCTGTCACACTTATGGAACTCACCTTTATATCATGTACTCTTTATTATGTTTTCTGTAATGTCTGGAAATTGAGTGAATTATGAGAAAAAATCCCTTTTGTAGAATCCGGCTTCAAAAAGAAAATTATTGATAAATATTGTGGGGCTGCCATGTCTCACGACAGCCCCGATATGGAATTAATTATGAAAAGAGAATCAGCTTTTTATAAGCTCCGGTATATGAGGAGCCTATATAAGTATCATCAGCCTATGATAGCCTGAACACCTTCATTCATAGCCTGAACGCCGTCATCGATGGTAACAGACTCAGTCATGATGAGGTCGTGCTGCTCATTCAGGACTGTTTCGATCTCAGAGGACTTGTCATTGGCCGGCATCTCAAGGAATGTGTGTGATGTGATGAGCGCATCCTTTGATGTATCGTCCTGAGGGAAACCGTCCATAGAAGCGATAGAAGAAACGATGTCATCATTTGTCATTGCAGGGATGTTGCCTGTACCGGCAAGTACCTCTGCTCCCTCTTCTCCTGTAACGAATTTGATGAAATCCCATGCCTCATCCTTGTGAGGAGCTGATACAGGAAGTGCAAGTGCTGTGATGGTTGCAAGAGTTGATCCCGGCTCAACACCCTCAGCATGAGGATACTTTACCATGCCCCAGTTTGTGCAGTTTGTGTATTCTCCTGAAGCGATCTTGTTGATGAGTGTTGAGATGAACCATGACCCCATGTTCATCATAGCAACATTACCCTGAGCAAAGGCATCACTGTAGTGGAGACCCTGAGTCTTAAGTGTTGCATAATCCATGCATACACCATCCTGCTGCTGCTTCAGAACCATCTCATAGTAAGGCTTTGTGAAATCATAGCTTCCGTCTACGATGGTACTCTTTCCGTCGAGGATACCGTCAAGCTGGATGGTTGATCTCCAGGTGTGGTAGTGGGAACCGTAGACCTCAGATCCCGGAGTCGTATCTGTCACCTTACGTGCAAGCTCATCATACTGCTCCCATGTCATATCGTTTGTAGGGTAATCAACGCCTGCCTTGTCAAACACGTCCTTGTTGTAGAAAAGAACCCAGATATCCGATCTGAAGGGAAGCTCGTAAAGCTTGCCGTCGATAGTAACCTGATCAGTGATTCCGCCGTACTGTGAGAGATCAATGCTGTCTGCTGAGATCCTGTCATCAAGTGGTTCAATAACACCCTTGTTAACAAGGGTCATGTAGCCCGGAACATCCTTGACGGTAACGATATCAAAGTCAGAGCCGGAACCGGAAAGCTGTGTTCCGAGAACCGTGGAATAGTCTGTTGAGCCAAGGTCTACCATCTCGATGTCAACATTTGGATGTCCTGCTTTGTAGGCATCGATAAGGGGCTGATAATATGTGGTTGCTGATGCATCCCAAAGTGCCCATTTTAGGGTCACAGCATCTCCTGATTCCTCAGCAGCGGCAGAGGTTGCAGCCTCCTGTAGAGCGGCTGTCTCTGTATTGGTAGCTTCTGTGGCGGCGGCAGTTGCAGCCGGTGTAGTGGAAGTGGCGGAACCGCAGGCAGCAAGTGATGTTGCAGCCATGGATGCAACGAGTAACGAACTTACGATTTTCTTCATATTTACCTCCTATTGTTACGGATCTGATCCGTTTGTTCATAAGACCTGTCCGGATAGTCTCCGGAGTGGTTTTCGAGCAGGTAATGTGTTTTTTACAGATATCTGTCACATTGCCTTAAGGTTAGATTTATTGTAGAATTCTCGTGACTTTAATTGAATACATATTTTTCAAAGTAATTTTGCTTTTTTTTAGCAGATTTCCAAAACATGTACTTTTGTTGAAAAAATATGTAAATATTTACACTGTAAACATTCACAGTATAGAATTTGCTGAATCTGGAACCGTGATCGATATTTGGTGACAAACCTTCCGGAAATACACCGGTGTGTTCTCTTATGTGTTTTACGATTTAGCTCTTAAGCGGTACATGATTTCAGTGATGGGATCAAGTGGGGAAATATGAAATATTATTCCGAAATGAGAAAGCGTTTTAAATCAATAAAGTTTCAGATCGTTATGTATTCCATGGGATTTGCGGTCTTTGTGTCCATCCTGCTTGCGGTTTTGAGTTTTCTGTATCTCAGGGATAACCTGAAACACAATATACGTCAGACTGCACAGAGCAGCCTGCAGCTCCTCGGCTCAGAGATAGATCAGTCAATAGACAATGCAGCCAATTTTGCCATGTGGACGACCATCGACAGTACCATCAATACGTACCTCAATAGGATGAAGGCAGAGGAAAAGGAAGCTGATTCTCTGTCTCCAGAGATGCTTAAGGAGCGGAATGCGGTTGACAGGCGTCTCGCACTTACCACATGGGATCATTTCAACAACGAATACAATGCCATGGGACGTACAAGACATATAAAAAGAGCGATAGTCAGCTCTATTGACGGTAAGCATTATCTGCAGTCTCTGCAGAATGCATCTGTCACATCCTCCCGTTCTCTCACCGGGGAGATCATGGCAACCAATTATTTTTATCATCTGCTGAGGGCCGGGGATTTCAGGTATTACGGATTAAAGGAGAGTCCTGTCAGTTCTTTCTCCGGAGATCGTGTGATCCCTATGGTGAGACCGATCCAATCCCTGTCTTCATCTGAGGTCATAGGCTTTGTCTATCTGGAGGTTTCTCCTTCTGTGATCACAACTGTTTTAAGTAACTATGAGCTTAAAACAGACGAAAGGATATTTATATCCATCGGGAAGGGGCATAGCTATGAGTTCAGAAGCGGTGAGCTTACAGAGAGCAGGGTGCCGGACAGTGTTGTCAGTCTGATGCTCAGAAACGATGCATTTACCCTGTATCTGCTGCCCTCTCGGATAGATATGAACATAAAGCTGAACTTTTATCTGGGAGTGACCCTTTTTCTCGGATTTTCCATCATATTTATAGGACTCATGCTTTGGTTCCGTATGAATCATGTTATAACAAGACCTATCACCAGGCTTATAGATAAGCTTGAGAGGGTTGGTGACGGTGACTTTTCACGAGACGAGTCCATAGAATGGGACAATGAGCTGGGTGCCATAGGTACTGGTATCAATAAGCTGTCCCTCAATGTCCGGAATCTGATGGAAAAGAAGGTTCAGGATGAGAAGAAAAAGCAGGAGCTGGAATATCAGATACTTCAGTCACAGATCAATCCGCATTTCCTGTACAACACGCTGAATACCATTAAGTGGATGGCAGCCATACAGGGGTCTGAGGGTATTGCTGATATGTCCACTGCCCTTTCAAGGCTTCTCAGGAATATATCCAAGAGCAGGGAAAATGTCATCACCTTGAAGCAGGAGCTGGATCTGGTTAAGGATTACTTCACTATAATGAGATATCGTTACGGCGGTACTATAGAGCTTGAGACAGATATAAAGGATGAGGGGCTGCTGCAGGCAGCAGTCAACAGATTTTCATTGCAGCCGATAATTGAAAATGCAATATTCCATGGTATCGAGCCCAAGGGCGGAGCCGGAATGATCGTTATTTCCGTATATCTTAAGGATGATGAAGATCATAGCACACAGAACAGCGGTTATGATGGAAAGCTTCTCATCATAGATGTAAAGGATGACGGGATCGGCATGACACAGGAGCAGATAGATAAAACACTCTCCGGTGAGCTTGAGGGTGCAGATGATCTCTTCCGGCATATCGGGGTCTCCAATGTATCCCGGAGGATCAAGTATACCTTTGGGAACGAGTACGGACTATCTATCATATCTGAGGTTTCAAGGTTTACGATAATGAGGTTTACACTGCCGGTTATAATTAAGGATTGATGTGATATGAAGGAGCATAATATGATAAAGAGCCGGTGTGAAAATGTTCATACCTGATAAGGTACTGATGTTAAAGGGAAATGTTGTCAAAGAAGTTTTTTGACACAAGCTTTTTAGCAGGTAGTTATATGATCATAGTGATATGTGAGGTTGGTGTTTTATGTATAAGGTTTTAGTGGTGGATGATGAGCCTCTGGTACAGGTGGGACTCAGGTCTATGCTTCAGGGGATGGAGGATATAGAGGTTATAGGAGCTGCCTCCAATGGAAAGGATGCTCTGGATATCATAGTTGCGGAGCTGCCTGAAATAGTGATCGCGGATATAAAGATGCCGGTGATGACAGGACTTGAGCTGCTTGAAAAATGCAGCAGGAGCTTTGGGGCTGTGCCTGCATTTATCATGCTTACAGCCTATGAGGAGTTCGACATGGTGAGAAAGGCACTCTCCTGTCAGGCTGTGGATTACCTCATAAAAATTGAACTTAACAAAGAGAATCTTGGAGAAGCCCTGCGAAAAGCGATAGACAGAGTCAGTCATATAAAGAAGGATCAGGAAACTGTGAGTGACAAGTCTGCCCGTAATGCCGATACTGTCCAGCTTGAGGAATTGAGACAGCACTTTATGATGAATCTGCTCAACAGGGAATTTGAGAGTGAAGCCTCGCTGGAGCATGAGGCTGCCAATGTTCAGATGGATTTCAACTTCAACAGGTATATTGTGGCATTTGCGGAAATCGTTTCGGGAACTGCCGGAAATGTCACAGGCGCAGCACCGGTGCAGGCTTCGGCTGCTGCGGAGGTCAGCAGGTATGATGCAGGACATCTCATCACTCTGTACCGTTCCTGTCTCACCATGACGAGAGAAATAGTTGAAAGGTATGCGCCATGTTATCTTGTGTCAAATGATACGGAGCATTTTACTATACTGTTCTTCTTTACGGAGAACACTCCCGTTGCCGAAAGCATGGAGCACATACAGGAGGCTCTGGAAAATGCCCGTACCATGATCAATAACTATTTTAATGTCAATCTGTATTTTGGGATAGGAACAGCGGTCTCCTCACCTGTTGATATACATACTTCCTTTGAGGAGGCTGAAGCTGCGGAGAAGGAAACCGATAAGGACTCTCCTATAAAGCTGTTCAGTCATCTTGTGGGGGCAAACAGACGTTCCGGTAAAGACAAGCTCATAAGCGCGATACAGGATTATATCGACAAAAATCTAGGCGGTAAATTGCAGCTCAATGAGATCGCCGATGCCTTCGGATTGTCACCGGCATATCTTTCGGTTCTATTCAAAAAAAATACAGATGTGGGCTTTTCAGAGTATGTGTACACGAGAAAGATCGAGGAAGCAAAGCGAATGCTGCTTTCAGACGATATGAAGGTCTATGAGGTTGCGGATGCCCTCGGCTTTGAATCGGCATTTTACTTTTCAAAGGTTTTTAAAAAGGTTGTGGGAGTTTCTCCGAGAGAGTTTATACAGGCAAAAACAGAGGGTGAGTGATGTATTAAAGGGGCTGCAGCATAATATTTTTGAGTACAAGTCACCGGAGGATGGCCGCTTTATGTTATGAATTGGCATAACAATATTGTCTCGGAAGAAAAGCTGCAGGCGTTTACGGCAGCCGCATTGCAGTTCTTCTTCCAGTGCCTTAAATATATCCCATCGTCACTGTTTTTTGAGAAGCAGTCAGCTGTATCCTGTAGCAGGAATGCTTCCATGTTTCACCGAGACGCGCATCTGTGACAGGCAGTTCTTCTATCCTGATATCTGAAAAGCCATCCCCAAGCAATGCTCCTATTGCTCCGATACGTATGATACATGAGTCAGCTTTTGTCCCTTCAACAGGCTCCGGCTTTTCATAGCATATTATGTTTTCAATCAGCTTTAATTTTCCATCATAATAATCCTTGATGATGACAGGTGCATCTAGGGCTGAGGTATCTGCCGGCAATGAACTCAATGCCCGGTTTTCTGTTAAGTTTTTTTTGAGGCTCACTGTACGCAGCAGCCTTCCGTCCAACTTAGGGTAAGCCTTCCGGAGCTCCATGGAAAGCTCTGCCTTTGCTTTATCCATATGACATATCACATCAGTTGCTCTGTAATCCTCTCCGTCATGTTCCATAAGGAGATGACCTTCTTCATCGTAGAAGCCTGGTAGGTTATGGTACTGGGACTGCATGGTCCAGATATCATATCTGTCCTTTGAAAATGTCTTTTTCGTGTAGCTTCCGACCCCCAGATCGATGATGAAGGGCTTTTTGTCCTTGTACAGGATGAAGCTCCCCACGTCGTTATGGTTGTGGGAGTCTGCATTATCACCGGCTTTTGCCGCCAAAACATAATGAGAATCTCTGGCCACCATGAGACCGGTGCTTGGAAACCAGGCATCACCGGCGCAGAAGCTTCCCTCGTTGCCTTCGTCAAAGGATATGGAAGCTAAGCAGCCTTTAATATCAGCGTCCGCAGTTTTTATGGAGCCGGCGGTACAGGTTCCGGCTGGATCATGTACTGTATCAGCATTGCTGTCACAATGCCCGCTCCCGGTAGCTGATGAAGTGCCGGAGAAGGCTCCCGGGCTCATCATCAGCTCATGGCACTGGGCATTGAGTACATGATACCATAGGTTTTCCTCGTTTGGTGAAAGACGTTCTGTCCAGGACTCATGCCGGTAGTCCCGGGCAGCAAAATCCATCATGGCAGGCTCCGAGACCAGTGCCCCAAACAGATACTCCCGGGCACCTCTTCTTCCGGCATGAGGTGAACAATCGGCAAAGTTTACATAATAGTCGTCGCAGATGTGAACCTTCATGATGTAGGTTGCGATATTATGAAGCTTCGTCATATCTTTTGAAAACTCATTTTCTATCCCGGCAGCAGATAAGTTGTCTCGTAAAGCGTCTGAAAAGCTCTCGGAGATATCCCTTAGCAAGCTGAGGCATCCGAAAAGACACAGCCCCGCATGACTGTAGTACTGAGCCCCTTCATCACAGCAGCCGTCCTCCGCATACTCGTCTAAAAAGTGGTGAACAGAGCTTACGGCAGAATCATAGATTCTGCTGAGCTCCTTTTGTGTCGGCAGCAAATGCTTATGTCTCCAGTCAGGTGGATCAGCGAGACCGCTCTCATCGCAAAGCAGCTCTGCAAGCTGAGGAGATGCCATATATCTGTTGCTTAATTGTTCACTTGAACTGCCTATAGATGAAGTGTTATCAGAAGCCTTGTTTCCGAAGCCTGCAGAGACGGCAGCTTTTTCTGCAGTGAACCGGGCATCATGGGAGGGTACTGTCTTACTGCCTTCATCATATGGTCTTGTAAATGCTGTGAGCAGTATGTTCTGGGTGATCCATGGAGTCCAGTTGCACATAGGCTCCAGACCGTTGCCCTTCCACCAGAAGTGGAAATGAAGGTAAGGTGCCAATACTCTTTCATACAATGCATTATCTATGGTTGAACTGATAAAGGGACTTGCCTTCTTAAGGGCAGGTCTCAGCAGCTTCTCCGCCACTGAAAGCACAGCGGCAGTTTCTGCTGCAAAAAGGTCAACTACAGGGCGTGAGGTGTCAGGATATGAGTACTGCTTCGTGTCTCTTATATAGCTGTTATGAGCCGGCAGGCACCAGCTTGTCTCGCCGAGGATGAGGTATATACCATCTAGTATCTTTGCCAGAAAACTGCCCTTGTTTTCGATGCATTCCCCCATCACAAGGTGAGTAAGCATACGGCGGCGGGTAAAGAACTTTTCCTCAAAAAGCACACGGTTTCCGTCCTTTGAGAATCTCAGGTAATCTGACATGAAGATCTCAGACCAGGAAGCGGATAATGCCTTTTCTGATAGTGCCAGACGCTCCCTTTTATAGTCCGAAGGAAGGCTGTCCCAAAAATGACGGTGGGATATATCCGGCAGCAAAATGAAGGAGCCGACTTCTGATAAAGCCCCAAATTTCGGTGATCCGGTTTTTGGATTTTTCTCTGTTGAATTATTAATTGAAAATGACATAGGTTCTCCCGGTCAGATGATATAAGTGCCATAAGACTGTCCCACACTTCTTCTTACACAAAAGTGGGACAGAGACTTCATGTTGGATATACATGTTGAACATGATAAGTGATTATCAAAATTTATATTCTTCGGCTTCGGTTCCGAAGACCTTTATCTGAGTGAGGGCAGGGAAAGGACTCGGGTCCTCAGCCTGTATAAGTCTGTTTAAAGTAAGGTAAGTGACATTATTTTCTTCAAGGCTGAACTTTTGTGCGCTTCCATCAGGGCGCTTTTCAAAAGGCAGTGTCACTGCTCTGCCGGTTGAAAAGGTGACAGTGCCTTCTGTCCACCAGCTGTCATGAGGGAAATCGCAGCGTTCATATATCCATATCTCCCGTATGTTCACCGGACGTCCGAAATCTAGCCGGAACTCGGCATCGGGATCACGGTTTATGCCCCAGGATTCATAGGGCCACTCTCCGTGGCTTCCATGGGCTATGTTGCCGTTTATGGCATTCTGCGCTGAAAAAACTGATTCGCCCCGGGTCTCGATGTTGGCAGCGGCATGAGGATAAACACCGGCTTCGCTGTGCTGATCAAAGGTGTTTTCCGAAAGGTTTCTGTAGACATTAACCTCATAAGGCATGGCTTTCCTGATATAGACCGTATGCCTGCAGCCGGAAAAGGCAAGAGGATCGATATTTTCCTTTTGGGCGTAAAACGGCACAGGGTACAGAACTCTGGATTTGGTTATATATACGATAGACGGGGACATGGCCTGATCGATACGTACAACATAAAACCTGCCGGGCTCAAGACCGGATATATCAATGATATCGCCCTTTCGGTACTCACCCTCGTAGGAAAGACAGAGTTCAAACTCATCTTCCGCTTCTTTATGCGGGATGCGATCCCATTCGTTATATATGGATATCTTCATGCTTCTTCTCCCTTCGATGTGTTATATGCAGCATATTTTTTTTGAATTGAAAACAATATATCAAAGCCTTGTGCAGATAATGTGCCGAAGAATGTATCGGCATACATCCTGTGTTTTCTGTATAAAAAAACTGTCCTCCTATATCATAGGAGAACAGTTTTTCTATACCATGTGTATTTTTTTGAAAATCATGTGATTTATTTATCAGCCTGCAAACACTATCCCGGAGAAAGCTTCCTCGATATCGATGCCGTCTACTGTGTGAGGCCAGTCCGAATTATCAACATAGATCCTTGCATATTTTCCGTCAGGGGTAAGAGCATCAACAAAGCTGCGGTCATCTGTACGTACAAGCTTTAGCTTTGTCCCCTTGGGAAGCTCTGTTTCGGTGCCCTTATCCCTCAAGTCCTCTGTCAGCTCGTCCATTACGCTTAGCTTAAGGGACTGGTTCAGGGTGATCTCAAAGTCATAGCCGATCCACCAGGCATCAGTGAGAGGGACAGGTTTTCCGTCATCCCCCATTTCGTAGTAGCGGAATATCTCATAGGTGCTTAAGAGGTCGCCTCTTGATGACATGATGAAAGAAGAAGGATCCAATGGCTTTCTATGGTAGAAGGCTGCCTCCGTAAAATCATCAAGCTTTTTGATCTCGGATCCGTTAATGTCATAAGCCTGAGTTACATGCCAGTCATTGTCAGAGCTGAGGTCAAGATAAAGGTAAGCATTACCGGACTTCTTGAAAAGGTATGCGTTCATGCCGTAAATGCTGTCCAGGTTTTCTGAATATTCCTTACCGTCAAGGCTCATGAGGAGGTTATATTCTGAAGAATACTCACTGTCTCCCGCTTGCTCAAGAGAATTAACTGTAAGTGTCTTCTTTTTACCGTCTCCTGTTTCTATAGAGAATGGAATGTTCAAAGGGATCTCGGCAGCATAATCTGTTGTCGTTTTAAGATACTTATCGTCAAGGAAGCCTGCGGAGTCAGTGTAATAAAGGGATACGAACTCGGGTCCGTAGGCATAGGCCGTGATGTCATAAGCTGAAAATACTGCAACCAATGCATCGTGGGTCATGTAGAACTGGAGGTTGATGTCATCCTTTCCGTCATACATGTCGCTGATGGCGGTTTTGAGATCTTCTGCAACCAGACCGTCCTCGATGTCAGGGTAGTCCTCCCGGAGCTGTTTATCCAAAGCATCGATGAAGGCAGCCTTATCGGTAACTACATCTGAAATCCTGAGAACCTCTCCGGTTTTCGGGTCTACTGTAAATCCGGTGAAGACAGTGTTAGGATGAGGACCTCCCATAAAGGAATAGCTTGTCTCGAGAACACTGAAAATGTTTGCGTCTGAGCGCTCAATGGAAGCATCCATGTCTAAAGAATAGTAGTATCCGTAGTTATCCTCTTCCTTAAAACGGGGATCTTCCTCGGCAAGTGATTTTGCTAGCTCCATTTCAGACTGAAAACTATCCTTTTTATTCTTGTTGTAAGTCTTTATAGCCTTTGCAAGCTCCGGGTAC
>DFGZ01000166.1 GCA_002371295.1 Oribacterium sp. UBA3737 | reverse complement strand
ACATTTCAAGGCCTGCCGTGCCTATGAAACAGCATTTGAATTAAAGAAGGAGGGAAAGATACGCCATGTAGGACTTTCCTTCCATGATAAGGCTGCGGTCCTTGATCAGATACTCACGGAGTATCCGGAAATAGAGATAGTTCAGATACAGTTCAACTATATCGACTATGATGATGACTCAGTACAGTCAAAGAAGGTATATGATGTTGCCAGAAAGCACGGCAAGCCCCTTCTTGTCATGGAGCCTGTGAAGGGCGGACATCTTGTGAACCTTCCTGATGAAGCATCGGAGCTTTTGAAAGGCATGAAAAACGGCTCCAATGCGAGCTATGCTGTAAGATTTGCCGCAAGCTTTGATGGTATGGAGATGGTCCTTTCAGGCATGAGCAACATGGAGCAGATTGAGGACAACATCAGTACCATGAAGGATTTCAAGCCTCTTACTGAGTCCGAGTTCGATGCAGTGAGAAAGGTCAAGGAAATCTATGCAAAGCTCCATTCCATTCCATGCACAGGATGCAGGTACTGTGTCGAGGAGAATCATTGCCCTAAGGACATACTTATTCCGGACATGTTCTCCTGTATGAATAAGAAACAGATATTCCACAGCTGGAACGAGGATTACTATTACGAGGATGTACTAACTGCCAATCACGGTAAGGCTAGCGACTGTATATCCTGCGGCGGCTGTGAAAGGGTATGTCCTCAGCATCTTCCCATAAGAAAGCTTCTTAAGGATGTTGCGGCAGAATTTGAAAAGGCAGAGTGACAGTCTGTTGTTTTTAAATTATGATGACGTTAGTGTCTAAAGTACTTGCAAATCAGCGATGATATGAAACCTGAAATGCAGCATTTAAATGTTGCCGATAACCTGATTATTATTTATCTAAAGAAATCTTTAGAATACTTTATCATACAATAAAGGTTAGGCCTCTATGATGTGAACATCGAAAATGTTCAGTCATGGAGGCTTTTTAATGTTTATAAAGAGAGCAGATTTATATAAAAAATCAAGTCGTAAGACCAAATACAAAATCATAGCTGCCGCTGCTCTTGTTGTGACTATAGCGGGAGTACTGGTCCATAATAAGATAAGTGCCTCTGCTGCCATAACGGAACCTGTGGAGGATACAGCTGTTGTTGAGAAAATGGACCTCCAGAAGAGCATCACTCTTAACGGAACCATAATCAGTGCGGAAAGCAAGAGCTTAAGTTCCACCATCAGCGATGCGGAAGTAAAGACTGTCAATGTCAATGTCGGAGATACTGTCAAAAAAGGGGACATAATCGCTGTCCTAAGTACAGATAAGCTTGAAAAACAGCTGGAACTGGCAAATGCTCAATTGGATAATACTGTACGGAAAAACAAACTGGATATCGATGAGGCGGGACGTTCTCTCGTTAATGCACAGAATTCCATGAACAACCAGAATGCTCAGGCTGCTGCAGACATTAACACAACAACAGAAAAGCTCCATAAAAGTGAAACGGATCTCCTGAATGCCCAGCAGGATATCCAGAAGTACATACTTGAAGAGTCAGGTCTTCAGACGGAGATAGACAGTTGTCAGGATATATACGATTCAGAACAGGCTGTACTCAGAAACAAACAGCGAAAACTCACCAGAATGCAGAATGGGGATGATGAGAGCGATGAGTCCGGAGACAGCAGTACCACAAAGCTCCAGCTGGATATCGATCAGATCACCAATTCTCAAAGTGACAGACAGACCCACATAAGTGAACTGAAGACCAGTCTTTCAGAGGCACAGTCCAAAAGAAAAGAAGCTGAGAGTAAGCTTGAGACTGCGAAAGAAAGCATTGAAAGCTGCAAACAGAGCCTTCAGAAATCACAGCTCACACTCAGTGAAACCAATTTAAATAATCAGAAAACCATTCAGGACGGACAATCCAATATAGAGATGGCTAAGCGAAATGCCGAGTACAATGAGAAGAACGCGCAGAATGATGTGGAAAAGATAAAAGATCAGATAAACGAGGCTGTGATCATCTCACCTATAGACGGAATCGTAACCAATCTCAATGTCTCTGCCGGTGAGATATACAAAGGTGATGTGATAGCTGTAGTCCAGAATAATAAAGGCTTTAAGGCAAGTGCCGAGGCGGATCAGATAGATATAAGCGATATCGCTAAAAATATGAAAGCCTCCATCAGTACGAAAACAACCGGAGATACAGAAATGACAGGTGAAGTTACATTTGTTTCCCCGATACCGGGAATCACCAATACATCCAAGGATTCTTCTTCAACCTCCAAATCATCCTCCGGTAACTATCCGATAGAAGTGACTATAAAGGATCCAAGCAGCCGGCTTCGTATAGGAATGACAGCAAAGATAAAAATCATAGAGAATGAAGCAAAGGATGTTCTGGCAGTTCCTTCCTTATATATCATAACTGATGAGTCAGGGGAAAATGTGGTATATGTAAAGGATGCTGATGGCTCTAAACGTGATGTCAGGGTAGTGACGGGATTGAAAACAGATTACTATGTAGAGGTGAAATCCGATGAACTTAAGGAAGGTGATACCATTATCGGAACCTCTTTATTTGATTTCGGGGGAGATAATGTAGCAGACGGAGGTGCTTACCTTGGATGATATCATAATGAGTGCCAGAAATATCAGAAAAAGCTATAATATCGGAACCGATAATGAACTGGAAATACTGCATGGAATAGATCTTGATGTTCATAAAGGTGAATTTGTTTCCATAGTAGGCTCCAGTGGTTCCGGAAAATCAACCTTTATGAACATTCTGGGTCTTTTGGACAGGCCTACTTCCGGTGCCTATACACTTAACAATCTGGATGTGAGCAGGTCTTCAGACGATGAATTAAGCCACATCAGAAACCGTGAGATAGGATTTGTATTTCAAACCTATAATCTTATTCCGAGAACAAGTGCCATAAAAAATGTCGAGCTGCCCATGCTTTATAGAAGAGTGCCTGAAAGAGAAAGAAGAGAGCGTGCGGAAATGCTTCTGGAACTGGTGGGTATGAAGGAAAGAATGAACCATACACCGGACGAACTTTCCGGAGGACAGAAGCAGCGTGTAGCCATCGCAAGATCCCTGGTGAATCACCCCTCAATGATACTTGCAGATGAGCCTACAGGTGCACTTGATTCCGCCACCGGCCGCATAGTCATGGATCTATTCCATAAGCTTCATGAAGAAAACGGAATCACCATAGTCCTCATCACTCACTCCAACGAGCTTGCTGAGGAAACAGAAAGGGTAGTGACATTGAAAGACGGACGAATCACAGCAGAAAGGGCCGGACAGAGATATGCTGGTTGAAAACATTAAACTCTGCATCACAGGACTCATGGCTAACAAGATAAGGACATTTCTCACCATGCTTGGAATCATCATAGGTATAGCAGCGATGATAGCCATAATGACCGTGAGCGATGCCATGAACAGTTCTGTCATGAGTTCCATGGGAAGCATGGGAGCTGATAAAATCGAGGTTTTTATCACTCAGAAAGGCTACGATGAATCCACGAGCAGAGACATGAAAACCAAAGATTACTTCAATGACGAAATGCTTGAGGATCTGAAAGAGAAATTCGGAAACAGGATCGCAGGCATAGCTCTTTCAAAGGATATAGGCTCTTCCCGTGTGGAAAAGGGCAAAAACTATGCCAACATCCAGCTTAAAGGTCTGAATCCCACAGCTCTCAGGTCAGAAAATCTTACGATACTGAAGGGACGCAGCATAAGCGAAAAAGATGAAGAAGCATTATCAAAAATCGCGCTGGTGTCGGATAAATACGTAGAAAAGATTTTCGACGGAGACGAGAAGGCCGCACTGGGGGAAGATATCGAAGTTCTTGTAGACAACAAGTATTACACCTACACTATAGTTGGGGTTTATCAGTATATGGACGGCGGAATGTCTGCCGGATTCTCCCAAAATGATATTTCCACCAATGTCTATATCCCCTTTTCAGTGGCCAGAATGCAGGTGGAAAAGGGAGAGCTTTATGATGAGTTTTCACTGAAGGCCGGGGAGGGCACAGATCCTGATACCCTTTGCTTTTCGGTGCAGGATTATATCAATACAAAGTATTACGGAGACAATGATGCCTATGAGAGCTATGCCTACAGTATGAAGGCTCAGTTGAAGGAAATGAATTCCATGCTGAACACACAAAAAAATGCCTTTATGGCCATAGGAGCCATAGCACTTCTGGTAGGAGGCATCGGTGTCATGAACATCATGATTGTGTCCATCACGGAAAGGACCAGAGAGATAGGAACCCGTAAAGCTCTGGGAGCAACAAACAATGACATACGCCTTCAGTTCATCATTGAGGCAATGGTCATATGTCTTCTCGGAGGAATTATCGGTATAATTACAGGGCTCTTGTTCGGCATGGCCGCAACAAAGGTCATGGGGTATCATGGAACCGCATCTGTTTCCGGAATCCTTGCCTGTGTGCTCTTTTCCATGGCCTTCGGTCTTTTCTTCGGATATTACCCCGCAAACAAGGCCGCGAAAATGAACCCTATAGAAGCATTGAGATACGAATGAATGGAGATTAGTGTGAAAGAGAACAGATACAGAATACTTATCGCAGAAGACGACAAGGATATCATTGACCTGCTGGAATTATATCTGGAAAATGCAGGGTTCGATGTCCTGACTGCCGAAAACGGACTTCTCGCATGGGAATGTCTCGAAAGAGAAAATGATATAGATCTGGTTATCATGGACATCATGATGCCTGAAATGAACGGATACCAGCTTATCCGTAAGTTAAGGGAACATCACAATCTTCCTGTCATCATTATTTCCGCAAAAACAGAAGACAGCGATAAGATCCTGGGGCTTGATCTCGGGGCGGACGATTACATTGCAAAGCCCTTCAATCCCCTTGAAGTGGTGGCAAGAGTGAAATCAAATCTCCGGAGATATTATCATCTTAATGAGAAAACACAGGAGGATGGCGGACAGCTTCATGTAGGTGAACTTACTCTGGATACCAACAGTATGTTACTTAAAAAGGGAGACAGAGAGATATCCCTCACACCTATGGAATTTAAGATTCTGAATCTCCTCATGCAGAACCCGGGAAAGGTATTTACCAAGATTCAGATATACCAGCACGCCAGCGGAGAATACGTGGAAAATGATGAAAATACCATCATGGTCCACATGTCAAATCTCCGTGAAAAAATCGAAAAGGATCCCAGGATGCCCGAGTATCTTAAGACCATAAGAGGACTGGGCTATAAGATGGAGAAAAAACCGCTCTGAAATACATCTTAATATTCATAAACCCTTAGTGTAGAGTCTGTGAATATCTATATATAAACACCGGAGAAAACAATGAAAACATTTGTACTTAACAATAAAAGCGGGAGCCTGTATTTCCTGATCATGAGAGGTTATCTCGGCTTCATCTCTGGAACCGTACTTTTGATACTTTGCCTCTATTTCGGTAATTATCTGGCGACCCGTAAGCTTGATGAAAAGTATCTTACAAACACATATTACGACCACTACGCCTATGAAGAGGATTTCACAACGGAAGAGGGTGAAAAAAACACCCTTATGATGGAATACAGCTATGTGGAAAATGAAGAAGGATCTTCTGATTCTGTCATAAAGTATATGACTATTCTGGATGATAAAGGCAGGATCCTGTATTCCGACTCAGGTATAAGTCCCGACAAATTCAGGGAATACATAAACGAATCTCAGGATGACTCAAACTATGTATCCATGTTCAGAAAATATAACGAAATGAAGACCCGTGTGGACACAGCTACAGCAGTACTTCTGGTGACAGGCGAGATACTTCTCATGCTTTTCTTTGTTTTCAGAATCAATAAATCTGTTCTCCGTCCCCTGAATCTCCTGAAAAATGCCATGGGAAATTACAACGATAAAGATGACAGGCTGAATCCCATCAGTTATTCGGGAGCGAAGGAGCTTGAGGAAATATGTGAGTCCTACAATGACATGGCTTCGGCTCTCAGAAAGAGCGATGAAGAGCGAAAACGTCTTGAAGAAGGACGTGAGCGTATGCTTGCAGGTATTTCTCATGACCTGAAAACGCCTGTCACCGTTATCCAGGGGTATGCCAATGCTATTCTGGACGGCACTATCCCTACCGAGAACCTTATGACCTACGTGGAGACTATATTTAAGAAATCCCAGGTCCTTTCAGAGCTAATAAATACCTTCCATGAGTACAGTCGTCTGGAACATCCTGATTTTGCCCTCAAAAAGAAAAGAGGCGATATCAGTGAATATCTGCGGGAATATTTAGCGAACCGTTATGATGAGCTTGCCATCGCAGGCTTTGAGCTTGAAGTAAACATCCCGGATGCAAACATATATGCGGTTTTCGATCAGCTGGAACTTAAAAGGGTGTTTGAAAATCTTATCAATAACACCATCCGGCACAATCCTAAAGGCACTACCCTATACGTGGAGCTGGAAAAGCCGGATGTCCTTTTAGTAAATAAAAAAACATCCACTTATTCCGATGGACAGACGGATGAAAAAGACAGAGCACTTGCCGAAGCTTCACCTATGATCAGAATTCTTTTCGGAGATGACGGTGTCGGGATATCAGATGATGTGAGAAAGAACATATTTGATCCTTTTGTTACAGGAGACGAATCCAGAAAATCCGGAAAGGGTTCAGGTCTCGGACTTGCGATTTCAAAGAAAATAGTTGAGGCACACGGAGGTTACATACACCTGAGAGAACGTTCCGAAACTGACCACAGTACAGAATATGAAATCCTGCTTCCTGTTGAGGACTGATGCATACCGGACATGAATCTGAATTGAACATACAGATCGAACCGGGCTTATGAATAAGTCATCATTTCCATCCCTATGGCTGACCGTAGGTAAAGATCGAAACTATATGTGAAGGAACTTGGAATAGGAGAATTGATATGAGATTTGAAAGCAGAAATAATGATAAAGAAAAAATGATTTTTAATGTACGGATTGCCGTAATACTGCTTATGGTACTTATGTGCTTTACTACAGTTATGGAGTCTATGACCATGCCGGCCTACGCCGCTTCTACCGACGAAAAGGATTACAGCTTTTCCTCTCTGCAGTGGGACATAGATGATGATGTTATGATGGCGTACTGGGACCGGTCAGAGGATGACCAGAGATATAAGCTGCAGCTTTACAAGGATTCTGTTTCTCAGGAGAACAAGGTGGGAAGCACGGTTACTGTAACCAATAAAGATTATTATGATTTCACAAAGCTTGTGATTTCAAGCGGTGCAGGTAATTACATATTTACAGTTACAGGCCTTAAGGAAAATGATACTCAGGTTTCAAATGTGGCGTATATAGACACTTCCCGATTACATAAAATTGAAGATAAGTACATGGTGGAGCATCCGAAAACTGTTTTCGGAAAATATTCCGTAGAAAAGATGGATCTCATACAGAAGGTGGATCCTGTAACTGCTGCGGCCTACGCCCGTACCAAACCCGGTTATAATACTGCCAATGCCTCCGGTCTTATGTATTCTCTTCCAAGCATGAACAACGGATGGCTCAAGCTTAAGGATGGGGACTGGTATCATTTCACAAACGGTGTAATGGATACAGGCTGGTACGTGGATACGGCTACCGGAGACAGATACTATTTAAATCCTGACGG
>DFGZ01000342.1 GCA_002371295.1 Oribacterium sp. UBA3737 | reverse complement strand
TTACTGATTCTCAGAAGGAGAGCATGAAGAAGGATATCGCATTCCAGGAGACTGTAGACTTCCTTGTTTCAGAGGCTAATCTTGTAAAGGCTGAGAAGAAGTCAAAGAAGGCTGAGAAGGAAGAGGAAGAGACTTCCGAGAACTAATCGACTTATAATTTCGGAGCGGTGCAGTGTATACTCTGCATCGCTCTTTTCTTTATACTTTACAGTACGTCACTGATTGTGAAGTGACGCTTTATTGTTTTCGATTTCATATAATAGTAAAATGAATTCACAATGGAGGATGAAACAGTATGAATTTTAGTGACATTACAACAATTCCTTATGTTATTCAGTCGACTTCCAGAGGCGAGCGTTCTTATGATATCTTTTCAAGACTCTTAAATGAGCGTATCGTTTTCCTCGGAGATGAAGTAAATCATGACACAGCTTCTCTTGTAGTTGCTCAGCTTTTATTCCTTGAGTCTGAGGATCCGGACAAGGATATCAGCCTCTATATCAACAGCCCGGGAGGTGTTATCACAGACGGTATGGCCATCTATGACACCATGCAGTATATCAAGTGCGACGTATCAACCATCTGTGTTGGTATGGCAGCTTCCATGGGTGCCTTCCTTCTTGCCGGAGGAACAAAGGGAAAGCGTATGATCCTTCCCAATGCCGAGGTTATGATTCATCAGCCTTCAGGCGGAGCACAGGGTCAGGCAACAGAGATTCAGATCACTGCAGAGTGGATACTCAGAACCAAGAAGCATATGGCCGAGATCCTTGCAGCTAACTGCGGTCAGCCTTTCGAGAAGGTCATGGCAGATACAGAGCGTGATCACTGGATGACAGCAGAGCAGGCTCTTGAGTATGGTATCGTAGACCATATCTTCAAGTCTCGTGATCAGGGCCTTACAAGCAAAAATTAATCCCGCGATAAGTATTTTAGGACATAAAGAGGTATAAATATGGCAATGAAACCAGAAGACAAGATCCGCTGCTCCTTTTGCGGAAAGTCTGCCAAGCAGGTTCACAAATTAATTGCTGGCCTTAACAACACTTACATTTGTGACGAGTGCGTTGACTTATGCCAGGAGATACTCGACGAAGAGAACGGAACTGACGAGACAACCACAGACACATCCGATATCCGCCTTCTTAAGCCGAAGGAGATAAAGGAATTTCTTGATGAATTTGTAATCGGACAGGACGAGGCAAAAAAGGTCCTTTCCGTAGCGGTATATAACCACTACAAGAGAATTACATCTAAGATCAAGGATATCGATGTTCAGAAATCCAACATCCTTATGGTAGGACCAACAGGTACAGGTAAGACATATCTTGCACAGACTCTTGCGAAAATACTTGGTGTTCCTTTTGCCATTGCCGATGCAACAGCATTGACAGAAGCAGGCTACGTTGGAGAAGACGTTGAAAACATCCTACTGAAGCTTATTCAGGCCGCTGATTATGACATCAAGCGTGCCGAGATCGGCATCATCTACATCGATGAGATAGATAAGATTACCAAGAAATCCGAGAATGTCTCCATCACAAGAGACGTTTCCGGTGAAGGTGTACAGCAGGCACTCCTCAAGATTCTTGAGGGAACAGTTGCATCTGTACCGCCTCAGGGCGGCAGAAAGCATCCTCAGCAGGAGCTTATCCAGATCGATACCACCAACATTCTTTTCATCTGCGGCGGTGCCTTCGACGGACTTGAGCATATCATCGAAAAGCGTATAGCTTCAGGTTCCATCGGTTTCGGTGCTGAGATCGTAGAAAAGAATAAAGAGAATTACGATGATGTGCTGAAGGAAGTACAGCCTGAGGATCTCGTTAAGTTCGGTCTCATCCCTGAGTTCATCGGAAGAGTACCTGTGGATGTAACCTTACAGTCACACGACGTAGATACTCTTAAGCAGATCCTCACAACTCCCAAGAACGCTCTTATCAAGCAGTATCAGAAGCTGTTTGAGATCGACGGCGTAAATCTGGAGTTCACAGAGGATGCGGTAACTGCGATTGCACAGAAGGCTGTAGCGCGTAAGACAGGTGCCAGAGGTCTGAGATCCATCATGGAAGATATGATGACAGATATCATGTACGAAATCCCGTCCGAACCAGATATTTCCGTAGTAGAGATCACAGAGGATGTGGTTAACAATAACGGAAATCCTGTTGTGACCCACAAGGATGATACAGTATCAAAGACATCTATTGCTCATAATGGTTCTCCATTCTTTGACAAAGACGAAGATCAGTCAGCATAATACAGCTTTCTGAAATAAAGGAGATAACATTGAAAATAGTATCAGTTAACCTAGAGCAGGTACTGGGAGTCAAATCAGAGCTCCCTTCAACAGGCAAGCCGGAGTTTGTTATGGCCGGAAGATCCAACGTTGGTAAATCATCTTTTATCAATGCTTTTATCAACCGTAAAAATTATGCCCGTACCAGTTCGACTCCGGGAAAAACACGAACTATTAACTTTTACAATATCAATGACCGCTTTTATCTTGTTGATCTTCCGGGATACGGCTATGCCGCTACCGGAGCCGTTGAACAGGAAAAATGGGGCCGCATGATCAACAAGTATCTCGAGACCTCAGAAGACATCGAAGAAGTCATTCAGTTCGTAGACATCAGGCATGAGCCCTCAAAGCAGGATATGCAGATGTTCGACTTCGTCAAGCAGTCCACCGGTTTTGAGCCTATAGTCATACTGACAAAGGCAGACAAGATCAAGCGTTCACAGATAAAAAAGCAGACAGATGTCATAAGAAAGTGTCTGAATGCCACAACAAACTGTACTATGATTCCATTTTCATCCGAATCAAAGCAGGGTCTTTCAGAAATCTATGCTATAATAGATGACATTATAGATACTCCTGAGAAAACAGAGGAGTAAGAATTAAATCATGATATCCCATAATATGAGACCTGTACTGTGTCTCACGTTATGGGATTGATTAAAAGACTTTCAGAAATATGCTTGACAGTTGATCTGTCAGGTGATATTGTATGTAAGTCGTTTAGACACAGGAAAGTAGGTATCCACCTCACCTCGGCAGTACGATACTGACCCGGGTTCATATTTGATTATTACTTCGTGTATATTCATTATGGTGGATTTGGCTTACAATCCACCATATTTTTGTATGTAGAGATGTACCACGGAGAGGAGTTTATGGCTATTAAGAAAAACGCAGACATCGAGATAAATGAGCAGATCAGAGACAAAGAGGTAAGAGTAATTGGTGCAAACGGAGACCAGTTAGGTGTCATGTCTTCCAAGGACGCTTATATGATGGCAAAGGAGGCAGACCTTGATCTTATCAAGATTGCCGCAAATGCTACACCACCTGTTGTTAAGATTGCTGACTTCGGTAAGTATCGTTATGAGATGATGCGTAAGGAAAAAGAAGCCAAGAAGAATCAGCATGTAACTGAGATCAAAGAGATTCGTATGACACCGAACATCGACACCAACGATCTCAACACAAAGTTAGGTGCTGCAAGAAAATTCCTTGAGAAGGGCAACAAGGTCAAGGTTGCACTCAGATTCAGAGGCCGTGAGATGTCACGTATGAATCAGTCCAAGTATATTCTTGACGAGTTTGCAGAGAAGTTAAAGGACATTGCTGTTCTTGATAAACCTGCAAAAATTGAAGGCAGAAATATGGCGATTGTTATAAGCCCTAAAAAGTAAATTCACAGGAGGCTAATATGGCACAGTTAAAGCTTAAGACAAAGAAAGCCGCTGCTAAGCGCTTTAAGGTTACCGGAACTGGTAAGCTCGTAAGAAACAAGGCTTATAAGTCCCACATCCTTACAAAGAAGACAACCAAGCGTAAGAGAGGTCTTCGCAAGGATACTGTAGTTGATTCCACAAACGTAAAGACAATGAAGAAGATTCTTCCATATCTTTAATTTGTAGGCCTTAGAGGAGGAAATTAAAATGAGAATTAAGGGCGGATTAAACGCTAAGAAGAAGCATAATAGAGTACTCAAGCTGGCTAAAGGCTACAGAGGATCTCGTTCAAAGCACTATAGAGTAGCTAAGCAGAGCGTAATGAGAGCTCTCACAGAGTCTTACAGAGGACGTAAGGAGAGAAAGAGACAGTTCAGACAG
>DFGZ01000072.1 GCA_002371295.1 Oribacterium sp. UBA3737 | reverse complement strand
ATCACAAAGCTGTCAGCATCAAATTCATTGCTGTTATATTTCAATATACCGTCTGTCCTGCCGAATATGAATGTGCAGTTTTCAGTCTCAATGACCTGTGAAGGCATGGATTCGTAATCTAATGCTACAAGATCATACTTGTTTAAGATATCCATTACTTCCGGAAGCACTTTAAAGTAATCTGCGCCACCATATATATACTCTTCTTTCTCGGGACTGTATACTTTGTTTAATAATGCTTCCTTGTCAAGCTGTGCTATTTCGTTTGCTATTCTGTCCCAGGTATCGTTATCTACCACTGTGAACATAACAGGGGCCCCGTATTCCTCCTTGTCCCCGCGCAGCTGCCAATACAATACCGGCTTGCCTGTAGATCCATAACCGCTTGTTACATTTAATTTTATAAAATTAACCTCATCGTCGCCAAGCTTATAGCTTTCAGCCCAAATATGACTGGTCAGATCAAGGTCTCCCAGGTTCTTCCTGGATCCGATCATAAAATCAGTAGGGTTGCCTTCTGCGTCAAATGCACTGAAGCTAACATATCCTATTCCGGTGGCTTCATCATAAGTCATACCGTCAAGTGTAACAGTATGGCTGCCGATGGTGTAAGTTTTTCCTATTTCTTTATATACATCTTCAAATGCCTGTTCCTCGCTGTTTTTAAAGAAATAGTCCTTAAGCGGCGAGGCTGTCATAGCCCATACGGCTCCGCCTCCCATTACCAGTACACATACAGCTACAATTGCTGCAACCGCAGTCTTTGATAAGCTGCGCTTTACAGGCGATATCTTCTTTGATGCCTGCTTGTCCACGGCTCTTATCCCTGCCTTTTCTGGATCAGCTTCTTCGATAAATCTGTCCTCGATATCGGCCATTGAATAGATCAGATCTTCTTTTTTCATACTCATAATCTGTACCCTTCTTTCTCTAATCGTTTTTTAAGTTTGTTCCGCATTCTGTATAGGATTGAAGCTGTTTTGCTTTCGCTTAATCCGTTTTTATCCGCTATCTCCCTGATGCCCAGCAGATACCAGTATTTCTGGACGAATACTATCCGGTACAATTTCTTTTGTTCGCTAAGGAATGAATTGATCGTACCTATCAGCACTTCCTCGTCCAGCTTCTCCCATACTTTTTCGGATTGAAAAAGTGTATTTTCCAACTCGGAAAAATCCAACGATTCAATCCCCGCTCCACGTTTTTGACTGAAGGCTGCTTTCAACCTGTCAATAGAAAGATTTCTAGATATCCTGCCCAGATATATTCTAAGGTTTTCCGGTCTGTTCGGCGGAATTGATTCCCAGGCTCTTAAGATAGTGTCATTAACACATTCTTCCGCATCTTCCTTATTGCGCAGGATCCCATACGCAACACTGTAACAGTAATCCGCATACTTTTTTTGTGTTTCCTTCACTGCTTCCTCAGAACGTGTCCGAAACATATCAAGTATCTCAGCATCCTCCATGTTTTCTGTCCTTTCTCTATATTTTTTGAAGCTTCACACATATAGACGATAAAGTGGATATCCATTTTGCATTTTCAAAAAAATTTTTTGACCTTTTTTGTCTATATTTTATGTCTTTTAGAGCACAAAAAGATAAAAGTCAAGGATTTTTTATCTTTTTCTTATTATTTAACCATGAAAAAGATAAAAAATCCTTGACAATTAGTCACTATCATTATTTACCTGTCAGCTATATTCGTCATATCTCTCAGACCCTGCGTTGTCTTGCAATTTCCACAGTCCCGGCTATTTGCTCACCTTTTTTAACATAGTCTGCAAGATAAGGAATGCAAAACATTACCTTTCCATGTTCGGGAGCAGCAATAATACCATGATCTATGAGATAAGCTCTTGCTCTGCTCAGATTATTCTGCTTTACACCCATTTTACGGGCTATGTCGGAACATAATGCAAGTCGGTCGCTATTTAAACACTCCGACATTTTTATAAGATACATCTTTTCATTATTTGGCAGTTCATCCAAGAGAGGCTTAAGTGCACGTTGTTCATATGCATATATGGCATTAGCTGTAGCTTCTTCGATTTCTTTTTCTTCGACCTGATGCTTTTTCCCTGTTTCCTTGTCATTAATCAGCAAGACAAGATGGTATCCCAAAAGCTGCATTAAATAAGGATGTCCAAAACTGGTCTGATTTAGTTTTGTAATTAAATCTTTGTTGACCGTTAACCCCTTAACGAGAGAGAAGGCTTTTTTAAAAGCTTCTTCTGCCTCATCCCATGTGAATAAACCAAGCTCTATATGAGTTGCCCGTCTTAGATATGTACATCCCTCGTGTCTGATGATTTCTGAATAAGCATAAGGGAGACCAGCTACGACCAGCATGATATCATGGCCTTTTCGAGACACCATTTGGAATGCATTACAAAGAGACGAAACATCTTCTATCGGAACTTTTTGTATCTCATCAACCGTAATAAGAACTCCTTTTTTGGAATTTGAGCACGCTTTCAGTAAGAGTTCTTGAAGGTTTTCTCTTCCTATCCGTTCAGTCTTTGATACCGATCCGGTACTAACACCACCGCCAATTCCCAGAATATTCACGTTAGCTTGCGGACTTACTGTTTTTGTTACTTCATCAAATCCGGCCAATACGTGGACAAGCTGCATTATCATATTTTCCGGTCCTAAATCTATTACAACTCTTTTTTTATCTCCTGCTTTGATTGAAAGTTGTTCAAGAAGCGCAGTTTTACCACTGCCACGCGTACCCGTAACAAAGATAGCACGATCTTCACTTCCGGTGTCAATCATAGCATGATCAAACAGTTTCAATATTGACTCGCGTCCGAAGAATACCCCCGGCTTTCCGCCGAATATAGGTGAAAACGGATTTTCAAACATAACCATATCCTCCATATATTTACATCATCTTTTCCAGCTTTCTGTATATTATACATCATTGTTTAATTTCTGTCAATTCTGCATTGGCATCTGAAATCTGCAAAATCTGTCAAATCTGTAATTTCTGTCAAATCTGTGCTCAACACTAAAATCTGTATTTGAATGTCAGCTTATGATAGCTTTCGACCAACCGGTCGGTGTTGTCATCCACCACCAGATAGTAATCCGAGTATGCATCCTCCTGCATTATGAATGTACCGACTACCGGCATCCTGCAGAGAGCTGCCTTGGAGGTAGTGAGAGGTATTATCGCGTACTTTTCCTTCTTTATTATACAGGGTATTTTGCCGTCCTCATTGATATACAGAGCCTTTGAGGCTAAGTAATTGAGGCTTCCGTCACCCGCGGAATGTATATAGAACACATCCGAGCTTTTTCCTTCAAAGAAGGTATACATTACAGGCGGCTTCTTTTTCTCATCGTAGTATCTGGCTTCGTTCTGACTTTCTTTCAGTATCTCGCGTTTTGCTCCGTCATAGAATGTGAATGCTCCCCTGTACCTGTCATACCGTATCATCATCTTCTTTAGAGTTATCTCCACAGTCTGGGATGAATCCTTGTAACCGAAATCCTTATACAGCTGGAAGCT
>DFGZ01000060.1 GCA_002371295.1 Oribacterium sp. UBA3737 | reverse complement strand
ACAAAATGTGAATCTCTGGTCACCATGAGTCCGGTGCTTGGGAACCAGGCGTCTCCGGTGCAAAAAGTATCTGAATTTTTAGATACTGCGGCAGGATTGCGGGCTATAAATGAGGAAGCAGCGAGAGGTGTTTCATCGCCTGAAAGTGATGAGGTATAGCTATCTGTTTTACGCTTCATCATCTTCTCATGGCATTTTGCATTCAGCACATGATACCAAAGGTTTTCTTCGTTTTCCTGAAGGCGTTCCGACCAGGTTTCCCTCTGATAGTCCATGGCAGCAAAATCCATCATACCAGGTTCTGAAACCAGCTCCCCGAAAAGATATTCCCGGGCTCCTCTCCTCCCGGCATGAGGGGAACAATCGGCAAAATTGACATAATAGTTATCACCTACGTGAACCTTCATGATGTAGGTTGCGATGTTCTGAATCTTCGCCTTGTCTTTTGAAAACTCATGCTCATATTCGGAAGAAGATAAACTTCCATCAGAGGCTTTTGAGAAATTTTTTTCGGAAAAAGATGTACTGCCCTCTGAGATTTTCGGGAAAATCCCGGATATATCTTTCAGCAAACTAAGGCAACCGAAAAGACATAGGCCGGCATGACTGTAGTATTGAGCTCCTTCATCGCAGCAGCCGTCCTCGGCATACTCCTTTAAGAAGTGATGAACGGAACTTACGGCAGAAGCATAGATTTCTGAAAGTTCCTCCTGTGTCGGAAGCAAATGTCTATGTGACCAGTCAGGTGGATCAGCGAGACCATTTTCGTCACAAAGAAGTGCTGCAAGCTGAGGAGATGCGATGTATCTGTTGCTCAATTGTTCTTTGCTGACTTTAGCATGTAAAATGAAATCGACACCGATTTCGCAAGTATCAGAGCAGGTATCATCCACCGCATCGGCGGTTCCTGTTTCTCCGGTATGAATCATGTCATCGCTCGAAAGCTTAGACTTACACCATTTATCATTTGGTCTTGTAAACGCAGTAAGAAGTATGTTCTGCGTAATCCATGGAGTCCAGTTGCACATAGGCTCAAGACCATTACCCTTCCACCAGAAGTGAAAATGAAGGTATGGTGACAGCACTCTTTCATACAGAGCTGAGTCAATTGTGGAGCTGATAAATGAACTTATGTCTTTCAGTATCGGCCGCAGTAACTTCTCAGCAACGGCCAGTATAGCTGCAGTTTCTGCTGCAAAAAGATCGACTACCGGGCGGGAAGTGTCAGGATAAGTGTACTGTTTCGTGTCTCTTATGTAGCTGTTATGTGCAGGCAGACACCAGGTGGTCTCACCAAGGATAAGGTATAAACCATCTATGATCTTCGGCAGAAAGCGCCCCTTGTTTTCGATGCATTCGCCCATGACGAGCTGAGTGAGCATACGTCGTCTCGTAAAGAACTTTTCCTCGAAAAGAACCCGGTTTCCGTCTTTAGAAAATCTCAGGTAATCAGACATGAGGATTTCAGGCCATGAAGTTGACAAAGCCTTTTCAGAAAGTGTAAGACGCTCTCTTTTATAGTCTGAAGGTAAACTATCCCAAAAGTGACGGTCGGATATATCCGGCAACGAAACATAGGAGCAAGCTGCCGGCAAAGCGTCCAATTTCGGGGTTCCGTATTTTTGATTTTTTTCTGTTGAATTATTAATTGAAGATACCATAACAACTCCTGTACATAGTTAAGCACAAGTGATTATCAAAATTTATATTCTACAGCTTCATGTCCGAAGACCTTTATCTGTGTAAGTGCAGGGAAAGGACTTGGATCCTCAGCCTGGATCAGCCTGCTTAAAGTCAGAAAAGTCACATTGTTTTCTGTAACGCTGAATTTCTGCGCACTTCCGTCAGGTCGCTTTTCTAGAGGAAGTGCCACTGTTCTTCCGGTTGAAAATGTAATTGTGCCTTCTGTCCACCAGTTATCATGCGGAAAGTCGCAGCGTTCATAAATCCATATCTCCTGAATATTTACAGGACGGCCGAAATCAAGCCTGAACTCAGCCTTAGGATCACGATTTATGCCCCAGGATTCATAAGGCCACTCTCCGTGACTGCCATGGGCGATATTTCCATTGATAGCATTTTGTGCTGCAAAAACTGACTCGCCGCGAGTCTCGATGTTGGCGCTTGCGTGAGGAAAAACTGCAGCTTCACTATGCTGATCAAAGGTATTTTCCGAAAGATTTCTGTAGACATTAACCTCATAAGGCTGAGCCTCCCTTATGTAGACCGTGTGCCTGCAGCCGGAAAAGGCCAGAGGATTGATATTCTCCTTCAGAGCATAAAAAGGAATCGGATAGAGAACCTCAGATTTAGTGATATAAACAATAGACGGAGCCATGACCTGATCGATACGAACAACATAAAACCTGCCCGGCTGAAGCCCCGATATATCAATGATATCGCCCTTTCGGTATTCACCCTCATAGGAAAGACACAGCTCCTCCTGCCCCTCCGCCTCTGCTTTAGGAATGTGATCCCAGTCGTTATATATAGATATCTTCATGTTTTCTCCTTTGTTTTTCATGTCTATGGCTTAATTTTTTCAATCGAGTGTGGCGGCACGCGCCTTTTATATCTTCTGTATATAAACAATTTATATAAACAAAAAACTGCCCCCTTAATATCTTAAGAGAACAGTTTTTCTATACCATGTAATATTTTTAAAAAATGATGTTTTTTTATCAGCCGGCAAATATTATGCCATCAAAGAGCTCTTCAATGTCTGTGCCGTCTACTGTGTGAGGCCAGTCCGAATTATCAACATAGATTCTTGCATACTTTCCGTCAGGAGTACGGGCATCAACAAAGCTGCGGTCATCTGTACGTACAAGCTTTAGCTTTGTCCCCTTGGGAAGCTCTGTTTCGGTGCCCTTATCACTCAAGTCCTCTGTCAGCTCGTCCATTACGCTTAGCTTAAGGGACTGGTTCAGGGTGATCTCAAAGTCATAGCCGATCCACCAGGCATCAGTAAGAGGGACAGGTTTTCCGTCATCCCCCATTTCGTAGTAGCGGAATATCTCATAGGTGCTTAAGAGGTCGCCTCTTGATGACATGATGAAAGAAGAAGGATCCATTGGCTTTCTATGGTAGAAGGCTGCCTCGGTAAAATCATCAAGCTTTTTGATCTCGGATCCGTTAATGTCATAAGCCTGAGTTACATGCCAGTCATTGTCAGAGCTGAGGTCAAGATAAAGGTAAGCATTACCGGACTTCTTGAAAAGGTATGCGTTCATGCCGTAAATGCTGTCCAGGTTTTCTGAATATTCCTTACCGTCAAGTCTCATGAGGAGGTTATATTCTGAAGAATACTCACTGTCTCCCGCTTGCTCAAGAGAATTAACTGTAAGTGTCTTCTTTTTACCGTCTCCTGTTTCTATAGAGAATGGAATGTTCAAAGGGATCTCGGCAGCATAATCTGTTGTCGTTTTAAGATACTTA
>DFGZ01000320.1:1327-2913 GCA_002371295.1 Oribacterium sp. UBA3737 | reverse complement strand
TCGCTCCTCAGAATGACAAAAGGGACCTCAGAATGACATCTTACAGGAATATCATCAGCATCACAACCGCAAACCCAAATACAAATGCAAGCGCGCCTCTGTCATTATCCTTCTTCAATGAGATCTGCGGGATCTCCTCGATGGTAGTATAGACCAGAGCTCCGCCGGCGACTGCCATGGTATAAGGAAGTATCTCCGGGAAAAGAACCACGATCACAACCGTTATGATCCCAAACAGAGGGATCGGCACTCCGGAAACCATGCCCATGAGGAACGCTTTCCCGGTCCCCGTGCCCTTCTCTCTGAGAGGCAGGGTTACACAAAGCGCCTCCGGGATATTCTGAAGCGAAAGCGCTATCGCCAGAACCAGGGCCACGGATGAGGACACCCAGTCAGCCCGCATAAAATGTGCCGCGTAGATCGCTCCCAGTGTGATCCCCTCAGGTGTATGATGGATCACTTCCTTCAGCATAACCTTTGTTTCCGGCTTCAGCTTACTTTCCGGGCCTTCCGTTATTTGGGCATATACATGTGTATGAGGAACGACCTTGTCCAGAAGGATCTGGATCAGTACCCCCGCGCAAAAACAGATGGTGACCGGGATGATCCCGCCTCCGTCTCCCTGATGCAGCCTTTTGATCGCCGGTTCTATCATACCCCAAACCGCTATGGACAGCATGATCCCCGAACTGCATCCCATGAGGATCACCCTTACATGATCCGACAGCTGATCCTTCCTTGCATATACGATGGCCGAACCGAGAAGCGTTCCCGCCAGGGGGATCAGCATCCCGAATATGGTCTGCGTATCGGATAAGGTATTTGAACTGTCCAAATATGTGATCAGGGCGCGAAATCCTATAAAGAGAAGTATGGTGCCCCCCATGATCTCCGACCCTGATTTATACCGGTTTCCGAAAGCCCTGCCGATCCTGACTCCGATCATTGAAGTGAAAAATGTGATAACGCCGATCACAATGACCGCAAAGACCACATTTACCAGACGTGTTGAATCAAAGACCTTAACCGGAGAAGCGACAAATGTGATACCGACCGCCAGTGCATCGATGCTGGTCGCTATCGCCATCAAAAGCATGGTCCTGACATCAAAACCCGGCGACACATCTTCCTCCGGACCAAAGGCTTCCCTGATCATATTTCCTCCGATCAGGGACAGCAGGATGAAGGTCACCCAGGGAGCCACCGTACTGATCAGTTTTTCGAATCCGGATCCCACCAGATAACCGATCATGGGCATCATTCCCTGAAATACACCGAACCAGATACCGCAAAGCAGATATTCCCTTTTCGTGACAGAGGGTGCCGACAGCCCCTTACATATGGAAACGGCAAAAGCATCCATCGCAAGACCAAATGATAAAAGAATCAGTTCGAATAAACCCATAGCAAATTATCCCTTCATTTCCTGTATTCCATCGGGATCGATCCGTCTGGCAGGAAAAATATCCATATCCCGGACACAAAAAACCGGGCACAGATCACTATGCCCGGTTTTTCCGATGTATCATACTTCATGCATAGTTTTCGATTTGAACTATACATGAGTCTCACAAATAAAGCAAGCC
>DFGZ01000320.1:0-1174 GCA_002371295.1 Oribacterium sp. UBA3737 | reverse complement strand
ACGCCCCGGCTCTCTCTTCAAACCGAATCGGCTCTGGTCTGTACGATTCCTCAGCTCTGGACCGTACTTCCTGATAAATCACACGGATTTCCTCGGCACTGTCAGGATCAATCTCCATACAAAGCAAAGCCATGGTATCCAAAGCACGTTCAGCTTCAGGCTTGCTTAAATCCTGTTGGCCGATATGAGATACAATGTTCCGAACCCCCATTAGTTCTTTTGCCCAATTTCGACAGTTCTGTGGAAGACGCTCTTTGAATACTTCATTCCACTGGCGATCGAGAAGACGGATACAATTCGCAATATCCAATGAATCCACCAAATAACCATATTCTCCGTTCAACGGGAGATCTCTTTGTTCAGAAAGCGTCACAAGCACCACGTTCCACCATCTGTTTCTGTGAACCCTGCGCATTTCCTGTCCGATAAACCCTGACAGTGAACCTAATAGAATCCTAAAACCTCGCTGTACCAATTCATAGTTTTCCTGCATAGTCATCTCCCCCATTTTTCATTCGATTGTAAATCTATCAAATGGTTCACTATTCCATGCTACTTTGATAGTCTTTCCAGCCAAAGATACCTGGTATTGTTTCTAAGCTACATACCCCAATCTTCCATTCCCCCAATCAGTCATCTAGAATAGTCCTTATATAATAATGTCTATACACAAAAAAGATTTACTTCGGATACCATTTCCCATCTGACCCTTTTTTATATAATTCATTTTGAGTCTTTTCAACCTGCTTATCCCAATTACTGCCCGAACTTCCACATCCGGTCACAAGCATTGCCAGCGTCAATGCCAAAATAAAGCACAGAACCCTTATACTTTTCTTCATTTTCTTCTTCCTCCTGTTTTATAGTTTTTATCACAATCGTGCCATATCTACATTTGCTTTTAAGAATTATTTCTGCTGCCACTTAAGGAAATCCTCATAGCAACTTTTGCACAGTTTTCCCATGTACTTTTCATGGCGACCACAGTTTTCACACATATTGGAGCTTCCCGAGGACCGTGATGACCCTTTTCCACTTGATCCGCCACTTGATATGCCACATCCCGTCACAAGCATTGCCATCATTAATGCTAAAATAATGCTCAGAACCCTTAGTCTTTTCTTCATTTTCTTTCCCTCCTAACTATTGTTATAATTCCTTGCACGCCCCAAGT
>DFGZ01000132.1 GCA_002371295.1 Oribacterium sp. UBA3737 | reverse complement strand
GGCGTAAACCATCTCTGGTACGGCGGAGCCCAGCATTATGCTTATGAGCTTGTTTCACTTGTTGGTGCAAAGCATGTTTATCTCTCACTTGGACTCAACGACATCAAGGGACGTCCAAGCGAGGTTCTTGCAAACTACAAGTCACTTATTAGCAGCATAGCCTCTGCAAATCCAACAGCAGACATCACCATCATCAGCACAACCTACATTTATCCTGATGCCCAGACCAAACTTTCCGGCATCAAGAGCTGGGCTTTTGATAATGATACCGTCCGTAAGCTCAACACTTCTCTTCAGGAGCTTTGCACAGCTAACGGATACGGCTATATTGACATTGCAAACCGCCTTGCGGACGCTAACGGAAATCTGGATCCTAAGTACTGTACAGACAAGTACATCCACCAGAATGCAGACGCCTATGTTATCTGGGTTCAGGCACTTCGCGAGTACGCAGCCAGCCGAAATTATGTTCATGCAAATGACGTGACAGAAACCTCAGCTGAGACAGTTGCCGAGACCGTGGCAGAAACAGTTCCGGAGAACACTGCTACTGCTTAAAATATTGTGGAATAAAAACCCGACGGTTGCTGAAACCGCCGGGTTTTTTCTATCTTGATTGCCTGAAGCTTAAGACTGTTTTCAATACCCTTTCTTTGTGTCTACTATGTTCTTCATTTTATCTGTATCCCCGGAAAGGAACTTTTTCAGGTTTTCGCCGCTTATCTTCACTATGTTCCGGAAGGTCTTTGCAAGGAAGAACTGTCCGGCGATGTGAGGGGTGATGATACATCTCGGTGCATCCCAGAGAGGATGATCTGAGGGAAGAGGTTCAGGTGATGTGACATCAAGAGCTGCTCCGCCGATCCTGCCATCGCGTAAAGCCTCATTCAGAGCCATGTTGTCCACAGCATTGCCGCGTCCCGCATTAATAAGAAAAGCAGTGTCTTTCATAAGCCCCAGGCGCTTAGCATCGATGATATTTACATTTTCAGCCGTTCCCGGAAGTACCATGGCAATATAGTCCGCTCTCGGAAGAAGCTCATCGAGATGCTCCACAGTTGTAAGCTCATCAACAAAATCAGGTTTTTCATCACGGCTATGCCTCGTCACACCTATCACATAGCTTCCGAGGGCATGCATTTTTCTTGCATAATGCTTTCCTATGGAACCAAGCCCAAGAACCAGGGTTGTGGAGTCCTCTACGGACAGCACCTTGCCCTCAATCTGCCATATTCTCTCCACCTGATGTCTCATATATAGATCGCTTTTTCTTGCAAGCATGAAGGAGACAGTCACCATCCACTCCGAGACCGATGTATCATAGGCTCCCGATGCGCTTGTCAGGATGGCACCTTCGGAAATCACACCTTCTTTACAATATGGATCCACTCCCGCAGAATTGGTCTGGAGCCATCTGAGCTTCGGTGCCCGTGAGATAACATCCGGTGAAACATTGCCAAAGATAATGTCTATGTCCTGAACGTCCTCTTCACCCACAGAGTCCTTGTCTTTGTACACGAATTCGCAGTCTTTTGCGATATTTTCAAGATATTGTTTATCTTCATCCGTAAACGGCATCGCGCCTAAAATCTTCATCACCTTACCTCCTTACAAAAACGGCTTTTTTATTCTTTAAATATTGTAACATAACAATAAGGGCAGACCTAAGTCTGCCCCAAAGTATCACATGTTATTCTTTTGTATCACTCTACGATAGCACCTGTGTCAGCAGAATGAACCAGCTTTGCATACTTTCTGAGATAACCCGTGAGATTACGCTGCTCGCGGACCTTCATGGTCTTCTTACGCTCTTCCATCTCTTCATCGGAAACAAGAAGCTCGATAGAGTAGTTAGGAATATCGATTTTGATCCTGTCCCCGTCCTTAACGTAAGCGATAGGACCGCCGGCCTGAGCCTCAGGTGAAACATGTCCGATGGCAGCGCCGCGGGATGCTCCTGAGAAACGTCCGTCTGTTACAAGGGCAACTGTTGTATCAAGCTTCATGCCTGCGATAGCAGATGTAGGACTGAGCATTTCTCTCATTCCCGGACCTCCTGCAGGGCCTTCATATCTGATGACAACGCAGTCTCCTGCTTTGATCTTTCCGCCATAGATTGCACCGATGGCTTCCTCCTCTGAATTAAATACTCTTGCGGTGCACTCATTCACCATCATCTCAGGTGCAACAGCCGAACGCTTAACGATGGAACCGTGAGGTGCCAGATTTCCGTAAAGCACAGCGAGTCCTCCCTCTTTGAGATAAGGGTTGTCAAATGGACGGATGACTTCAGGATTTCTGTTAACAGCACCCTTGGTAGCTTCGCCTATGGTCTTTCCGAGTACTGTCATACAGTCTCTGTTGATGAGACCATGCTCGTCCAGCTCATGGATGACCGCATAGATTCCGCCGGCCTCCATAAGATCCTGCATGTGATGATGTCCTGCAGGAGCAAGATGGCAGAGATTAGGTGTTCTGTCTGAAATCTCATTGATCTTGTGAAGATCGAATGGGAAACCTGCCTCATGAGCAACGGCCATAAGGTGAAGCGCTGTATTGGTCGAGCAGCCGAGAGCCATATCCACTGTGATGGCGTTCTCAATCGTCTCTGCCTTGATGATGTCTCTCGGACGGATATCCTGCTCCAGAACCTTCATCACCTGCATGCCTGCGGTCTTTGCAAGACGTATTCTCTCTGAATAAACAGCAGGAATGGTTCCATTTCCCGGAAGTGCCATACCGAGGACTTCACAGAGCGAGTTCATGGAATTGGCTGTGAACATACCTGAGCAGGAACCGCAGGTCGGACAGCAGCTGTTCTCGACATCCATAACTCCCGCCTCATCCATGAGACCTGCCTTGTAGGCACCGACTGCCTCAAATGCTGTATTCAGGTCACGCTGGTGAAGTGAGAGCATCGGGCCACCGGAAACAAATACGCAGGGAAGGTTGAGACGAAGTGCTGCCAGAAGCATCCCCGGAACGATCTTATCACAGTTAGGTATAAATACGAGGGCGTCAAGAGCATGTCCTGTAGCCATACACTCGATGGTATCAGTAATGAGCTCACGTGATGACAATGAGAAGTGCATGCCGTCATGTCCCATGGCGATACCGTCACATACAGCGATGGTGTTGAACTCAAGCGGTGTGCCGCCTGCCATGAGTACTCCATCCTTTACAGCCCTTGCTATCTGCTGGAGGTGCTCATGTCCCGGAACCACCTCCGTAAAGGAGTTTACGATACCTATA
>DFGZ01000111.1 GCA_002371295.1 Oribacterium sp. UBA3737 | reverse complement strand
ACGAACAAAATATAACTTTCCCATGCTGCACTCCTTTTTGATCCCACATTTGCTTAATACATCTTATACTGTTGATAAGATCAAAGCAATAAAAACCATCATAACCATCGGGGACGGTTCTCGCCGGCGAGAATCGTCCCCGATGGTTATAAAGAAAACCTTACACATAGTTGCCTTCATTTATATAATCCATAATTCAAGTCGACCTAACTATATATATCGCCTGATGATTATGGGTTTTCCGTCGGCATATTATTAAAATTCCATGTTCATCCGGTATCGGTCGATATAGAATTGCAAATGACAATGTACCGGTTTTGACATTTTGAAAGCGGGGTGCGACTCATGTTTTTTCGCAAACTGATCTTAGCTTTGATAGTTTCCATATTCGTGATATCAGGTACTGTTTCGTATTCCTACGAGATAGATTATTCACCATACTATATAACATCAGACTACTGTGTTTCACCGGGATATCTTCTCTACGTGGTAAATTGTGAGGTAAGCGTATCACTGAGATATTCTCCGGCTACGGATGCGGATGTTATAACTCAGGTTCCGTTATACTCACCCGTTCAGTATCTGGGTAATGCCCGAAACGGTTACCTGTATGTTGATTACAATGGGATGATTGGTTACATTCTTGCGGCATACCTTGACTACAGGGAGCCGAAAACTTCAGTCGGTCATTTTGGAACCATTGCCAATGTTAATGAATCTGCAAGTCTTCGCAGTCTTCCTACAGCTGCTTCTCCTGCATACACACAGATGCCGAAAGGCTCCACGGTTACTGAGATTTCTGACATAAATGATGGTTTTTATAAAGTTACTTACAACGGCATGAAGGGATATGTCATGAAATCCCTGGTTCAGCTTTATACGGATTCCTCCCAGAAGGTTTACGGCACCTACTATAATCAGAGCCTTATGGAGTTTATAGATGTTACTCCAAACGATCCAACTTCCATAACGGTGGAGTTTTATGATTATACGCCTACAGGAGAACGAAACCCTTCGTATATGAAGGTGAATTATGTGATGGTAAATAACAACACCTGGAGCTCTGTCGCAGCCGATTACGGTAAGTTCAGCCTGGATGCCGGAGCACAGGTCATATGTTATGACGGTTTAAATACCATAGCATTTGTACCTTACGGATATTCACCGGTTTATTACTACAGGTGAAAACTTGGAAGCAAAAATATATATTTATAAAGGAGCTATTATGTCAAACGAAAAAGAATTAAATATCGCAGTGAATCCAACATCCAATACAGCCATCACGACACTGATTCTTCTGGCCAATGCAGGATATGATAAAGCATTAGCCATACTTGAAAAAATGGGTATTGAAAAGGAAAAGATCTTTCATGATGTTGACAAGGAGGATATGATAAACCGTCCGTCGGATATCGTGAGAGAGCTTCGTTATGTTGCACTGAACAGAACTATTGAGGAGTGCGGATACGGGACGCTGCTGGATCTGCCCTGCGGTTATACGCCCAAGGTGTTTGAATTCACCGAAAAGGGTATGAATTATATCGGCTGTGACCTTCCTGCGGTTATCAATGATTTTGCTCCGATAATCTATTCCATGACTGATGAGGATCAGAAAAAGAAGATTGATTTTCAGATCGTTGACGTAACAAATTATGAAAGCCTGAAGGCTGCGGCAGATAAAGCCGATGGTCCTGTTTGCATAGCGACAGAGGGACTTACAGTTTATCTGACCCCGGATGAAAGGCTTCTGCTCAGAAAAAACATCCGCCGTATTCTTTCCGAAAAGGGCGGCTGCTGGCTGAGTGCGGACGTAGAGACAATGGAATACTACATGGCTGTTTTCAGGGCGGTTGCAGGTGATGATAAAGCATATGACCTGCTGGCTGCCGCAAGAAGAGGTTTCAGCGGCCAGTCTGATACAAATCTCCATAAAAATGCATCCGACGTTTTTGCCGGAAAGGTAAAAGAAAGAGCCGGATTTTCAAAAGTGGATTATGAAAAGATCGAAGCCCTTGCCAAAGCTGAAGGTCTTTTGGTTGAAAAGATTCCATACTATCGGGATGATTTTGAGCTGCATCTTTTTGACAGTATGTCATCTGATGAGATTGAAAAGCTTCGTGAAAACATGAAGCATGTAAATATCTGGAAATACACTCTGGATCCTGAATATAAGGAAAAGGAGAGCAGCGGAAGCTCCGGCGCTGTTCAGTCAGATAAAGATCTCCCGTTTAAGGTTGAAAGTGAACTTAAGGATGGTGTGTTTAATGTAAACATTCAGGGACGAATGGATACCATCACAGCTCCGAAGCTTTTAAAGAAGTTTAAGGAGTCTGAAGGAAAGATCTCTGCAATAAATGTGGATGTAAGCCACATGCCTTATGTTTCATCCGCAGGTCTGCGTGTCCTTTTGATGATGTATAAGTCATTGGAGGATAAGGATAAGTTTGAAATGACGGGTGTAAGTAAGGGGGTAAGGGAAATTTTTGAAACCACCGGCTTTGACCAGTTCTTTTTGAAGGATTGAGAAGCTGAAGAACTGATATGTCAGGAGTAAGGCTTATGAGAACACTTTCAGAATCACTGTTGATTATCTTTTTGACCTTTATTCTTACGGGGTGCTCAGCCTTTGCAAAAAAATCTCTGGAAGGATCTCATGCTGCCAATGCTTCTGACATGGTCGTGGTCACGGACTCTGTGAAAGCTGACCCCGTATGGTCTGATCCGGAAGTACTTCACGCGCTTATCATTTCGGATATCCATTATACAGAGAGGGAGAGTGCGGATCACCTTAATGTTCCGGGTATAGCTCTTTCAGGTGAGTTTACAGATGCCATAGTGGAAGAAGTGATCGCGAAAAATCCCGATGTTTTCATCGTGACAGGTGATAATACAAACAGCGGGGCATCAGAGGATGTGACCGGACTTACAGCCAGGCTTAAAAGGATAAAGGATGCAGGAATTCCGCTTGTTATCACCACCGGTAATCACGATTTTGACCTTATGGATGAGGATGAATACGAGAAGGCTTACTTCGGACTTCTGGATCCTGTTGACAGAGATCCGGCATCACTGAGTTACACCTATATCTCAAAGGATGTAGTGCTGCTTGCCATGGATGACAAAGCCTTATCCCGGGGAGCACAGAGCGAATTCTCTCCTGAAACCATGGGTTGGCTCCGGGAGATGCTGGAAAAATATAAAGGGAAAAGAATCATCTTCCTTTCACATCACAATGTTTTGTATAACTCCTCCGGAAAAGAAACCGCCACCAATATCATCCATAACGATGACCTGGCTGAGACATTGATAAAAGGCGGAGTAAAGCTTTGCATAACAGGGCATATGCATTCCCAGTATATCCTGGAGAAGGACGGTCTTTGGGAAGTGCTTAGCGGGATGCCCTTTTCAGGGAAACATCCTATGGGGAATCTGGCAGTGGGAAAGGACAGGATCCTTTACTATGCGGAGCCTCTGGAGCTTGATGCTTATGGAAAAGATGTGTCAGAAAAGCTTCGCCCTTTGGAAGAGGAACGGGGTCTCTATATGGACAAGGTTTTCTCGGAGCTTTTAGACAGTGAAGGTCTGAAGGGGCAGAAAAAGGACGGGGTCAAGGAACTGATATTCCGGTTTTTTGATTACTATGAAGAAGGTTCCCTGGCTGATCACCGCCCGGAGATAATGGCGGATCCGAACTATAAAGCTATGCTGGATGCATTGTGGGATCATAATTACGGTCCCTGGATGAAAGAGATGGTAGAAGACACGAAATACAGTGGAAGGCAATTGGAAATCAACCTGTGAAAACATCCATCAGGATGTTTTCACAGGTTGATACGTGTATATTTTGCCTGATAAACGGCATGTATATTGAGTTCGGAACCAGGGTGCTTATAGGCATAAATGTGCCTGATTCACCGTATAAACGGAAGACATATTGAGTACAGAACAGAGTTTTCACAGATATAAATGTGTCTATCGTACCCGTCTTGTGGCATTGTCCTGGAAACTGAAATAGTCCGGTCTGTGACGGGACTGGGTATATTCGAACATGATACCGTCGCTGTTGTAGGTCTGGCTGGTTACTACGGCAAGACAGTTGTAATCCCCAAGCTCCAGATATTTCTCATCAATCTCCGTCATCTTCTCAACGGTAAATACACGCTTACTGGTGATGATAGACATGTTGAGAGTGTTTTCGATATAGTCATAGATTGAGCTCTCGGCGATTTCTTTTGTCAGGTTGGGAACCAGATCTTTCAGGAAATAATTGTGATTAAGAATAAGAGCCTTATTATCAAGGTAATGAACACGCTGGAGATAATACAGGTTTGAACCGGGTTCAAAACCTGTCCGGCGTGCTATATTTTTATCAGCCACCAGCTCTGTCAGATATATCACCCTGGTTTTGGGCTTTTTACCGTTTCTTAGTGCCGATTCACGAAAGCTTTCGATATTACCGATGGCAAAAGAGTTCTGCTGTGTCGGCTGGTAGATATTACGCACGCCCTTTCCCTGCATCGTTTGTACATATCCATCCGTAACAAGGTTACCTATAGCGCGTCTTATGGTATTTCTCGAGCAGTCGTAGTGCTCTATCAACTGGTGTTCTGAAGGAAGCAGTTCCTGGAATTCATATTCCCCGGTTTCGATTTTATTCTTTAAATCCTGATATATATCAGAATATCTGGACTTTGGCATATCAATATTAACCCTCGCTTGTTTAAACATCTCGAATTATTATAGCTTATTATACAATCACAGTAAACATTCATGACACCTGTATTTCTTATTAA
>DFGZ01000344.1 GCA_002371295.1 Oribacterium sp. UBA3737 | reverse complement strand
TCACTTGTAGTATTCTTTATTGCCCAGGATCAGTTCATCGACGGTGTAACTGCCGGATCTGTAAAGGGTTAAAGAATGGATGAGGAGTAGTAATGATGCGGACTGGCTATCTGGAAGGTGGCAGAGAAGAGACAGAAAAACTGCTTAACGAATATATAGAGTATCTTATGAACAATTCAGATTCCGAGCATCCTGCCTGGAATCTGGAGGTCATAAGAAGCGGTAAAGAGAATAAATGGAATTACATAGACGGATGTATGATAAGAGGCATTCTCAGTCTCTATGAGATCACAGAGGATGAGAAGTATCTTAAATTTGCGGATGATTTTATGGGGGGCTTTGTGAGGGAAGACGGCTCCATAAGAACTTATGATGCAGAGGAGAAGAATCTCGACAACATCAATCCCGCAAAGAATCTGTTTATGCTTTATGACCACACAGGCAAAGAGAAATATCTGAAGGCGATGAATAATGTACGTTCTCAGATTGATATGATGCCCAGAACAAAGGCCGGTAATTTCTGGCACAAAAACATTTATCCCAATCAGGTATGGCTTGACGGATTATATATGGCTCAGCCTTTCTATCTCGAGTATGAGAAGAGATTTGATGATTCTCAGAAGGTGATGGATGTGTATGAACAGATATGTAATGTGGAAAAGTTCATGCGTGACAGTGAAACAGGACTTTACTATCATGGCTATGATGAGTCCAGGTCCATGTACTGGGCAGATAAGAAGACCGGGTGCAGCCCTAACTTCTGGCTCAGAGCAGAGGGATGGTTCATCATGAGCCTTGTGGATGTTCTCGAGATAATGATGGATATGGACATGAGATCACAGTTCAGACATCTTAAGGCAATGCTTATTGATCTCACTGAGGCGCTTTCGAAGTATCAGGATGAGAGCGGTCTCTGGTATCAGCTCATCGCACTTCCGAAGCTTCCCGGAAATTATCTTGAGACCTCAGGAACTGCTCTCATAAGTGCAGCGATACTGAAGGGGGTAAGATTAGGGCTACTGCCCGAAAGGTTTAAGAGTATAGGACAAAAGGCTTTTTACGGATTAGTAGATAAGAGGTTATCAAAAGGTGAGGATGGTAATCCAAGGGTTACGGGAATATGTCTCGTGGCCGGTCTCGGTGGCAAGACCCGTCGGGATGGATCGGTGGAGTATTATCTGTCCGAGCCTGTAGTGGAAAATGATGCAAAGGGAGTAGGTCCACTTTTCCTTGCGTATACAGAAATGCTGAGATAATATATGGGATGTGTGTCCGATCGGATAATTTCCGAGCCGACATACGTCCTATTTACGTATTTGTATCAGATTGAACAGAATTTAGAAAACTATTGGCGGATACCGGCATATTGCCTTTCAGGCGATTTATGTCCGGGAATTCGTGATAACAAAGAGGAACCTTATGTCAGACGAGAACTTACACAATTCCCGGTTGGAGCTGGTTTTTGAAAAAAGAATACCCGGACTAAGAGTGAACGAGGCGGTGAGACATCAGCGTTTCATAATGCGTAACAGGCACTTTCATGAGACCATCGAGCTTCATTTTATCATTTACGGACAGCGTCTTATGTTCGTGAATCAGGAGACCTACAGACTGACTCCCCATACAGCCGTCATGGTAAATCACAATATCATTCATAAGACTTCAACAGCCCCCAATATGCCCCCTGATCATCATAATTTCATCCTTCAGCTGGACAGAAACATTTTTGATGAGAAATTCAGGGAATTCGGACTTAAAGGCTTTGATGATTTCGGATCCAATTACGGTGGCCTTGCAAAGTTCAATGATACCGAATGGCAGCTGGTACAGTCCATCATCGATGAGTTCAAGGCTTCCTGTGACGATGAGAGAAGAGGAATGACTTCATCCATGGAGGACCTTCATTCCTTCCTTTATCTTCAGGCGGTGGAGCTTGCGTGTATATTTGCAAAAAGCAGAAGAAGAGATATGCAGAGAAAGCTTATGGAGCAGGGGCTTGAGACAGCGGAACAGCAGTCGGTGGTAAAGACAGGCGTGCACCAGAAGGTCAGAGATATCGCCATGTATCTGCAGGGACATACGGATGAAAATATGTCGCTGGATGATCTGGCAAAGAAGTTCTTCATGAGTAAATCCTATCTTACAAGGGTATTCAGAAATGTAACCGGCTTTTCTGTTGTGGAGTATATCACTTACATTAGAGTGCAGAAAGCTCAGCAGCTTCTAAGGGAATCCGACAGCAGTATTACTGAGATTGCAGAAATATGCGGTTTCGGAAACATCACCTATTTTGAGAAGGTATTCAAGCAGATGACGGGATTTTCACCGGGAAAGTATCGTAAGAATCCGGAGATGGAAGTTAAACTCAGGCTGAGATAAAAGGCTGAAACTTGTTGAAGTCCATCCATGTCCTGTTTTGCACAGCAAAAGGACCATTGTATGAGTGTTCGGCAGCACATTCACACGAATGTGTGGGTTCTGCTATCAGTGAGTGGCAGATACATTTGACACATATGTAATATTAAATTTAAGGAGACAGATTATGATACAGTTTGGGATGCGTGTTCATGATATTTGCGGCAGGGGTACGGTGACAGAAGTTTTCGATAAGGTTCAGGAACTGGGAGTTCATTATGTTCAGCTTGCCATGCAAAAGAGCTTTTCGGATGTTGACACATCGGTTGGACATTACAATGCCGGTCTTGGGGATTATGTCGGAGAGGAGCTTCGGAAAAGAAACATTCACGTTTCCATCCTGGGATGCTACATAAATCCCGCTCATCCTGATGATGACAAGAGAATGCTGGAGGTTCAGAGGTTTATAGAGCATCTTAAGTACTGTAAGCGTATGGGGGCTGATATGGTGGGCACGGAAACAGGCCGTGCGGATGCCAACATGAAGATAGTTCCTGAAACCTATACCGAAGAAAACTATCTTCGTGTACTTGATTCCTTTAAGCGAATAAGAGATGCGGCAGAGAAGCTGGGAGTCATGGTGGGAGTTGAGGGCGTTTTCAACCATACAATTCATTCACCGGAGCTTATGAGGAGATTTCTTGATGATATAGATTCTGTGAATTTTGATGTAATTCTTGATTCTGTGAATCTCATTACTCCTGAGCTTGAAAATGATCCGGATGGTCAGAATGCACTCATAAAGAAAGCATTTGACCTGTACGGTGACAGAATAACCACACTTCATCTTAAGGATGGGGTTTTCGAGGGCAATGATCAGAGATTCAGGCATCCCGGAGAGGGCTTTTTCAATTATGAAGAGCTCATGAGACAGGTGAGCCTGTGGAAGCCTTATATCGTAGGCACACTTGAGAATTCAACACCTGACAGGTACTATGAGGACTGCAGATACCTTGAGGAGCAGTACGAAAGATTCAGAGTGAAGTGAGCCTGAATATCTTGGCGAAGTAAGTCTGATGATCATAGCGAAGTGAGCCTCATGATCTAATGAAAGTAAAATACTTTCCGGCAGTCTTATAGTCGAAAAGCCCGATTTGACAAAATATAAGGCTTCGGATACACTGATAGACATAAATTTCATTGAAATGATACAGAGTATTTAAGTTTCTATAGTTAAATCTTTTTTGTATCTTTTGATGATAAAAAAGGAGAAATTAACATCATGGATGAAGGCGGAGCCGTCAGTGGCTTGACCTCACAGAACATATAGTTAAAACAAGGCATAGTCGGCACAGAGGGTAAGCTGATTAGGCCTTTTTCTCGTATTTAAAAAGTATTTCCGGTTCATGTATAGAATGAGCCGGTTAACAAATGAAGTATAGTTTATAGTACCCTGATTACCGCTTGGAGGGCGGCATCATATTTTATGATCAGAAGTTTTGTTCTTCTTATAATTTTGATATTTATCAACGGACTTTTTTCCTGCGCTGAGATAGCCGTGCTGCAGGTAGGAGATACGAAGCTGAAAAGGCTTGCGGAGGACGGTGACAAAAGAGCCTACACACTTTTGAAGCTTACGGAGGAGCCGGCCAGGTTCCTTTCCACGATACAGGTGGCCATTACCATGGCGGGCTTCCTTTCATCTGCTTTTGCTGCGGACAGCTTTGCCGCTCCTGCTACAAGGCTTCTTGTAAAGTTAGGAGTCCCGGCAAGTGAAGAGGTTTTAAACCCCATCGTGATCATCGTTATCACACTGGTTCTTTCTTATGTAAACATTGTTTTCGGTGAGCTGGTGCCCAAGAGACTTGCCCAGGCCTATACTGAAAAGCTTTCTCTCAGTATGGCGGGGATCCTTAAGGTGGCTTCGGACATATTCAGACCCTTTGTATGGCTTCTTACAGTTTCCACTAACGCTGTCATGCATCTTATGGGAATTGACCCTGAGGATGTGGAGGATAAGGTGTCGGAGGAAGACATTAAAATGATGCTGGATGAGGGTACTGAGAACGGTACCATCGAGTCTGCCGAAAACGAAATGATACAGAACGTGTTTGAGTTCAATGATATCACAGTGGAGGATGTGTGTACCCATCGTACGGATGTTGCCATGCTCTACACTGAAGACAGCGACGAAGACTGGCGTAAGATAATCTATAACAACAGATTTGCGAACTATCCTATCTGCGGTGAGGATGACGATGATGTTATAGGTATTCTGGATACCAAGGACTACTTCCGCCTGGATGATCAGTC
>DFGZ01000030.1:578-5484 GCA_002371295.1 Oribacterium sp. UBA3737 | reverse complement strand
GTGTCATAAGTCTTCCTCCACTTGGCGTGCAAAAAGCCGAAAAAAGGCTGTCCCCCCTGATTTGTAATAATATTTGATTTATGTTATAGTATATATAACTGTAGCCTATAAACAGGACTTATTTGGTGGAATAAATTATATCAAGCTTTTATAAATAAAGGAGGATTTGCTTATTGAAATATCAGCATTGGAAAATCGCATTTGCGTATATAGGTGTAATTATAGGTGCAGGTCTTTCCAGTGGACAGGACCTGCTGCAGTATTTTTTGTGTTTCGGAAAAATAGGACTTTTTGGAGTTTTACTTCTGGGTGTGCTCAATGCCATCTTCGGCAGGATCATGGTTACCTTCGGATGTTATTACAGGGCAGAAAATCATGAAGAAGTATTCTCACAGATTACCCATCCTTTTTTTACCAGAGTGCTGGACATAGTTCTGGTTCTCGGCAGTTTTGTTATGGGTTTTGTCATGGTGGCCGGTGCGGGCTCCAATCTCAATCAGCAGTTTGGAATACCCTCAGCAATAGGGGCTCTTATATGTTCTATACTTATAGTGATAGTATCGTTTCTGGATTTTGACAAAATCACCGGAGTTCTGGGAATCTTCACTCCTGTCATCATCGTCATGTTATTATCCATAACGGTTTACACCTTTATAGGAAAGTCCTACGATTTTGCTGTTCTTGATGCTACAGCAAGGACCATTAAACCTGCTATGAATAACGTATTTCTTTCTGTTGTCAACTATTATGCTCTGTGTGCCATGACAGGAGTTTCCATGGCATTTATACTTGGAGGTGCGGTTGTAAGGATCGGTATAGCCGAAAAGGGTGGAACCCTCGGAGGCATTATGGTCGGAATCATCGTTCTGGCAGCAGCATTTTCTATTTTTGCCAATATAGATCAGGTAAAAGATGCGGATATGCCTATGCTGGCGATCGTTAACAACATACATCCATGGTTCGCGGTTTTGTATGCGTTCACAGTATTCTCCCTGATATTCAACACTGCCTTTTCACTGTATTATTCCATAGCCCGAAGATTTTCAGGAGGAAGTATACGAAGGATGCGTATCGTCATGATAACGGTCGCTTCTGTGGGTTATATATGCAGCTTTGGAGGCTTTAAGACACTTATCGGAATTATGTACCCTATACTCGGATATATGGGTGTCCTTCTTCTTGCAATTCTTTTTGTTGCGTGGGTTCAAAAGCGGAAGGATATCATCATAGAAAAGTTTTTCAGACGTAAAATGCTACGTATATCATTAAAGAAGCATCATCCCGACACACATGTCACCGAGAAGGAGAAGGAGCTCTTCCATAGTTTAAGTGAGATAAGTCCTGCGGAAACCGATGCTCTGAAAAAAGACATTCATGAAACAGCAAAACAGATCATAGAAAATACAGACGACATAGAAAAGTATCTGGATGAACATTTATCTGTGGATGATAAGAAGATACAGAAAAACGTCAACGCAATGATGGAAAGCAAAGATTGAAAAGAAGTGTGATTACTTCATATGAAGCAGCACAATGCACACGAATGTGTGCGGTGGCGCTATCGGTTAGTGGCAAATACTTTTAACACTCACCTCATAATATTTAATACTCTCTTTATATATAAGGGACTGTCTCCAAAGATGCGATAAGCATTGAAGAGAACAGTCCCTTTTTTCTGACCTGATACATATTCTGTCAGATATTGGTACAACTATGGATTTACGCTGAATAGACTGGTATATTTTTATAAAACAGCAGATGAAATATAATGATGTGAATGTCAAAAGTATTTGCCACTCACATCATCTTATTTGACCTCAACATCATGATAATGGAGGATTATATCATTATGGAAACCATGTACTACGTTGTTGATTCTATAGACGGAGATTATGCAAATCTTAAAAGAACTGATAAAGAGGTGGATGACCTTTTGCTTGTTGCGAGAGCTTTACTGCCTGAAGATATAAAGGTCGGTACGAAGTTAAAGTATGAGATGCTGCAGTATGAGATCATAGACTGATGAAGTGTAGCTTTAATTCTTTATGATTTGAAGAACAGATGGGGAGAAGCGTATGGGGAAATACAGATTCGTAATTGTAGGGACCGGATGGAGAGCCATGTACTATGTCAGGATTGCCAGGGCGCTTCCTGATGTTTTTGAGCTGTGCACCATGCTCTCCAGGAGTGAAGAAAAGGCCGAAATGATCCGTGATGAGTATGGAATATCATGTACAACATCCGAAGAAGACTGTCTTTCCTTTAAGCCGGATTTTGTGGTGGTTTCAGTGGCAAAGACTGCAGGTCCGGAAGTCGCCATGCATTGGCTTGACAAAGGATCCACAGTATTGCTGGAAACACCGGCGGGAACTCAGGAAGAAACCCTTTCGAAACTCAGGGAAAGGGAAAAACAGGGACAAAAGATAGTGGTAGCGGAACAGTACACCCGGTATCCGCAGTACAGTGCACTTCTTAAGCTTGTGAAAAAAGGAATAATAGGTGAAGCTTATTATCTCAATATTTCTCTTGCACATGAATATCATGGAGCAAGTCTTATGAGGGCATTACTTGGAATCAATGTTGATACCGGATATTCGGTTTATTCAAGAACATACGCTTTCCCTACGACAGAAACCCTGACAAGATATGAAGAGATAGAGGACGGAAGAGTATCTGATAAAAACCGTACTATCGCTCTTTTGGAGTTTGAAAACGGGAAGACAGCAGTATATGAGTTTGATTCTGAACAGTATCGTTCGCCGATAAGGAGAAAAACCTATAAGCTTCAGGGAGTCAGAGGTGAGATAATCGATAACCACGTCTATTATCTTGATGCGGATAATCGTCCTGCAGAAGCTGAACTGGAGATAGAGGAGCGTATAGTTGAAACAACGGATCCCAATCCGAATCTCAGACGTTTTAAAGAAATCAGCAGGATCTCTTTCCTGGGAGAAGTGTTATATGAGCCTCCTTTTGGTCTGTGCGGATTATCGGATGATGAAACTGCCATTGCGATGCTTATGAAGGAAACTGCTGAGTACTCGAGGGGCAGCTGTGATTCACCATATCCTTTACAGGAAGCTCTTCTTGATTCATATATGGCTATATTGATGAGAAATGAGAATGAGACATAGGGATTCATCTGATTTAACGACGGTACGGATAGGATAAATTTTTAATATCGGAAAGAACCTTCCGGATTCCACAGTGATAATCCTTGAAGGAAAGGACCATGACAGCTACATAGCAGACAGCGAGATAATGGGAGGAATTCTGATAGATTTTCTTGAAAAGGAATGGAAGCTCTGAGAATTGTTTACAGCAAGGGCTCCGGCTATTTCTGATATAGAAAACTGATATGATTTGAAGGAGAAAGTTTTATTTACAACAAAATGAGACTGTGCAAAAATACTTGTTGATGTATGACATCAGATAGTTTTGACAAGTGTATGAAGCAGCAGACAAAGGCGTTTAACATGCTTTTTTCTGCTGCTGTTTTTTTATTCTTGTTTATATAAGATGAGGAAATAAATTATGGTAACTTGCAGAGATATATTGAATCTGAAACTTGACGGAGTGGCGCTTGTTGCGGGAGCTGAGGGACTTGACCGTATGGTTTCCTGGACCTATCTTCGGCCTTGATTTTTCAAAACCATACAGAGTGGGAATAATCATTGTTGACCGTAAGTACGGGATAAATCATGAACAGGATGAGCACACTTATGAGTATTATGGAAATATACTCAGCCGCGAGGTCACCGGAATGGAAGGCAGACCTATGTTCATGCGTTTTTTGAATAAGTTCGTTCTTTTGTTTGAGGCAAGACAGGATAAAAAGATCGAACATGAACTTGAGAAATTACTGAGGCGTATTGACTCAAATGACTGCTTCAGGAACAAGATCTCGGGAACCTGTATTCTGGGAGCCCCCTATCTCGATCCCAGAGATTATGGACTCAGTTACCAGCAGGCAAAAAGTCTTATACCGAAGATAGATATGCTTCCCAATCCAAAGCACAAAAAGGTCTTAAGTGCCAGTGCCATGGGTATATATAAATACATGTTCAATGCAGGAAATCAGGGTGAAATACTCGAGTACTGCAATAAAAATCTGGAGAAGCTTGAGGAGTACGATCATGCCAACGGGACATTTCTGGTGGATACATTGCTTGCCTATTACATGAATGGCTTTAACTCCGCAAATACCGCAAAAGAGCTTTATGTTCACAGAAATTCACTTCAGTACAGACTTAACAAGATTCAGGAGCTTTTGGAGCTCGAACTGGATGATTATGTGAGATATCTGGATCTCGTAAACTGCATACTGGTGAAGAGAATGATGTTTCTTTGAGAAAGATGATTGTGCAAATGACAAAAATAAGACTGTGCATAGTGCACATTGAGACCGCAGTCCGAAATGAATATCATATGTACTAACAGCAAGGGCGCCGTAGAAGTGAAAAACTTCCAACGGCGCCTGTTTCATTTCAAGGAGGAGATAAATATGAAGAGACGATTGGCAATGACTGTTTTGGCAGGAATGATGTTTGCATCCCTTGCAGGCTGCGGAACAAATGTACCGGCAGGTTCAGATCAGAAGACAACTACAGAGGCGGCAGCAGAAAAAACAACAGAAGCAGCAGAAAAATCTTCAGAAGCGGCATCGGAAAAAGCAGTTCTCAGAGTAGGTATGGAGTGTGCATACGCACCTTTTAACTGGACACAGGATGCTGATTCGACTCCCGATGGAAGCAAGGCGGTTCCGATCTATGATTCAAGCTATTATGCCTACGGCTATGATGTTGCGGTTGCACAGATGCTGGCAGACGAGCTTGATATGGACCTTGAGATACATAAGGTTGAATGGTCATCAATAGGCATTTCAATGGATGCAGGTGATTATGAC
>DFGZ01000030.1:0-533 GCA_002371295.1 Oribacterium sp. UBA3737 | reverse complement strand
AGGTGATTATGACTGTATCATAGCCGGAATGGGAAGAACGGCTGAAAGACAGATGGCTTACAACTTCACAGAACCATACTACTACAGAGATAACTGTATCGTGGTAAAGAAGGACGGACCTTATGCAGATGTCAAAGGACTTTCCGAGCTCGATAACACCGGATGCGTTCTGACAACACAGCTTGGCTGCGGATGGATACCGCTTCTTGATCAGGTAAAGGGCGCTGTGACAGGTACCAATTTTGAAACCACTTCCGAGTGCTTTATGGCAGTTTCAAACGGTGTTGCAGATGTCTTTATCGTAGATGTTCCTACTGCAGAATCAGCCCTTCTTACAAACGATGACTTAAAGATGATCAGATTCGATGAGAACGACACCTTTAGCGGTGATGAAGAGATGGTCAATGTCTGCATCGCAACAAGAAAGAGTGACACTGAACTCTGTGAAAAGCTCCAAGGTGCAATGGATGCTATCGGCTGGGGTGATAAGGCAAAGATGGATGAGCTTATGGAAAAGGTTCTTACACAGCAGC
>DFGZ01000019.1 GCA_002371295.1 Oribacterium sp. UBA3737 | reverse complement strand
TGTGATCATCGAGTTTAAGTCAAAACGCAGAAGTGAAAAAGGAAAATCCCTTGATGAACTTTGCGATATGGCATTAAAACAGATCGAAGATAAAAAGTATGAAGCAGAGCTTCTGGAAGCAGGATTTGACAAAGAAAAGATAATAAAGCTTGCCTTTGCCTTTGAGGGAAAGGAAGTTCTTATAAAAAGATATTAAACAAATAAACGGGACACATGAATTGGATATATAAAACCGGGACGCTATGGAAATTGTGTCACAGTTCTCTAAAGAAAGTGTCTATTTGTGTATGTGATATGTTTGTTGAATGTACCCTATAGGGTGCAAAAATGTATATATGATTTAAAATATACCCTATAGGGTACGAAAATGAGAAGATCATAAAGAAATATCCCATCGGGTATAAAACAGTCAAAATTGATTGAAATGATACCCGATAGGGTATATATTTTGATTATGAGTAATACTATCGCTGAATTTATTAAAACAGAGAGAAAAAAAGCCGGGCTTACCCAGAAAGAATTTGCACTTAGAGCCGGATTAGGACTAAGATTTGTCAGAGAACTGGAACAGGGGAAGGAGACTGTTCGTATGGACAAAGTAAATCAGGCGCTGAGGATGTTCGGAATGGAAGCTGTACCGGGAAAAATAAGCAGGGATGAATTCTAAGATAAAGCACAGTAAGGTAGAGTCTGCCCTTTTTGGGCGTATAATTGTATATACAAATGATGGATAACCGTCGGACTTAATGGGACTTTTGTGTCCTGTTTGATTCGGCGGCTTTTATTATGAGCGGATCTGTAATAATAAACGCATATCCTGAACCCGGGATTTAAAATTCAGCGGCTTTTTTCATCTGTTTTTCGAACCGGAACATACCATCGAAATCTTCGGAGTCAAAATGGTTACATTCGCCTGTTTCCGGATCGTTGGGGTCAGGATGGTGTCTGTTGAAGAACTCTACGATATTGTATAATAAACAAGATAATAAGGAGTTTTGCTGAAAAGTCTCTGATAACTACATCATGATGTCTTTAAACAGCAGCGGAATGGAGATTTATATGAAATACGATTTTGTTTCTATAATGGATAGAAAAGGAAAAGATGCTCTTGCAGTTGATGGTCTGGGAACAAATCCCGGATTTGCTCCGGAATTGCCAAAGGATGGATTTGATATCATACCGATGTGGGTGGCTGATATGAATTTTCCTACGGTTCCAACCATTTCTGAGGCTATCATCGAGAGAGCTGGGCATCCGTTGTTTGGTTATTTTGCGCCTACAGATGAGTATTTTGATTCCATCATTAAGTGGCATGAAACAAGAAACGATGTAAAAGGGCTCACAAGGGAAGCAATCGGATATGAAAACGGAGTACTTGGCGGAGTTGTAAGTGCCATGAATGTTTTCTGTTCCAAGGGTGACAATGTCTTAGTCAACAGTCCTACTTATATCGGATTTACCAAGTCCCTTAAAAACAATGGCTATAATATCGTTCACAGCCCGCTGGAGATTGATGATGAGGGCGTATGGAGAATGAACTTTTCCGATATGGAGAAAAAGATCGTTGATAATAAGATCCATACAGCCATATTCTGTTCACCTCACAATCCGTGTGGCCGTGTATGGGAGAGGTGGGAGATAGAGAAGGCCATGGAGTTGTTCAGGAAACATGATGTCTTCGTTATATCCGATGAAATATGGTCGGACATCATCCTGAACGGACATAAACATATCCCGACCCAGTCTGTCTCGGAGGATGCCAGGATGCGTACTGTGGCACTCTATGCTCCGTCAAAGACCTTTAACCTTGCAGGACTTGTAGGAAGCTACCATATCATTTACAACAAGTGGATCAGGGAGAGGATTGAAAAAGAATCATCATTGTCACATTACAATGAAATGAATGTTTTATCCATGCATGCCCTTATAGGTGCTTACAAGCCGGAAGGATATGAGTGGGCCGATGAGTTAAAGGCAGTACTCAGCGAAAATGTAAACTATGCCTGTGACTATATAGCTTCCCACTTTGAGGGACTCAGGGTCAGCAAGCCGCAGGGAACCTATATGCTTTTTGTGGACTGCAGCAAGTGGTGCGAAAATCATGGGAAAACTATCGAAGACATAGAGTATGCGGCATGGGATGTGGGAGTTGCCGTTCAGGATGGAAGGATGTTCCATGGAAACTGTCACCTTAGAATGAATCTGGCCCTTCCCCTGTCCAGAGTAAAAGAAGCTTTTGAACGCTTGGATAAGTATGTTTTCAATGCTTAGATCATAGTCTGTGAGGGTGCGATATATGGATGGCAAAGCTCCGGAGACGGAGTATTCCAGGATGCTTGACGAAGCTGTGAAAAAGATTAAACACAACGAAGCAAGGAGGACGGAATATATGAATATCAATACATTTGCAATGGATGAGCGTGAAATAGGTGATTACAGGAGGATTGTAAAACAGATCCGTATAAATGATAAGAGATTTTCTGACAGTGATATAGTTTCTATTTTGAGCATTAAACCGGTTGTTCTTTACTGTGTCCGAAAAGCTTTAAGAGAGCATCCGGACTGGGACGATGAGGACATCGCAGAAGAAGTACTGTCGATGGACGAGCTTGATGAAGATGATGACTAAGCTGCAAGGGCGGTG
>DFGZ01000160.1 GCA_002371295.1 Oribacterium sp. UBA3737 | reverse complement strand
ACTTCTGGATATAAATAAAAAAGCTGCAGTCTACTTTTACAATTCCCTGAGAACTCCTGCAGGTCAGAACGGCATGAACTATTTCAGGAAGCGTGAATTAAGCGACGAGACCATGCGCATGTGGGGACTCGGCTATGCGGACCAGACAAGAGACGGACTGTATCAGTATCTGAAAAATGCAGGCTTCGATGACAACATACTTCATGACTCCGGCCTCATCACCTTTTCAGAAAAGGGAGTTTATGACAAGTTCTTTAACCGTGTCATGTTCCCAATCATGGATTCGAACAACAGAGTCATTGGCTTCGGAGGCCGTGTCCTGGGAGACGGAGAGCCTAAGTACCTGAACAGTCCGGAAACAAAGCTCTTTGACAAATCAAGAAATCTTTTCGGTCTCTGTTATGCAAAAAAATCCAGGAAGAATTTCTTCATTCTCTGTGAAGGCTATATGGATGTCATACAGCTCCATCAGGCAGGCTTCACAAACGCAGTGGCTTCTCTGGGAACAGCCCTTACGGAACAGCAGTGCCGGGTGCTTAAGAGATATGTCTCAGACATCCTTCTGACTTATGACTCAGACGGTGCAGGCATAAACGCAGCAAAAAGAGCCATGCCCATGCTGAAAGCCGTGGGTATAAACACAAAGGTCATCAACATGCGGCCCTATAAGGACCCCGACGAGTTCATCAAGGCTATGGGAGTTGATAAATTCCAGGAGCGTATAGACAATGCTAAAAACAGTTTTCTCTGGCTCATAGATGTACTTAAGCAGGATTATGACCTTTCCGACCCTGCAGGCATGACCCGTTACACCAACGAGGTGGCAGCAAAACTCAGTGAGATAAAGGAACCCATTGAACGGGAGAACTATATAAAGGCTGTTGCAAGAGAGCAGATGATTGATTACGACAGTCTCAGAAAGCTGGTCAATCACATGGGAGATCTTGCTGAAAGAAAGAACTCGCCTCTCAACGAGAAGATCTACAGCCATACCAGCTTCAACGATGAAAAGAAAAACGGGAAGAAAAAGGAAACCGCTCTTCAGAAATCCGAGAAGCAGCTCATCACATGGCTTCAGGAAAAGCCTGAGCTTATACCGAAGGTAAGAGAGTATATCTTCCCGGAGGACCTCAGTGACCCTTCCATGCAGAAGGTGCTCTCCATGGTATATAACGAGACTCCTGCCAATGAGATCATGGACAGCTTCCGTGACTCCGATGAGGAATACGAAAAGGTTGCTGCCATGTTCAACGGAAACCTGCTTTCCGATGATACTGATGAATATGAGTTTAAACGCGGGCTTGAGGACGTGATAAGAAACATAAAGCTCACCTCACTAAACAAAAAAATCGAAAATGAAATAGATCCACACAAGCTGACAGACCTTTTCAGACAGCAGTCGGATCTCCAGAATTTGAAACTTTAAGAGAATCACTTTTTCGGCCTGATGATATCCTGAAGAAATGCGCCAAACCCATTACTTCACTCTGTGATATCCGGCGTAATATGTGATTCGGAATGACATGATATGAATTTACCTTACAGATTAAAAAGAATAGTGGAGATGGTTCCACCTTCAGAAACCATTGCGGATATAGGCTGTGACCACGCCTATGTGTCCATTGAACTGGTACGTTCAGGCAAGGCCAAAAGAGCTCTGGCCTGTGACATTAACAGAGGTCCTTTATCGAGCGCGGCACAGAATATCGCAGGGGAGGGACTGTCTCAAAAGATAGAACTGAGATTAAGTGACGGACTTAAGGAAGTCAAGCCTCATGAAGCGGACACTGTCATAATCGCAGGCATGGGTGGCCTCCTGATGGAACGTATACTCGCAGGCCGTCTCGGTGATTTCGACCGTTTCGTTCTTTCACCACAGTCAGACATCGAGCACTTCCGTCATTTCCTTATAAACAACGGCATGAACATCATAGCAGAGGATATGCTTATCGACGAAAAGAAGTATTATACGATAATGACTGCTGTTCCGGTGAAGGCTGAAAAGCATCCTGATTCAGCAGGTTCCTCTTATGAATGTTCTCCGGCACAGGACACTTACCGGAGCCTGACTCCTGATAAAACCATAGATCACTACAAAAACGATGAAGATTTTATCTATGGCGGCATCCTTCTAAGTAACAAAAACGAGACACTCAGAAGTTTTCTTCAAAAAGAGAAACTGAGATATGAGGGCATCCTGGAAAAGACCTCAAATGAGACAGTCAGGAAGTCCTATGAGCTTTGTCTTAAGGCATTGGAGGCATACAGATGATAACAGTAAGAGATATAGTTGAAAAGCTTGATAAGCTGGCTCCAAGAGCTTCTGCCTGTGACTGGGACAATCCGGGTCTTCTGGTGGGAAGAAACGACAAGGAAGTGAAAAGAGTCTATGTTGCACTTGATGCGACCAGGGAGGCTGTAACTGAGGCCATTGAATCCGGCTGCGACATGATAGTCACTCATCATCCTGTGATATTCAGAGGAATAAAATCCATAAATGATGAGTCTTCACTGGGACTTAAGCTCATTGACCTGATACAGAATGACGTTTCAGTCTACTCCATGCATACGAACTATGACAGCTGCCCCGGCGGCATGGCAGACATTGTATGCGAGACACTGGGGCTTAAAAAGCTCTCTGTTATGGAGCCTACGGGGTACACACCTAAAGACAGTGAAAACGGAGGTTCAACAGGTTCCATGCTTCCTACTCCGGAGCCTGATACTGACGGAAATATCGCCGATATAAATACATATGGTATCGGTTTTGTTGCGAAGCTTTACCACAGCATGACCTGTGAGGAACTGGCAAAACTCGTGAAGGATAAATTCAGTCTTCCTTTCGTGAGCTTCTATGATGCAGGTATTCCTGTAAGGACCATCGCCTGCTGTCCGGGTTCAGGAAGATCTGAACTGAAAGAAGTCATGAAGCTTCATGTTGATGCATTTATAAGCGGAGACATGGGACATCATGAGGGACTGGACCTTACAGAGGAGGGTATAAGCCTTATAGATGCAGGGCACTATGGTCTGGAACATATATTTGTGGATCATATGGGAAGCTTTCTTACGGAAGCATTTCCGGAGGTGGAGATCATTAAGGATGAGACCGGCTTTCCGCTAAGCTTCATTTAACGAATCCCTGTCTTCTCCTTCCGGCATCATGTAGTGTGAAATGTTCACCGGTACCGTATACAGCTTAGTATTTCACTAAATATCACTATTTGTGCCGTTTTTACGAGCGGCGGAATGGAGATCATCATGACAATCACATCAAAGGGACAAACACAGGAATTTCCAGCAGGTACAACTTTTCTTGAAGTAGCAAAATATTTTCAGCCTCAGTATGAGCATGAGATACTTCTCGCCCGTTACAACAATATGCTTTATGAGCTTTATCATACAGTACCCGGAGACGGCGAGATTCATTTCATCACATGTACTGAAAAGATAGGTCAGTCCACCTATGAAAGATCCGCCATCTTCATGATGCTCAAGGCTTTTTACAATGTCTGTGAAGATGTAAAGGATTTCGGAGTAGTGGTGGATTATACATTGGGCGGCGGATACTACTGCTACCTGAAAGGAGACGTAAAGGTAACTCCGGAGCTTCTTCAGAAGGTAAAGGACAAAATGGATGAGTACCACAAAAAGAGCATTCCTATTCTGAAGAAATCCATAAGCACCAGAGAGGCCATCAAAATTTTCCATGAAAACGGAATGATCAGCAAGGAACGTCTTTTCCAATTCCGTATGACAGGAAGTGTCAATGTCTACTACATGGGTAATTTCGTTGATTACTTCTACGGCTATATGGTACTGAACACAAGCTATATCAAGTACTATGAACTAATCCCCTACTGTGACGGCTTCGTTCTGATGCTTCCTACAAGAAGCAATCCTGAAAAGGTGGCATCCTTCGTACCTATGAACAAGCTGTATGAAGTAGAGCACACATCCTCCAAATGGGCAGCAAAGATCGGATGCTCAAGTATAGGTTCACTGAATGAGATGATCATGAACGGTTATTCCGATGACCTTATACTGATGCAGGAGGCTCTTTTCGAAAAGACCATCGGAAACATCGCCATGGATATCGCAGAGAAAAACAAGAGGGTGGTCATGATAGCGGGACCTTCAAGTTCCGGCAAGACCACATTTTCAAGACGCCTCAGCATCCAGCTGAAGGCCCTGGGATTCAATCCTCATCCTATCTCTGTGGACAATTATTTCAGGGATCGTGATCTGGCACCGGTGGATGAAAACGGAAATAAGGATTTCGAGTCCATCAAGTGTGTAGACGTAGAGCAGTTCAACAGCGATATGCTGAAGCTCCTTCAGGGCGAGACCATTCAGCTTCCCCGCTACAATTTCTTCACAGGAACGAGAGAGTATAAAGGGGATTTCTGCAAGCTCGGTGCCAATGATGTTCTGGTAATCGAGGGTATACACTGTCTGAATGATGAGATGTCTTCCTCACTGTCCGATAACGACAAGTACAGGATATACATATCATCTCTTACGCAGATCAATGTTGACGCCCACAACCGTATAGCTACAACAGACGGCAGACTTCTCCGCCGCATAGTCCGTGACAACAGGACAAGGGGCTACAGCGCAAAGAACACCATAGCTATGTGGGAAAATGTCAGAAGAGGAGAAGATAAGAACATCTTCCCGTATCAGGAAAGCGCAGATGTTATGGTCAACTCCAGCATGATCTATGAGCTTCCGGTTCTTAAGATCTTTGCGGCTCCGCTTCTTTTCCAGATAAAACGCGGAGATCCCGAACATGTTGAAGCAAAGAGACTTTTAAAGTTCCTTGATTACATACTTCCCATAAGCCCGGAGCTTATCCCTCAGAACTCCATAGTCAGGGAGTTCATCGGCGGAAGCTGCCTGGATGTAGGTTAGCCCATTACCTGTATCTTTGATAAGGATGATACAGGTATAGTCAATAATTACAATAAAGAATGATTATAAATATATAAGATTTTTTATATTCAATGTTGTGGCTATTTGGGGGAGGTTTTAGAAGAAGATGATAGCTCAGAGAGTAGAGAAACATCTGATAAAACATAACAGTCCGTTCTACTCAATGTTCTGTGATTTTACTCATAAATCAAAGAATCTCTATAATCATGCAAACTATCTAGTCCGTAGCGAATTTGTCAAAAATGATAAATGGCTTCGGTACGGAGATATGGATAAGCTGTTAAAAGCAGATCTTGAATTTGATGATTACAGACAGATGCCTACAGCTCAATCAGCCCAGCAGATCCTTCGTTTGCTGGAAAAGGACTGGAAGTCATTCTTTACAGCTATTAAGGATTGGTCTAAGCATAAGGATAAATATTTAGGCAGACCAAAACTTCCAAACTATAAGCCAAAAGATGGCAAACATCTCCTGATTCTTACAAATCAGAATGTGAAGTTCAAAGATGGTACACTTTGCTTTCCAAAAGTATTCAACGGGTTCACATTGAAGCCGAGATTTGCAGAATCAGAGAATTTTCAGTCTTTTCAGCAGGTCAGGATCCTCCCGGGGTACAGACACTTTGTTGTGGAACTTATCTACAACATAAATATCCCTGACAAAACAATGGATGATAACGGAAAGTATCTTAGTATTGACATTGGTATAGATAACTTGGCAACCATTACAAACAATTTCGGAAAGACTCCGGTTGTTATCAATGGTAAAGGTCTAAAGTCAATGAATCAGTACTATAACAAGATGATTTCCCATTATCGTGAAGTTGCCAAAAGGATGAATGATTCTGATTACACAAAAAGGATGGCTGCCCTTACAAGAAAACGCAATCACAAGATTGATGACTATATGCATAAGGCAAGCAGATATGTCATTGAGTATGCGGTTTCCATGGGAACAAATACTATTGTGATCGGCAATAACAAAGAGTGGAAACAGGATTCTAAACTTAGCAAGTCCGTAAATCAGTCTTTTGTAGGGATACCTCAAAAGCGGTTTATAGAGATGGTACAGTACAAAGCTCAGGACATAGGACTTAATGTGATTCTGCAGGAAGAGTCTTATACAAGCGGTACAAGCTTCCTGGATAAAGAAGAACCTGTAAAAGCTAATTACAATAAGTCAAGACGGGTCTCAAGAGGTCTGTTTATGAGTAATAAGGGTATCAGGATAAATGCCGATGTAAATGGCTCATATCAGATACTTATGAAGGTATTTCCTAATGCATTCGCAGAAGGAATAGAGGGTGTTGCGTTACACCCAATTAGAGTAAACGTGGCGTAAGCTCGTTGACTAATAAATATTTTATTTATCAAAATTCTTTAATAAAGATGAATATTGATGAATAAAATGATGACGTTCATATTTAAACAACATAATCTTCCATTACTTCAACTGATAAAAACTACTTTACAGCTTTGTAAGGTAGTTTTTTTATTTTCCATAATAAAAAACAGACTTAATAACCAGACGTAAACCATACTAAAACCACTGATATTTTAACCATAAATCGCATTTTACAGGTTTTGTTATTAAGAAATCCGTATTTCCCTGCATATTCATTTACTTTTGGAATCCCGAAATGCTATAATGCGTTGTTTACAATTTTTTATTAAAATTTATCAAATAATTATATATTATAAGGGGTTTCTTAATGATAAGAGGTAGTGTGTCAAAACGATTATTATCTTTACTGCTAAGTGTGATGCTGGTTGCCGAGACAGGTTTAAGTTCGGGAATTACCGGATACGCCGGGGCAGAGAGCAGTTCAGAATACTACGGAAAAAGGTACGCATTAAAAGCCATTGCCTCACTTCCGAAAAATGTAGAAAATCAGACAGTACCATGCGGAACTGAAATAGATGAATTAAACCTGCCAAAATCCGTATTTGCTCTCGCCATAAAAGAGAGCTTGGACGAAGCAGAGGACACAGAACTCCAGGATATATCCACCGGAAGCTCTGTGTCTGAAAAAGCGGCGGGGAAAGCAACGAACAGCGAAGCTTCTGAAAAAGCCACAGACAGCGAAGCTTCTGAGAAAGCTTCAGAAAACGCCACAGACAGTGAAGCGTCTGAGAAAGATTCCAAAAGTGAAGCTGTAAAAAAGGCCACAGAATCTTCTTTAAACAAAGACCTTGATTTTATGACCGATGAACAGAAGGAAATAATCCAAAAACTTCTCTACAGTAAAACAAAGCCAAAGATCCGGGATCTTGAGGATGCCACCAATCTCGATCTTACTGGCTATGAGATAAGGGAAGTAAAACTCAGATGGGATAATGATCCATCATTTGGCGGAGAATATGATCCGGATGTTCCGGATGTTTACCGGTTCGAAGCATCTCTGAAAAATGAATCAGACTATATACTCTTTTCTGTGGAATTTCCTACTATAAACATAGAAGTGACCGATGCCTTTATCGCCACAGATTCCGTTACATATCCCGTGTATGTAAAAACGAAAAGCATATCCCCTGAAGGAACTCTGGATTTTGAACTGGATGTTCCTGATTCATCGGAAGTAAAGGTATATAATTACAGCTTCACAGGAGATAAGACTGAACGTAATGAAATAGATGTAGACAACGGAAAGTTTTCATTACCTGTTGAAGGTTCTGATTCAGAATACTACTTTACAGTCTTATCACCCGAAAAAGATATACAGCTTCAGATTCTTACTGATGGAACAGACTATCAGAACAGTGCAGGAACAGGAACAGATCCCGTAACCTTAACTGAGAAAACGGAAGACTTTGACCTGGATATGAACAGCTTCATGGTCGTGGGAAAGAATTCCGATATAACTCTTTTGGTCAAATGGGAAGACGGCGGAAGAAATGAAGCATCAAAGGACAGTCTTACAGGTCAGGACACAGATGATCTACTATACCTGGAGTACTCACTGGATAAGAACACTGCAAGATGGCTGCCCCTCGACAGCATTGCCATGAAAAAGCTCGGATATAATGAGGAAGAAAGCAGCATTGATTCCCCGCTTGATTTATCAGAGAAAACTGCTGTTCCTACATCCTATAGCTATAGCTTCAAAAACAGGCTGTATGATACCTATGTAGAACGTGACGAGGATACGGGAAAGCTGGTAACTCACCATATTAACTATCGAATCGCAGCAAGGGACAGCCTGAAGAAGCATTACTTCTGTTCTTTCGAAGACGAAAACGGAAATGAAGATGAGAACGGAACAGTTCTTCACAACTACGAAGCAAAAAACTTTACCGCAAAGGTTAAATGGAATGATCTTGCTTCAAAAAACAAAGACGGAAGTGTCTCAGAAAGACCATCCGTTTTGGAATGGATTAATGGCCTGACACTGCACAAAATCCTGAAAGGAGATAAAGAAAATCCTGAAACTGTAAAGCTCCTCCCTTCATCTGAAACAGAAGAAGGAGCCATAACAGTCACTGATACCGGAAATGATGAATGGAACATCACGATCCGCGGCTACGGCTATGATAAGGATAACTACGATATCCACTATTACCTTACTGAAGCTCCTATAGACTTAAATGATTCCACAGGAACTGAAGGAAATCCCATCGTAAACCGTCATTATGAATCAGGCTATAAAAATATCAACAACGCCGCAAACATTACAGATGCTCTCTATAACGGGGGAACTCTTGTCAATGTCTTAACAGGTGAAACTACCTTTGAGATTTACAGTAAATGGCTGGATGAAGCTGATGATAAAGCATTGAAAGAACGACCAAAGACCTCCATTATTCTGTACAGATATGCGAATGACGGAACTGTTACCGATAAAAGCAGATGGTCCAATCTTTCTCCCATACAGGATTCTGATTATGAGGAGATAAAGGATCCTATAGGTTCGGAAGCAGAGGGAAATCCGAACAGTTTTTACAGGCTCCGTCTTCCTTTAAGCGGCACACTTGACGCCTACAATCCTGACGGTTCAGAGCTTATTTATGTGGGAAAGCTGAAAACAACCGGAGGCACCTCCACTTACGAAACAAGTCTTTACACAAGGGATGGCAGGAACATCAAGCTTTATAACAATCATTTTATCCTGAATGGTGAAACCCTCAGGAACCTTATCAAAGGAAGCATATCAGTTAAGGCTGCAAAAACCTGGAAGGCTGCTGCCAGACAGGATGTAAGCTCACAGGTCACATTATCACTGTATAAAACAATTCTGGATCCGAACACTCATCCATCCACCTATGATGATGAAAAGTATGCTGCAAAGCTTCCAAATTCCATAAAGCTGGAGGGCTTCACCTCAGAGCTTCAGACCAGGAGTACAGAGTCTGTTCTTCCCAAATACGATGATCAGGGTAACAGGCTTTACTACTTCACTAAAGAAGAAAAAGTCTATACAAAAAACAAAAAGACCGGTATCACTGAAGAAGCGGTTTCCTTTGAAGATGAAGGGGAGAAGTATTTCCTGACAGGAGATGGTTACCGCTATCATCAGAGCTACAGCTATGGTTCCGATAAAACATCATCGAAAGAAGCCGATACAACTTATTCTGACAGCGGAAATCAGTCTGTAACCATCACCAACACTCTGGTGGGCAAAACCAAAATCCTTATAAAGAAGACCTTTTCATCAGGTCTCTCAAATCATGATAAGGAGAGAGGTTACGCCGAAGTAAGCTTCGATATTTACCGTAATTCAGAAAAAATCGGAAGCATTAAGAGAAGCTATAAAGCAGGAAGCTATCTTCACAGCATAGATGAAAATGGTATCGAATCAGAAAGAGAGATAAAAGACATTAACGAGCTCTATACCTCCTTTACCGATGAGATACTTATCGATTCCTATGATGATATGGATACCGCATCCCGTAGCGGTTCACTCCCACGATATGATGAAAACGGAGCTGAATATACCTACACTGCCTATGAACAGGGAGGAATAAAAGAAAGCGGATACTATCCGACAGTACATAACTCCATCAAAGAGAAGGAGCTAAGCTATAAACTAAAGGATTCAGGTCTTTCGGTTACCGAAAAATACCTTTTGGTCAATGTTTCCATCACAAACAGTATAGGTGAATCAAAGCACTTTTCCGTCAACAAGGTCTGGAAGGATGGCGGAGACTCCGAAGGAAGAGAGCCTGTAAGCTTTGTACTGGAGCACAAGGTAAACGGAAGCTGGGAACAGATCGGAACCGAACACACCATAGATCCTTCGTCGGAAAACTACATTTACGTGGAAGTACCAAAGGAACTGGAGCCTGAATATGATGCCTGGAGAAAAGACAAAAGCTCAGATGCCTTCAGAATAAGAGAAACACATGTAGGCAAGGTCAAGACCTCTGAAAATGCTGTTCACTACTACAACGGTGATGGACAGACCAAAGCTCGGGATTTTAAAGATGCGGATGATCAGTCTCTTTACCTCGGACATGAATGGGAAAAGTATGAGGGCGGCAAAAAGCAAAGCTTTTCATTCCCTGAAGATAAAATTGATAAGTACGGATTCGTCCGTGGCAGCAGTTATGTTTATGACGTTCTCATCGATGATAACCTGCACTCCTCAGTTTCTCAGGGAACCGAACACAAAGAAACGGACTTACTTAATTCATATTATGACTTCACCATAACCAACAAAAGAGTCGGAGTTGTTTATCTCGATATAGATGCTCATGAGTGGTTAGACGGTTATCTGAAGGAAAAAGCCCGCCCGGATGAAATCACATTATCCGTAAAAATGGGAGAAGAGACCTATACCTTCACTCTCAACGAAGGAAACGGCTGGAAGGATAGAATGGGCCCCTTCAAAAAATATGATGATGAAGGTGCGCTGATAGATTACAGTCCAAGGATCGTCAGTGAAAACGGTAAGCTCATAAATTACATCTATAACAACAGAAAGGATGATGAAGCTTCCTTCCGGGGAGCCTATGTACTTACCACTAAAGAAAATCTGAATCTCGGTTCCTACCATACAGGAGATGTATATTCCTTCACCCTGAAACATGAACTGAAGGAAAGTATAGTTCCTGCTGTAAATAAATTCTGGGAGGACGACGCAGGCAGCTCCGGTAAGCGTCCTGATATAGTGGTAAATCTTTACCGTACCTATACCGATAAGGATAACAGGTACCATGCAGAACAGATAGATAAGGATACCTACATTAATTACGACTGGACGACCAAAAACAAAAACTGGTGGTATGTGAACTATGACCCGCAGCCACGTTTCAGTCCGGGAAACTACTATGAATACAGCTACTATATAAAGGAAAAAACAGCCTCCGCAGATACCCATGAATATGTTGAGATAGGAGCCTTCCCCGGTTCACCCACTGAAACCGGTAAAAACGCAGAGTTCAGCTATGACTCCGCAAATCCGGGTACTCTTTTACTGGAGGACGGAACAGAAACCTCAGCTGCAAAGGTAACCCACGATAAAGCTGATGCCTGGACCATAGTAAACAGAAAGAGAAATAAACGTACCGTAAGCGGCGTAAAGATATACGAGAATCTCCCTAAGGGATTCCGTTCAAAGGATCTCCCCATAATAAAGCTTGCACTCTGGAGAAAGACCTCCTCAGTTGACGAGCCTGTTTATGAATATCAAAAGGGAAAAGATCCTCTGGGACAGGAAACCCTTATTCTGAAGCCGGAGGGTATACAGCTCACGACCACACTTGGTAATGCCAATGAAAGCGGAGAAACCTCATTCACCTTCTTTAATTCTGACGGCATAAGAGCTGAAGTTCCTAAGTACGATGATAAAGGACATCTCTACACATACTATATAAAGGAGGTTGGAAACAAGTATACAGAAGAATCAGAAGATGATAAGCTTTTGCATCACCTTTTTGAATTGACCACATCAGATACCCTTACAAATGGCATTAAGGCCATAAACGGGTATAAAACAGATAAGGGTTATGAAATCACCTTCTATAAAAAATGGACGGTGGATACGGCACTTACAAATGAGGGCGATGATGTACTTTCGAAAAAGAGCCCTGAGATCACAACCATAAAGCTGCGTTTATACCGTTATCTTCAGGATGAATCCGGTATAATTTCCGGCAGTGAAGAGCAGGTGAACAGTCTGGGAAGCATAAAGCTAAGCTACGATCCCGATAACCCTGAATACTCTTCATATACCTGGACCGGTCTTCCTTACTATGCTCCGAACCTTAAGCCATATATTTATGTGGTTTCGGAATATATGGGAGAAAACAGCCAGCTGTACCGTAAGGTATACAGCGCTGAGGTGACGAAGTCCGATGGAGACATTGACCTTAAGGTTATGGACAAAAACCTTTATAAACTTCCGGCAGGAAAATACACAGGACTTTTGCCTTCCGGAATGGGCAGGATCTATCATGATAAAAATTGGACAGGTTATGACAACGTTGTCAGAGGAAGTTATGCCATAGATCCAAGTGATGATTACAGAGGAAAAGGCAGCGGAACAGCAGGACTTGTCAATGTCTACACCGGTGCTCCTGAGCCAGAAGAGGAACCTGTAGTTACCCCTATGCCACCAAGAGGCACCATGCCGAGCCGCGGGCCACAGATGCCGGATAAAAATGCCGGCAGGCCGGAAACAGACAGTCCGGAAAAGGATATTGAAAAACCGGAAGCTGACAGCCCTGATAAAAATACGGAAAAACCGGAAAATGAAAACTCAGATAAGAATACGGAAAAGCCGGAAAATGACAGTTCTTCAGAAGCTGCAATAAAGCCTGTAACAGATGAAACCAAGGAACCTGATGATACTGACGGAACTAAGGTGCCGGAGAAAACAGAGCATATATCGGGATCAGGACTTTCAGGCGGCGGAGCTTCATCATCGAAGGGCTCAGGTTCACCTAGCCTCAAGATAACTCCGTATAAAAACAGTTCTTCCGATGATGATTCAGGAGATACTTCAGATGGTAATGATGCTTCATCAGAGAAGCTTCTAAGCAGTATCACCGGAAGTGAAGAACAGCCGGAAATAACATTTGCAGAGTTCCTGGGCAGCAATATGTATTCTGCTGAGGAGCCTTATGATGATTCCCGTGCAGTTCTTGAGGCGAAAAGAGCCATGCTAAAGGATGGCGAAAACGGTTCTTCTGAAACAGACAGAACCCGTTCACCAAAGACCGGAGATGAATCAAGGATGATTCTTCACGGAATAGGAGCTATCTTGTCAATGATCATACTGGGCAGCTGGTTCACGGTTTTCAGAAAGAAAAAACACTTGTAATATCTATGATTTGATAGTACAATCTAGGCTCGAGTATCGGATGTGGTCGCTGCCAGTATAAGGGAAACCGGCTGGGAGAGGAAAGTCCGGGCTTCACAGAGCAGGATGCCTGCTAACGGCAGGTTGCGGTGACGCACAGGAAAGTGTAACAGAGAACAGACCGCCGGCTTTTGCCGGTAAGGGTGAAACGGCAGTGTAAGAGACTACCGCGCGTCTGGTGACAGAGGCGGCATTATAAACCCCATTCGAAGAAAGACCAAATAGGAAACATATGGCTGCTCGTCAGTTTCCGGGTAGGTTGATTGAGACGTATGGCAACATACGCCCTAGATAGATGACCACTTGATACATAACCCGGCTTATTACGATACTCGATTGTTTTTGAAAGTTAAAGAGGATGTGAAAATGAGAGATCATTTCCACATCCTCTTTTTGATGTACAAAAAACACAAAAATCAGAGTTTTTTGCCGAATAGACATTAAAATTTACCGAATAGACGCGAATCATTGTGCCAATAATGCATTAATGGTACAGTTAATCTATCAAACGATACGAGGTACTGATTAATGGAAAATAAAACCATATTCCGGGATAAATCCATAGAACGTATATCCTCACCGGATCAGCTTAATGATTACATTAAACTGGCAAACCCCGGTGTCTGGTTCATCCTTATGGCCATACTTATCCTGCTTACCGGAGCCTGCATCTTCGGCACTGTAGGGCATATCGACTCCTATGTTCCCGGAGTAATGATCTCAGAAGACAACCATTCCGTATGTCTCGTAAAAAAGGAATTCGAAAACCGTTTCTCCGGAGATATGTTTATAAGATCAAACGGAAAGGAATATAAAGTAACCCTTAGTGATGCAAAGCCCATAGCTCTCACTCCCGATTTTGATTCCTACGCGCTTTTTACCGGAAACATGCAGATCGGCGAGTGGGTATATGAGGTTACCGTTGACGGGGAGATTTCTGAAGGCATTTACGAAGTGCAGCTTGTGACCGAAAGGATCTCACCACTTTCATTTTTATTCGGTAAGCAATGAAACAGACTAAACTTAAACAACCTACACAGGGAAAGGTGGCAAAGGTACCTTTTATCATGCAGCTTGAAATGCTTGAATGCGGAGCTGCCTGCCTTGCCATGATCCTGGCTTACTATGATAAGTGGATCCCGCTTTCCCGGGTTCGCCGTGACTGCGGAGTATCAAGAGACGGTTCCAATGCCCTAAACGTTATGAAGGCTGCAAGGAATTACGGGCTTAATGCCACCGGCTACAGATATGAGCCCGATTACCTCAGAGACAACGGAACCTTCCCCTGCATTGCCCACTGGGGTTTCAATCATTTTGTAGTGGTAAACGGATTCAAAAATGGAAAAGTCTCCTTAAATGACCCCGCAAAAGGAACCATACTTGTTTCCATGGAAGAGTTTGATGAAAAGTTCACCGGTTTATGCATACTCTTTTCCCCATCAGAAACATTTGAACCCGGCGGAAAACAACGATCCACCCTTGATTTTGCAAGAAGCAGGCTGACAGGCTGCGGCATTGCCATCGCCTTCGTTGTACTTACAAACATCATATATTCCCTGATCGGAGTTATAAACCCGGTTTTTTCAAGGATCTTCATGGATCGGCTTCTGACAGGAAAGGATCCCGGGTGGCACATTCCATTTATCCTTGTTATGTCAGTGTTTGCAATCATACAGATAGTGTCACAGCTCATACGAACAGTTTATTCCCTTCGTATAAACGGTAAAATGGCAGTTCAGGGCACTACCTCCTACATGTGGAAGGTTCTTAATCTGCCCATGGATTTCTTCTCTCAACGATATGCAGGCGATATACTTCAGCGAAGGATGGGTAATGCATCCATTTCGAATTCATTGATAAACACCTTTGCACCGCTTTTCCTTAATGCATTCATGATGGTTTTCTACCTTGTGGTAATGCTTAAGAACAGTGTGCTGCTCACAATGCTTGGTATATCCTCCATAGTCATCAATATGCTGATAGCCCGTATCATATCCAATTACAGGGTGAATATCTCAAGGATACAGATGAGAGATGCAGGAAAGCTTGCAAGCTCCACTACAGCAGGCATCGAGATGATCGAAACCATTAAATCCAGCGGTGCAGAAAACGGATACTTCCAAAAGTGGGCCGGCTACCAGGCAAGCGTTAACACCCAGAAGGTTCGATTTGCAAAACTTAATCAATATCTGGGAATCCTTCCCGGAGTGGTATCAGCCGTGACCAATACCCTGGTACTTTCAATGGGCGTCCTTCTGGTGATACAGGGTAAATTTACTCTTGGTATGGTCACCGCCTTTCAGGGATTTCTCAGTTCCTTCTCGGCTCCTGCGGAAACCTTTATCTCCACAGGGCAGACCTTACAGGAGTTAAGGACTGAGATGGAACGTATAGAAGATGTTATGGAATACCCCGAGGATAAAAACGGTGCTTCAAAATCAACCGTAAAAACCGAAGTATACAATAAGCTCAGCGGTGATATAGAGCTGCGTAATGTTACCTTCGGATATTCAAGGCTTGCGGAGCCGCTGATTAAAGACTTTTCATTAAAGCTATCACCGGGAATGAGGATTGCCTTCGTTGGTGAGAGCGGCTGCGGAAAGTCAACATTGGCAAAGATACTTTCCGGTCTGTATGATCCCTGGGAAGGCGAGATCCTGTATGACGGAACTCCCCTTAAAAAAATCGATAAAGATGTGTTCAAGGGTTCCCTTGCGGTAGTGGATCAGGACATCATCATGTTTGAAGATACGATTTCCGCAAATATCAGAATGTGGGACAGTACCATCAAGGATTTCGAAGTGATCATGGCTGCCAGGGACGCTCAAATCCATAAGGATATAATCGCAAGAGAAAACGGCTATGATTATAAAATGAGTGAAGGCGGAAAAGACTTCTCGGGAGGTCAAAGGCAGCGCATAGAGATTGCCCGGGTTCTTGCCCAGGATCCAACCATCATAGTTCTTGACGAGGCCACCTCAGCCCTGGATGCAAAAACAGAATATGATGTTGTGAAGGCCATAAAGGACAGAGGCATTACCTCGATTGTTATTGCCCACAGGCTATCCACCATAAGAGATTGTGACGAAATAATCGTACTCAAAAACGGAGAAGTAGTGGAC
>DFGZ01000246.1 GCA_002371295.1 Oribacterium sp. UBA3737 | reverse complement strand
ATGGATGCAAGATTGTATCCCTCATTCTTATAGTTTCCGGTCTCTCCGAAATACCAGTAAATAACTCTTCCCTGAGTATGATAGCTGATGGTTCTGTCCGGCATGAGGGCTCTTGTGAGGTCTGCCAGCGCCTTTGACTCCACCTCGGATTCAGCGGAAGTCCCCTTATAGTTCATAGATGATGGGTGCGCTACCTTTGACGGTGTCTCATCCCAGTTAGCATCAAAATTACGGTTAAGGTTTACACCATTGATGTTGTTCTTCCATGTACGAAGGTATTTGTCCATATCAGTAGCGCCATCCATATTGGCAATGCTCTTGACCGACATCTTTGCTCCATCAGTCTGAAGGGCATCAACTCCGCCCTGTACGAGGGTGATGCCGTCCGGATCCACCATCGGTACGAAATGAATGCATGTATTCTGAAGAAGATCCTGAATGGAACAGCCGTTGTAGATACATCCCTTCTGCTGCATCTCAAGAAGAGAAGCAATCTCCCTCATAACCACCTGACATACTATATACTCTCTTGCATGTATACCTGAATGTACGAGGATCTTGTGCTTTGCGTCAGGATTACCGACTACAACATGGTAGAGATTGCGGTTGTCCGGTGTTGTGGCGATGACATCCATCTTCATCCCCGGATACATAACCTGAAGAACACTTAAGTCATCCACCATATTCTGATATGTGTATGCGGCTACATTGTCAAAATGGAATCCCGAAGGAAGCGGTAATGTCTCCCCAAGACCGTTTTCAAAAACATAAGCTGCAGAATCTGTTGAAGCCACTGTGACTGTCCCTCCTGCCATAGGTCCGAACTCAGCTGTTGTGCCGCTGGTAACTGTACCGCCAACTGAGGGTCCAAACTCAGCAGTCACATTTCCGTTAACAGCTGCCGCTGCCTCCGATCCGTTATTACTGCTTTCGGCTGCCGTCACTGCAGGAATCTGTGAGCTCTGTGCACTCTGTGTTTCCTCGGCGCTTACTGCCGGCACGATCTGCTCTGTGGTTTCCGCTTCTGTCTGAACCGAAGCTGTATCTCCGGAAACCGCTGAAGGCTCGGAAGCTACAGTAACGCTTACCTGATTCTCCTCGGCCAATGCGCTCATACATATATTTGTACTGATTACTGCTGCTGCAGCGATGGCGATAATATTTCTGTGTTTCATACCTACCTCTTTACGAAAAACTGCAGACTATTATATCCAATAGTTAAAAAACTGTGAATAAAGATTTTTTTACGATTTCAAAGAGACTCTGCGGCTTATTGTCATAACCCGTCCGAAGGGATTCAGAATCCTTTACATACGGATTTTGACCACCTGACCGCAATGTAGTAAAATGTCCGTGATTATCAATCTTGCTTTAGTATATCCTATTTTCAAACCCGGTTATTGACATGTATTTGACAGTTTTTATAAGAAAACATAAACTATATTACTTTATGCTGATTTTTGATCTTATGGCGCTTGCCGCAAGTGCTGTCGCATCGGAATCTTCGATTTTTGCAAATGCCTACTCTCATTCCGTTTACAGATCCGTAAGCCTTTTTATAAGCAGCATCACAGGACTTCTGCCGTTTTCACTGGTTGAAATACTGTTTTATGCCCTGCTGATTTTTATCCCCGGGGATCTGGTATTTCAGATCGCATCAAGCTTCCGAAAACACAGTTCAAAAAGAATCGAATCACCGGATGATGAAACCTGTGTCACCGGCCCGCAACAATCAGCCTTGCCGGTTTCACCGAAAAGTCCCCGCACCGGACCATCAAAATCACAGCGGCTTGCCGGAGCAGCATCTGCATTTTTTCTGCATCTGTTCCTGATTTTTTCACTGCTTTTTACTCTCTATGTATTTAACTGCGGGATAAATTACCGTAGATCAAGCTTCTCTTCGGAAGCCGGTTTAAGCTCCGTATCTCCGGAACTTAACGAGGAAGCTCTGACAGAGCTGTGCGAATATCTGGTGGAGAATATAAATGCTTCAGAATTAAAGTTACTTTCTCCCTGCACCGAAGAAACCTTGTCTTCTGATAATGTCTCCGGCGGAACCACTGTGCAGAACGGCACCCTGTCCCGAGAGGAAAATCAAGACCTCCCCGGCTACGATTCGGAAGAACAGGTTTCTCCCGACGTGAATTATTCGGAGAAATCCACGGAAGATTCATATACTCTCCCCGTTAAACTGGAAAACGGGGCATTTCTGGGAGAATCATGGTCTTCGGAAAAGCCATCTCTGTCCTATCTCAGGAACACCGGCAAAACAGGTCAGGCCGCAATGGAAAAAATAGGCACAAAATACCCGCGGCTCTCGGGACATTATCCTCTTCCGAAGCCTCTTATTAATTCGTGGATACTGAGCATACAGCAGGTAACAGGTGTCTATTCGCCCTTCACCATCGAGGCAAACTACAATCGGGACATTCCGTACTATGATATTCCTTTTACCGTATGTCACGAGCTTTCACATCTTCGTGGATATATGCAGGAAGAAGAGGCCAATTTCATCGCCATACTTGCCACCATCGGCTCGGATGATACCTACTTCAACTACTCAGGCTACGTTTCCGCCTGGGTGTACGCGGGTAATGCTCTTGCAACTGCAAATCCGGAAAAATTCGCCGAGCTCTACAACAGGATAAATATCCACACCCGTCAGGATATGCGCTACAACAACGAATTCTGGGATCAGTACGAAACAGAAGTTGCGGAAGCACATGAAAAGATCAATGATGCCTATCTCAAGTATAACGGACAGGCAAGCGGAGTCCTCAGCTACGGACACGTGGTTGACCTGATGGTGGTATACTATAACGACAACGGAACCCTTCATTACTGATCAGATGACACCTTATTTTTTCAACTATGACATGAGTGCCAAAAGTCGATATAGGGAAACGCTGATTAATGCGTTTCTCTGGCCTGATTTTCGCTGCGAAGCAGCAATTTCCTTTGAAAATCCGTGCCCCTACGCCGGAGGCTCTGAGGAACCACTGATATAATCAGTGATTCCATAGAATCGTTTCGCCCTTTGCGCCCTCACTAATCTCATTCCTTTGTTCCAACTTCAAGGAAACGAAGGAAATCAAGGGCAAGCTGCTTCCTGTCTGAAGCCTTGGGGATTCCGAACACCGGTACAGTTCTTGCAAAGAAACCTCCCTCGGAAATCACGGAAACATCTGTGAGGATGATGCCAACCGGAATAGGGTCTTCCATTTTTTTTGGATCAGGAAACCTGAAATCTTCTCTTGATATCACATCAGGATCGCCCATGAGATCTGCCGCAAGCTGCTCCATCTCGTCGAGAGTCTCTTCTTCAGGACTCTCTGTTCCCTGCGTTTTTTCTCCGGATTCATCACCTGTTTCAACTTTCCCGGCTGCGGCATCGCTTTCCTCTGCCATAACGCTTTCTGCCTGAGCCGCATCCAGATTTTTGAGTTTTTCCATAAGTGCGCCGTCAATATAGTAAATCCTGTTCTCAGCCTCATATTTACTATACTGTATTTCTCCCAATGCATCCCTGAGATCAGTAAATGCCCCATTAAGTGCATAATAGGTAAAAACTCCCGGATCTATGACCATTACATCCAGATCGTGGGATGCGAACAATGCTGTGATCTTTGCATTTTGGGCCATGGAGTACTGGCTGTTTACATTGGGATTGAAGGTTGCTGTGGTATCAATGACTACCTTTTGGTTTTTTGTTGAAATCTCTTCATACGCCGCAAATCTTCTCTCAAGCTCTTCATCACTTACAGTCACATCAGTACCGGAAGCATTGAGAAACATGCCGTAAAATGCCAGAGGTTTGTTGTTCAGAAATGTTGTCACCACATAGTAAATAAGCGAAACCGCAACTATAAATACTATGATATGGAACTTATAGTAATCAAATATGTACTGAGCTTTCTGTCCGAAGCTCATCCTGCTGAGTTTTTCTTTCTCGTTTCTGAGTTGATTTTTTATTTTTCCGCTCATATCCTGTCCTACCTTGTTCTCATTCAGAATATCTGTCTTATATTCCGCCTATCTGTATCACTTAACCATGACTTCCTTTCAGAAAAAGGGACTCCGTCACTATTCCGGGGCTCACTGTTTCTCTGATTCTCCCATGGATCCTTGTGATTTCCCAATCCGAAATTTTTATCCTGTTAAAATGATCCTCTTGTAACTTTTGTTTAAGAATCAGCTGTTATCTTAACAGAAACATATCAAAATATCCACTTTACGGAGAGCCGGTTTTGATATAAATTCTAATCGAGAAAGCATTGCACTGTGACTGCTCCTTTCGAGCTTATGTTCCGGTTCACTCTTTCTTGCACAATATAATATATTTTTAAGCAGAGTAGACGCTCGAGCGTATAGTGCCTTCCGAACGGGGAGTTTGTCGGAGGGACGAAGCCTTTTTAAGGTGCGGTTCGGTCGTCGCATCCCGCTGCAGCGAAGGACGAGCTATACCTTCTTTGTAGTCAGGGACTGCAAAGGAGGTTTTTTTATGTCAAAGTTCTCTACGAGAATGATTGTAACCCTTTCAGTTCTTGTCGCTCTTCAGGTCGTACTGACAAGATTTTGTTCATTTAATGCGTGGAACGTCCGCATAGGTCTCGGTTTCACTGCCCTGGTCATCGCAGCCATCTTCTACGGCCCGGTGGCAGCCGCAATAGTCGGGGGCCTCGGTGACTTCATCGGTTCCATAGCATTTCCGACGGGCTCATATTTCCCGGGCTTTACATTGACACAGGTCCTCATGGGACTGGTCTTCGGCTTTGCCCTTTACAGGAAATATTACAATGCTCCGCTGTTTTCTTTCGGAAGCACTCAGAGTCAGCCTGAGGGAACCACTCTTACCGGAACTGCCCTGACACAGATTATCCGGATCGTAATCGCGGTCCTCATCAATCAGTGCATCTTCAGTCTCCTGCTGAACACTCTTTGGATCTCCATCCTTTACGGCTCAAGCTTTACAGGTCTTCTTTCCACAAGAGCCATGCAGGCTGCGGTCACAGCACCGATACAGATAATTATCATTTCTGCTCTTCAGGGAGTACTAAAGAGAGCTGATATAAAGAATCTGCTGGCAGTATAGGCATTTTACGGAATCATCACCAAAAAACAGAACTGACTTCCGCGCGGCAAAAGCCCGGGAAGTCAGTTTTTTCACGGTAATACCTAATTATATTTTGATATAAGTGTCATAAGTCTTCCTCCACTTGTGCTTGCACAAAAGTGGAGGATAGACTTCATGACACGCCCCACATGGAGCACGAAAGGACG
>DFGZ01000296.1:628-4017 GCA_002371295.1 Oribacterium sp. UBA3737 | reverse complement strand
TAGCTATAAGCTATTTTATTAATGATTCCTCCCATATCCACGGACATCATTCCGGCAGCCAGCGTACATACCAGAGGCTTGCTTATGGTTTTGGAATAATCCAATAACGTGTTAAATACAGATCCCAGTGCCACAGCGGCGGGTTGTATCATAAAAAATGAAATAGCCTGTACTATGGTGAGACTGAATATCGGATATATAACTATGGGGGCAGCTCCACGGATGAATTTCGGCAGACGGTCTGTAAACAGGTTGATCTCTCTGCTGATTATCCCTGCGGCAAGACCTGCTAAGGCAGCGCCTATAAATCCCGAATTGGTATTTATCACCATATAACCGCCTACAAGTCCTGACATAAAAGCACTTTCACCTGCAAAACTGTAAGCCATAAAGGCCGAAAAAACCGGCAGCATAAAATTGAAGGTCGTATCCCCAAGGTATTTCAGATAGGTAGATATGGAAGTCATGGATCCCAGGGAAGATCTTTCATCAGCTGACAAGGAGGAAAGGTCAATGCTGGCGGCATCAAACAGGAATGCCAATGCTATGAGGATACCTCCGGCTGCCACAAATGGAGTCATCCATTTAACGGCAAATATGATTCCCGGAAGAAAGCGCTCTTTCAGAACCTGTTTGAGACTGAGGCTTGTTTCCTCCGGTTTCAAATTAATCTCAGTAGGTATTTCAAAAGATATGGCTTCCGGTCTGGTTTGATCCGGTACTGTACTTTTCTCGGTGACAGCAGAGGTTGCTTTCTCTGCTTTTGTCATGGATTCAGAAAAGGCTGTAACGGTATTTCTGCCATTCTCTTTTGACTCATATAAAGCAAGATCAGCATTTTCACAGACTTCCGATAAGGTCATATTGCCATTTACCGATGTTATACCAACACTTATTGTAAAAGGAGCTCCTTCTTTTGGAGAATCCAGACGTATATTATTGCACAGTTCAAAAAGTAAGGCTTTGGCTTCAGTTAAAGGCAGATTAATGACACCGATGAACTCGTCTCCGCCCCATCTTCCGGCAAAGCCATTTGCCTTCGATACAGTGGTCTTTATATAATTTGCAAGCATCGATAAAGCGGCATCACCGGCTGCGTGTCCGTACTTATCATTTATCTGCTTGAATAAATCTATATCCAGAAGAAACATTGAATAATCATGAGATTCATCCGTGAACAGTTTCAGTTTGCGGTTGAATTCTGCCGTAAAGTATTTTCTGTTGGCAAGACCTGTCAGTTCATCTGTTGTGGCAAGCTGTATAAGCTTATTTTTGTATCTGGAGAACATGTTGGAAATAAGAACCAGAAGTGTAATGATCAAAATTACACCTATTGAGAAAATCACAACATATTGCATCCTTTGAAGCTGTCGCTCTTTGGAACCGTCATTTTCCAAAATCAGACTATATCTGTTGCTGGCAAAGCGTCGTGCGATATAAAGAGTCTTATCTGCAAAAAATAATGAGTTTCCACCATTATTCGCATCATAAAAAATCTTATCAGACTCTTTGACTGAGTCCAAAAAGTATGACTTGAATTCCAGTGTGTTGTCGGAGGCTTCTGCCACGATGTTTCCGGATGAATCAATAAGCCAAAGTGAAAACCCTTGTTCAGTATAAATCGAAGACTGGTCTCTGAAGTATTCTGAAAGCTCGGCATCCTTATCCGGAGATGAAATACTTAAGGCTTTTTCATTCAGAGTACGTGCCAATTCATGGGAAACCAGCTTTGTATCGGCTTCCAGATATCTCAGAGAAAGAGTGTTGCTAAGATATGCAAAAGAAAGAAGAATCAGCGTAAAGGTACCGATGATAAGCAGGAAAATGATATTTAATTGTCGTTCATTGGCCCTGTCGCTCACTTGAAGCTCCTTTAAAATATGACATAGTACAAGATACGATACTACTATATCGGCAGGCGTGCAGGTTATTATAAGGTACGGGATATGGTTTTTAAGTGAACATTTTGGGCTGAATGTCTATGCCTTACATATGTCATTCTGCCAGACTTCTAAAAAATGTATAAAACCTCTTAAAAATACCTGGATTTAGGGTGCGGATCTATTTACAGACAGCCGGAGGGACATGGTATAATAAGTATAACTATCTTCAGTCTTTTCTAACGTGTAATCTTATGGGAAAGGAGTATGGTATGGCAATGAATCCTATCGGTGCGATCGGCACAGGACAGACGAGTAGTAATCCATATGGGAGTTATTACAGTGCGTACTATGGGAATTCCCGGAATTATCTGAACTACAGACAGATGATGCCCGGTAACGATCATAACTCCGTAAACAGTAGTGATGATACGGTAAAAAAGGCCGGAAGGACAAGTGCACCATCCGAGTGCCAGACCTGCAAAAAACGTAAGTATCAGGACGGCTCCAATGAGATGGATGTTTCCTTCAAGTCGGCTTCACATATTTCTGTTAAAGATGCTCCTGCAATGGTTCGGGCTCACGAACAGGAGCATGTTGCGAATGCTTACCAAAAAGCTGAGGAGTCCGGCGGAAAGGTATTGCAGGCTTCGGTTTCCATAAAAACTGCCATTTGTCCTGAGTGCGGGACGACTTATGTTGCCGGAGGTGAAACAACCACAAAGATAAAGTATCCTGTGGATAAAAAAGCGGCAGAGGCTATGGCTGAGGATACCGGTCTCGGAAAGATGTTTGATGCCTCGGCGTGATAGTGTACTAGCTACAATTGCTTTTGTCTTAATTGGTTTGGATTGATATAAGGTTTAAAAACCCCTTTTGCTCAATGATTCAGCAAAAGGGGTTTTAATTTTTTTAACCTGTATGTTTGCGTCTGCAATTCTCTTTTTTGCTATAATAACTACGCTTATTTTCGTACATCATCTCGTCGGCTAATGAGATGAGGTTATTGATAGAACCTGGATGATCCTTAGCAACAGCATATCCTGCAGAAACACTTATTCTGTCTATGTGCTCACCCTTCCAGGAAGCAAGAATATCATTAAATCCAACCAATGCTTCATCCAAAGACTCAGGCTCCACCTCTAAAAGAGCCACGAACTCATCACCGCTTATATGATAGCATTCACCGTAGTCGCTGAAGGCTTTTCTGAGACATTCGCCTGCACCCTGAACCAGTTCATCACCTGCTTTATGACCCAGACTGTCATTGACACGTTTAAGACCGTTTACATCAAAAACCATGGCAGTGAAATTATCCGGAAGCGTATCAAGGTTTTCGTACTTATCAAGAACATTGCTGTATGCAAAACGGCTTTTCAGTCCTGTCATGACATCAGTCTCGAGGAGCTTTTGTTTTTCGGAGAGATCCATCTCTTTTTTGCGAAGACAAAACGCCTGGTAATGTGTGAATAAAAGTATGGTTCCGTTAGTGATAGCGAGACAAATAGT
>DFGZ01000296.1:0-520 GCA_002371295.1 Oribacterium sp. UBA3737 | reverse complement strand
CAGCATAATATATACCGTGGAAATATCGTAGGAGTTTGATGAATCTCTAAAGGCCTTAAGGTAAGCCCAAAGCACACTGAAAAGGGCCAGTACAAAGGTCAGCATATATAGCGGGAATAATGGCCCGTGATGATATATGTTTTGGGTGTCTACATAAAATACGCAGCCGGTAAATATCGATAAGATTTCCACAAGGACATTTCCTATCATCAGATACTTAAGATAGTTCTGAAGTCTGCTGTCAGGCATAACTATATTAACCAGTTCCAGGCCCAAAAGAGGTGTAAAAACATAGTCTGCTGCTTTAACTACTATATGAAGTGGTACTGTCCATGACGGTGCCCCGTTAAGTGCAATTCCGCCCCATTCAGCCAGCATAGCGATAATGATCACTAAAGAAGTCCGGAAAAAGTTCGTTTTTGTTTTTCTATCTATTTGTTGGTTGTCGTGTACTAATTTTGCAAACATGGATAGTGTTGCACACGACAAAAAAATGACAGCTGTATAGTAACCCATATAA
>DFGZ01000376.1 GCA_002371295.1 Oribacterium sp. UBA3737 | reverse complement strand
ATAGTCGAACTCACAGGCCTGACCTATGACTATAGGTCCTGAACCGATAATAAGTATTTTGTGTATATCTGTGCGTTGTGACATGCATGGCCCTCCCTATGGATTTTTAATAAATAACAACACCGTATTTCATTATAAACGCTTTAGCTCGGAAATGTGATATAACGGATAATTATGTGTGAAATAATAAAAGCTGAACTTTTTATAAAAATTAATAAGCTTATGAAAACCTGCTTCATGAAACCTATTTATATTTAATATAATAGCTTTGTGCTTAATGTCTCCAGTCACCCTGCCAGGATTAAATTTATTGGTGATTTTGACAGGTTTATTAGTTAAAAAATTTGATATAATCTCATACAAGAGGTCTTTCTGAACATTAATATGATATAGTGTTCATTTATGCACTGATCCGACCCATTTATTTAATAACTCACAGAACGCACACTCAAAATTCACAAAAACAAAAGCATAAAGAAAACCTCCCCATTTTTCAAAAAAGGAGTTTACAATGAATTTTAGTAATGAGCATATCGTGATCGATAACGCAGGTCATCCGGAAGTAAGATTTGAAGAAACACACAGCCTCTATCAGCTTTTGGAAAATGCAGGCAGAGTCTTCGGTGATAAGATTTTCCTTACATGGGCTCATGATGACACTATCTATGAGAGAAGCTATAAAGAACTGGCCGGTGAATCCAAAAAAATCGGCGAATGGGCAGCTAAGGTACAGCGCACTCTAGGTCATACCCTTCATGCAGGTTTCTATGGAAAAGTCGGTTTTAATTATCTTGCCGCCCTCTTTGGCGTTAACGGCGCCGGCGGAGTATGCGTTCCTCTTGATGTTCAGCTGTCCGCGTCAGACCTTCAGAGAAATGTGAACAATGCCGATATAGACATCCTTTTCTATGACTTCGATAATATTTCTCAGGTTTCTTATATTAAGGAACAGGTCTCATCGGTCAGGCAGTATATATGTATCCAGAATATAAAGGATCAGAACAGCGTTTCATCTATCCGCAAGTCGTACAGCGGTGAGGGATTTGTCGACAGCTCCTCGGCTTCAGACTGCGCTATCATCCTCTTCACATCCGGCACCACAGGTGATCCCAAGGGTGTCATGCTCTCCAATTCAAATCTTATAGACAATGTTTTCTGCAATGACGATCTCGGTGACCAGTATAGTGAGGTAGTTCTCAATGTACTTCCCATACATCATGTTTACTGCATGAACGGAGACGTTTTCTGCCTCATGAGATACGGCTCTACACTTGCTTTATCAAGCTCTCTTCAAAAAATGTTCAAGGAGATCAGGCTCTTCCGTCCTACATATATAAGAATGGTTCCGATGATGCTGAAGCTCATAAACAACCGTCTTCAGTTGACCAGAAAGCAGCATCCTGAATGGTCCATAGCTTCGGTCCGTGAGGAAGTTCTCGGAAACAGACTGTACAAGCTTATAAGCGGAGGCGGATATCTCGCACCGGAGCTTGCCGATTCCCTCCATGACTTTAACATTGTCATAGGACAGGGTTACGGAATGTCTGAAGCTTCACCCAAGATCGCCGTTCCTGATTATGACCGTCCGGAAAAGCGTGCCAGCGTAGGATTTATCGTAAGAAACTGTCAGACCCGTATCGTAAACGGAGAACTTCAGGTCAAGGGTCCATCTGTCATGATGGGATACTACAAGGATCCCGAAAGTACAAAGGAAGCATTTACAGAAGACGGATGGCTGAAAACCGGAGATCTGGCACGCATAGACGAGGATAATTTCCTTTATCTTACAGGACGAAAGAAGAATCTCATCATACTATCCAACGGTGAGAATGTTTCACCGGAGACTATCGAAAATCTTTTTGACGGAGATTCTCTCATTACTGATATCGTGGCTCTCGGGGAGAATGACAAGATCATAGCCGAAGTGTATCCAAACTTCGAATACGCTGACAGCTTAGGCATAAGGGATCTTAAGTCAGCAATTGATGAAATCGTAGCCACACACAATAAGGATCTTCCGACATTCGCAAGAATCTCGCAGGTCGTCATCAGAAACAAGCCATTCGAGAAGACCTCTTCAAAGAAAATCATCAGAAGCAAGGTCAAAGACGAGCGTGAATCAGCCGAAAACCGGAAGGATGTCATCATTAAGCCCAGAAATGAGAATCAGGAGAAACTCCTTGAGATCATCTCCGGACTTATCGACAACGACAGTATAGGCATAACCACAGACCTTTTCTCTGCCGGTATGGATTCCATGGCATGCATACAGCTTGTGGAGGAGGTTGAGACTCAGCTTGGCAAGATAATCAGCTACAACGATCTTCTCACATACAGCACTATTGAGAAGCTTGATGCTTTCCTCGGTGTGACAAAGGGCATGGAGGTACATCCTTATCAGGATAAGTATCCTCTCACCGGCATGATGATGTACTTCAGCTATGTCATCCCGGGTAATACCACAGGAAACCTGCCTTTTACATTTGAACTGGATCCCTCCATCGATCTTGACAGAATGAAAGCAGCCATAACTGAGACCATAAACGCCCACCCGGCCTTAAAGGGTATCATCAAGCCGGATCCCGAAACGCACTATCTTGCCCTTTTCAGGCATGACGACTGGGAACCGGATATACCGATCATTGATGTTACGGATGCGGAATGGCCCGAAACAGAGAACAGTCTCCTTCAGGCCTTCAGATACGATGGCAGCGACAAGCTCTACCATATCCGTCTTTACAGAACAGAGAAAAGAAAATTCATGCTTTTCGATGTAAGCCACATCATGGGTGACGGAATCAGCATGAACATCCTTCTTGAGGACGTGAACCGTGCTTACGCAGGAAAGCCTGTGGAAAAAGAGGTATACACTTTCTATGACTACATACTGGACGATCTTGAGCTCATATCCGGCGGCGGATTCCGAAAGGGTGCGAACTACTACGATGAACTGATGAAGGGCTACGCCCTGCAGCGTTCTCTCCTCAATAAGAAGGATAAGGATGACCTTAATCACGCCGAAAAGGGCGTTATCCGGAAGCGCTTCGACAAAACCTCAAAGCGTCTCATCCAGAGCTACTGCAAGCTTAACGGTGTTTCCGAAAATGTTCTTTTTCTGACATCATTCAATTACGCCGTAAGTCTCTTTGCAGATGAAAAGGATGTAACCACCTGCAGTATTCATTCGGGACGAACAGACGGACGCTGGAGAAGACTTGTGGGACCGCTATTCAAGACCTACTATCTCAGAACAGAGCGCAATCCTCATGAGACTTCCAACACCTTCTTAAAGAGAGTCGGAAAGCAGATCATGGATTCGATGCAGAGTCCTATAAGTCTGAGCCGTGAAGGTGAGATGTTCTTCCAGTATCAGGGTGAGATACTCAACATCCCCGAGATCGGAGGTCTGCCTGCCCGCACTATACATTTGCAGCTTGATTCTCTTCCGTTCCATATGAATGTTCATGAAGACGGAAAGGGCTACTATACAGAGCTTCGTTTCTGGAAGAACCGTTTCGACGAAGATCAGCTGAACCTTTTCCTTGAGTGTTATGAAGCGATACTCAATACCTTCACCACTGAAACCAGTGCCCGTAAGGTAAAGTACCATATGCCTGAGAATGTTTATCCTCATGCTTATAAGGTCACAGCAGGCGAGATCAATGCAGAAGCCGGAAAGGAGCTTATAAAGCTTTCCGGAACCGATCATGTTAAGGCTTATATACTTGATGACCATTACTCAAAGAAGCCTTTCGGAGCCTGGGGCAGACTCTTCATCAAGGATGTTCCACCTGTGGATTATGTTGAAATCATCAATGATCCATGGCGTGAGGGAAAACTCTACGACACCGGAATCACTGCACGAATCATGCTTGACGGACGTATAGATTTCCTTGAGAACAGCGGACGTGTTGTCATGACAGATGGTGCAAAGGGCCGTAAATACTATGATCTGGGACTCCTTGAAAAGTCACTTGAAAATATGGACAATATCGAGAAGTGCAGAGCTTATCTTGTATTTGACAAGGAGATCCGTGAGATGAAGCTTGTCATCAATGTTGAAGCAGACCACGATTCCTTCATCAACCGTATCAGAAGCTATGCCGGAACCACTGCCGGTGATGATATGATACCGGCTGTCGTAAACATCACAAGTAACTGTAAACCAAAATAAGATGAATTATAAAAGGGACAGGCATTCAAGTCTGTCCCTTAATCCGTTTGGCCCCCCGAAGGTCCGGAGGCCTTCATAAATCATCAGTCTGTTCGCTCCGCCTTCATTTCCTTCTTCCTCTGATACATGGCATCATCTGCCCGGCGGAATACATCCTCTACCGTGGTATCCGTATCCTTGTTAAAATATGCTGAACCTATTGCGGCAGAAGGTGTTTCCCAAGGGTTGGAATCACACTTAGCCGAACGTTCATTTAATGTTTTTTCAAAATCCAGAATCAGATTATCTGCATTCTCCAGGTCCTTTTTCTGCAGTATGATTACGAACTCGTCACCGCCTATCCTGTATACCGGAGAGTGTACAAATATATCACAAACTATAGCACAGAAGTTCTGTATGAGGAGATCACCGTATTTATGACCATAGGTGTCGTTAATCTTCTTTAGATAATTAACATCCATCATGATGATCCCGAACTCATTAATGAGCTTTCCTGATATCTTTCTGTTCAGCTGTTTTACTTTCTCATCATAGGCAAGCTTATTTCTTACACCGGTAAGAGAATCTGTGCTTGCCACCTCTTTCATATGGACTGTTTCCTTTTCCGCAGAAATAATCCTGACCATGTAATCCTTCATATCCACGGTCATCTGATCGATGGTATTACTAAGGGACTCAACCTCATTTTTTATATTAAGCTCCGGTTTTTCAAATTTCAGCTTATCAATAGAATTGACATCTTTGCTCTTTTTGATATATCCGATTGCACTCTTTTCCAGAAGCTCGATAGGATCTGTGATGTTTTTTGATGCCCAGGTCATAAAGCCTAAATAAAAAATTCCGCCGATTATTATAATGATGATAAGGTTACTAAAGGTTCTGTACAGGATATCCTTTGTCATCTGAGTCAGATCTATGTCAACTCCAAGAAGCGCATAGGGAGCTCCCGAGGAATCACGAAGAGTATAATAGCCGCAGTAGGAATGACCCCAATAGGTATTGCTCTCCAGGAATACTATATCTTTTTCTCCCATAATAAGATGGAGCTCATCAACCTCTTCTTTTGTATATTCGTCCTCTGTTATGTCTCCAAGATACAGATTTCCCTCTGTATACTCATAACGATCGTAATTGTTTTCTGCCGATACAAGAATCAGTACATGATTTCCGCCATCTTCCCGTAATGGCTTAATCACGTAAAGATACTGCGGTTCCAGATCTTCTTTGACATCATCCAGAAAAACCATCATCTCTTTATATTTCTGGCTTTCTATTCCTGTATCCATACAGTGTTTCAGATCATCGTTATCGATATACCCTGTTACATAAGTAATGATCTGCCTTATATGTTCCTGACTCTGCTTTAGAAAAAAGTTTTTGTAATTTAAATATATATGTATCCCAAGAATAAAGCAAAGTACGAGCACAAATGATATGCATCCGTATTTTATACTCCTTTTTAACGGATTCTGAATTCTTTTCTTTTCCATGGTTATTTGTTCTTCACCTTTAAGGACTTAAGGTATACTTTCTGTTCATCTGTAATACGAAAGCTTTCCACCGCCTTCTGTATAGTCTTATTATGAGTCCAGATATCCAGCCTGTTATTTTCAATGAACGGCAGTATATCCTCATACTGTTTCGCAAGAGCCGTCGCAAAGTACCAGGCTGACATCATATTCACATAGTATTCTTCTGATCGTATACTTGCCACAAGGTCTGGATAAGATACGTCAAAATCCTCATCCAGAAAGTGTTCCATCAGCATCCCGATGCCAAATCTTACCGTATAGGTCTCATCCGATTTAATCCACTTCTTTATCTCCGGAAGCAGCTCTCTTCTATGCTTTTTAAATACCTTTGGAGATAACTGATCACAGGTAGCCCAGTTGTCAATAAACGGAAGAAAACATTTTAATTCCTTCAGGCATTCATCATAGTCCTTCATACCTGAAATCAAAAAAGCATGGAGCTGGTTCTCATCAAAATATCTATGAGGAACATCCTTCAAAAAATCCCTGATATCCTCATTTTTTGAGAGGTCTTTTGCCAGTTTACGAAGTATGGGCGTCCTGACACCTATTACTGTTTCCGGATCTATATTCGGTATCAGCTTACTCTGAAAATCTCTGTATTTAATATCCTGTAATTTATAAAGTTCATTTCTGATATCTTCTACGGGCATATTTTCTCCCATGGGCATATTTTCTCCCATTTATATAAAAATCTTACTTACAACATAAAAATTTGAGCGTCAAAAGCCCGTATCGAATCGTTAATCACTCTAACGGTTCTCCCACTATTGTGCAGTATATGCGGAAACAGACTTATGACACCACCATCATATCACTTTGTTAAATACAGTTATTTAAATTATATATAAAAGGAATCGACAAAATACTATCCCTTTATAATCATTTTCATAAGTGTTAAAGAATATTTTCGTTTGACATATAAATAAAATGCAGTGGGTCAGACAAGGACATGCTCCATCTCATGGGCCATTGTCTATCCACTGCATTTTCGTATCATTCTTTAAATTTGAACATCACCACTTCATTGCTTCAACAGCAGCTCTCTCCATGGCGATACCATCTTTATAATGCTGTGTAAAGGTCTCAAATCCCTCTACATCCTCAGGATCCGGTTCTACGGTAGTACCTGACTTATCTGCAAAGATCTCCTTTGCGAGGAAATCGCCAAGAGTTCCTGCTTCCTTACCCCGAAGCATGTATAAAGCAAGAAGCGCTTCACCCCACGGACCGCCTTCACTTGCGGTATCCATGACGGTAACGGGAGCATTGACTGCCGCTGCCAGATAATTCTGGGCAACCCCCTTTGTCTTAAAGAGACCTCCATGTCCTGTGATGCTCTTTACAGGCACCTTCTCATCCTTTAAAAGGATATCGAGACCCAGCTTAACTGCCCCAAGGGAAGTGTAAAGATGTGATCTCATGAAGTTTGCCAGAGTGAACTTACTGTTAGGGGTTCGTGCAAACAAAGGACGTCCCTCATTCAAATGTGTGATGCCCTCTCCCGAGAAGTACCCGTAGGGAAGAAGTCCGCCGCAGTCTTTGTCACCATTAAGTGAATTTGTGTAGAGCTTTCCGTAAAGCTCACCCATATCGACACTGTAGCCCATGAGCTCTGAAAATTCCTTAAACAGATTTACCCAGGCATTGAGATCGGATGTTCCGTTATTTGCATGGGACATGGCAACAGGATATCCATCCGGCGTTGTTACCATATCGATTTCTCTGTAGAGCTTTGACAGCTTCTTGTCCTGCTGAAGAACCAGCATGGCAAAGGTACTTGTTCCGGCAGAGATATTGCCGGTTCCCGGAGCAACCGAATTTGTAGCAACCATTCCGGTACCTGCATCTCCTTCAGGAGGGCAAAGAGGTACTCCTGCCTTTAAAGTATCAGTTTCATCCAGAAGCTTTGCTCCCTCCTCTGTAAGCGTGCCTGCCTCCTGTCCCGCAAGAAGAACCTCAGGAAGAATGTCACGAAGTGTCCATGGATAGCCCTTATCTTTTATCAGTGCATCGAACTTTCCGACCATTTCCTCATCATAGTCCAGCTTCTCCGAATCAATGGGGAAGATTCCTGCGGCATCACCTATACCTGTGACTTTACGGCCTGTCAGCTCCCAGTGTATGAAGGAGTCCAATGTTGTCACAAAGGAAAAATCCTTTACAAAGCTCCTGTCCTCAAGCACCATCTGATAAATGTGAGCGATGGTCCAGCGAAGTGGAATGTTAAACTGAAAAGCCTCTGTCAGGGCATCCGCTGCCTGCTCGGTATTGCTGTTTCTCCAGGTCTCAAAGGGACTGAGAAGCCTGCCTTCCTTATCAAAGGCGAGGATACCGTGCATCATGGCACTGATGCCGAGAGCGCCGTAGGTTTCCGGAACTATACCGTACTGTTCCTTTACGCTCTTTACAAGTGAACCGTAGCATCCACGAAGTCCATTATGAATATCCTCCATGGTGTAGGTCCATATATCATCGATCAGCCGGTTCTCCCAGTCATGGAATCCGGTTGCGAGGACTTGTCCCTTTTCATCCGTAAGAACTGCTTTGATTCTGGTAGAACCAAACTCGATTCCAAGAGCGGTCTTACCTTCCTGAATTATTTCTTTCGCTCCCATAATTCTGCCTTTCTCTTTATCAGAACTAAAAATCCGAATGAGCCACCCACGAGCCAAGTTATCCTAATCCCGTACGTGACTCATTATTTTTCAAATCATCCGATACCTTTAACTGTTTTACCAATACGTATTTTCAAATGAAGAACGTCAGCTCTTCTGACCGTAATATGCATTGGGACCATGCTTTCTGAGGAAATGCTTATCAAGGATGTTCTGCGGTCCGCGCTGTACATCGGGATCCACGATTTTCGTATAGAGATCCATCTTGGCAACTTCCTCAAGAACCTTTGCATGGTACACTGCTTCATTCACATCCTTTCCGAAAGTGAAAGGTCCGTGATTTCTGCACACTACCCCGGGTACATATAAAGGATTCAGTTTTCGCTCCTGAAATGTTTCAACGATGACCTTTCCTGTGTTCCCTTCATAGTCTTCCTGAATCTCCTCTGTGGTAAGAGATCTGGTACATGGAACATCCCCGTAGAAATAGTCCGCATGGGTCGTTCCGTAAAACGGAACATCCTGCCCTGCCTGGGCAAATGCCACAGCATAGGGTGAATGTGTATGTACGATACCTCCGATTTCGGGAAAGGCTTTATACAGCTCAAGATGAGTTTTTGTGTCTGAAGAAGGACTAAGCTCTCCTTCTATCTTATTGCCCTCGAGGTCCATAACCACCATGTCCTCAGGGCGAAGCTTTTCATAGGATACTCCGGAGGGTTTTATGACAAAGAGCCCCTTTTCTCTGTCGATTCCGGAAACATTGCCCCAGGTGAATATCACAAGGCCAAGCTCAGGAAGTCTCATGTTGGCCCGGTATACCAGTTCTTTTAATTCCTCTAACATACTATCCCCTTCTCCATGTATAAAGCCTCGCTGTAAATATCATCCCTGTACCCTGAGTCATCCGGTGAAACAGGCAGGTTTTCCGAGGCTTTATACAATATGTCATCAAAACTATGGAATGCTTTTATCTTCTCTCTCCAAGATGAAGGAGATCTGCTTCTGTTGTATCATCGCCTATGGTCACAAGCTCTGTATTTGTGAGCTTCGCAAAAAGGGCAATGTCTTCTCTTGTAAGTGCTGTTGAAATAACACTGTGATGTGCTCCTCCGGCATAGCACCAGCCTTCAGTTCCGATCTGGAAGTTTGGCTTGTGACGGAACATGATTCTTGCAACCGGAAGCTTAGGCATAGGTGCAGCCTGCTTTACAAGCTCCACATCAGCGCAGATGATACGGAACCTGTCTCCCATATCAACCATTGTGACCTGTATAGCATCACCTGTAACACCGTCAAATACAAGTCGTGCAGGATCCTCCTTGTCTCCGATGCTCAGAGGATGTACCTGAATCTCAGGCTTTGTTGCTGCAAATGCAGGCGGTACCTCAAGCATGTGGGAAGCAAGCTCAACCTCCTGACCTTCTGTAAGGTCATAGGTGTAATCCTCGATGAATCCTGTTGCACCCTTTCTGCACTCTGACATCTTCATAAGTACAGATGATAATGCTGATATCTTGTAGTCTCCCTCAGGGCCGAAGCCAACTCCCTTTGCCATAAGGTTCTGTGCTGCGATGCCAGGAAGCTGCTTGAGACCGTGAAGATCCTGGAAGGTGTCTGCAAATGCACCTATGCCGTTCTTTTCAAGGAACTTATCAAGTGCAACCTCCATCTTTGCCTGCTCACGAACAGCATCCAGACGGTCTGTCTTCATGGTATATTTTTCTTCATACTCTGCCATCTTGGCGTCTACTTCAGCCTCTGTAACGGTATCCATGATGTCCCTGAGGGTTCCGATACCGAAGTAGTTACATTCCCAGCCAAAACGGATCTGTGACTCTACCCTGTCACCGTCTGTAACCGCAACCTCACGCATGTTGTTACCGAAGGATGCTACCTTAAGATGATGTGAATGATCGATGGCCTTGGCAACCTCTGCGAAGCGGCGGATTCTGGAAAGAACGCTCTCATTCTTATAGTAGCCAGCCACTACCTCGTGAGGAATACCGAGACGGGCAACTATAAAGCCGTATTCACGGTCGCCGTGAGCTGACTGGTTCAGGTTCATGAAATCCATGTCGATGCTGTCATAAGGAAGCTTCTCATTGTACTGTGTGTGCAGATGAAGAAGAGGCTTTCTAAGCTCCTGTAATCCCTTGATCCACATTTTTGCAGGTGAGAAGGTATGCATCCAGGTGATAACGCCGATACAGTCGTCATCTACCGATGCTTTTCTCAGGTCCTGAATACAGGTTTCCGAATCAAGTACTGTGGGAAGAAGTTCAACAGAAACGATGCCATCCAGTTTTTCATTTAAAAATGCTGTCATATCGGCAGCATCTGCTGCAACCTGACGAAGACACTCCTCACCGTAGAGATCCTGACTGCCGACTACAAAATATAATTTCTTCATAACTATTCCTTTCATAGATAAAATTTTTTATTTACTGCGATTCTTTACATATGCAAACACACTCTGCAGGATAATGAAGAAACAGAGAAGCGCAGCGGTTGCAATATTTGCCCAGCTTGAAAGAAGCTTACCGTTTGTATTAACAAGTGTTGTGATAGTTCCGGTGATCATTACACCAAAGAAGGAACCGATGACATTACCAACACCACCTGTAAGAAGGGTTCCTCCGATAACCGAGGAGGCAATGGCATCCATCTCAAATCCCGAAGCCTGCTGTACTGAACCTGACATGGTATTCAGACAGTAGCAGATTCCGCCGATTGAGCAGAGGAAGGATGAAAGGATGTATGCCTTCATCTTGATCTTGCAGGTATCAAGTCCCATCATGGCTGCGGATGTCTGGTTACCGCCAACTGCATAGAGGGAACGTCCGAACTTTGTGTACTTCAAAAGGAAGAAGGTGGCTGCCACAACAAGAAGTGCTATGACAACAGAGATTCGGATGAAGGGGACCTGAAGCTTTCCTTTTTTATTTACATAGCCAAGGAATGCCGGAAGCTGGATCTTGAAATTGGCCCAGGCATAAAAGAGCTTGTTTGTAGTATCTGTAATGGAAATCTGATCTGTACAGATGACTGCTGTCATACCTCTGGCAAAGAACATACCTGCCATGGTGATGATAAAGGGCTGAATCTTCATGTAACCGATGAGGAATCCCTGCACCGCTCCGAAGATGAGGCCGATAACAAGTATCATAAGTATAAGGGGGATACAAGGCAGATTCTGCTTGCCCATACCATAAGCAAGGATCATACAGTCCATGGCAACAAGGGAACCTACGGAAATATCTATACCGCCGCACAGCATGACACAGGTCATTCCACTGGCTACACAGATAAGTCCGGCATTCGTTATAAGCAGGTTCAGAAATGTCTGGAGATGGGTGAAACCTTTACCGCTGTAGATTAAGCATCCTACGAGATACATAACGAAGAACAGGCAGATGGTTATCACCAAAAGCATTGTGTTGCCGTTTAATTTTTCTAAGACCTTCTTGTTCATTATGCGGCCTCCTTATTCTGAGTTTCATTTTCCTGTACAAGCTTCTTTGCCTTACGTTCTGCAAGAAAAGCCTTAAATGCAGGGGCCTGAGCCGTTACGATCAGGATGACGATTACAGCTTTGACTACAGGAGCCTGATCTGTGGAAACACCCATGGCAAGAAGTGTTACGGTTATAGCCTGAATGGTATAGGCACCAATGATGGAACCTGCCATATTGAATCGTCCGCCTCCAAGGGAATTGCCTCCCAGTGCAACAGCAAGGATTGAATCCAGCTCGTAGTTGCGTCCGATGTTGTTGGAGTCTGCGGAATAGATTCTTGAAGAAGCTACAATTCCCGCGATACCTGCACAGAGTCCACAGATCAGGTAGCACATGAAGCAGATATTGCTTGAATTAAGACCTGAAATCCTGGCAGCCTTTTTGTTGATACCTACTGACTGAATATAAAGTCCCATGGCTGTTTTCTTAAGGAACAGCATTACTATGGCAACCACAACTATAGTGATGAAAATTGCCGTAGGAACGGGACAGCCCGGTATGAAGTTACCGAAATATTTGTAAGGTTCATAACGGATATAAGTGATCTGATTGTTGCAAAGAAGAAGTCCTATGGCTCTTGCAGCTGTAAAAAGGATAAGTGTAGCTACCATAGGCTGGATGTTGAGCTTTGATACAAGGAATCCGTTGAAAGCTCCGCAGCACATGGCAAGAAGAAGTCCGAAAAGCAGTCCTGCCGCAAGGGGTACCGCTAGTGTGGTTGTACTGTTTACACCATATCCTGCAAGCAGCATACATGTACCGCAGGCTGTAAGGCTCATTACGGATCCGACTGAAATATCCGTACCTGCGGATACTGCAACAACCAGAGTCTGTCCAACAGCAAGGATGGCGATCTCGGATCCACGGTTAAGGATATCTATGAGACGTCCGTAGAGAACACCGTTCTGTATGTTTATGGCAAAGAAATCAGGACTCTTTATAAGATTTATAAGAAGTACCAGCACCATCATGGCAAATGGAAGAAACAGCTGATTCTTTGTTAATGTCTTTATCTTTCCCATCATTTTTCACCTCCTGCAATTGCTCCCATGACAGCCTGCTGAGTCATCGCTCCTTCTTCGGAGGATATCTCTCCTACCTTCTGGCCGTCACGCATTACGCACATCCTTGTGCATGTACGGATCATCTCTTCGATTTCAGATGAGATAAAGATCACACTCATTCCCTGCTTTGCGAACTCCAGAACCAGTTTCTGGAATTCTGTTTTTGTACCGATATCGATGCCTCGTGTCGGCTCGTCAAGGATCAGGAAGTCAGGATGTGTACACAGCCATCTTGCAAGGATGACCTTCTGCTGGTTGCCTCCGGACAGCTGATTTATCGGTGTCTCGCGGGATGCTGTCTTTATCTTAAGCATCTTGATAAATTCATCCGCTATACGGTTCTGTTCCTTAAGGGGGATTCTCTTGAACATACCGTTTCTGGCCTGAAGCGCCAGAATAATGTTTTCACGGACACTGAGCTCACCTATACAGCCATCTGCTTTTCTGTCATCAGGAAGGTAACCCATACCAGCGCGTATTGAATCAATAGGAGCTTTTGCCTTGAGCTCTTTGCCATGCATACTGAGCTTTCCGGCAGTAGGCTTATCTGCTCCGTAGATGCAGCGCACCATTTCCGAACGACCGGATCCCAGAAGTCCTGTGACACCGACAACCTCTCCCTTATGGATCTTGAAGTTGAAGGGCTTGATAGTTCCCTTGTGGCTGAGTTCCTCTGCTTCTACTACTACTTCATCGGAAACAGAGCTCTGTCCCTCTGCCTTAATGGAAGCAAGATCATCAAAATCCTTTCCCAGCATGGCAGCTACCAGCTTTACACGTGGCAGCTCCTGTACGGAATAGTCACCTACGAAGGTACCGTTACGCATTACAGTGATACGGTCACATACCGCATATACCTGCTCAAGGAAATGTGTTACAAAGAGTATGCCTACGCCCTTGTTCTTAAGATCCGTCATAAGTTTAAAGAGCTTCTCAACTTCATTGTCATCAAGTGAACTTGTAGGCTCATCCAGGATCAGGACACGGCAGTCCATATCCACAGCACGGGCAATGGCTATCATCTGCTGTATGGCCAGTGAATAATTATCAAGAGTTTTTGTTACATCGATCGGAATCGCAAGATCCTCCATGATCTTCTTTGCTTTCCGGTTCATGGTCTTCCAGTCTACTGTTCCGAACTTTGTTTTCGGTTCACGACCGATAAACAGATTCTCTGCAACGCTCAGATTCGGGCAAAGGTTAACTTCCTGATAAACCGTTGCGATACCGATATTCTGGGCATCCATTGTTGAGTGGTTAAAGATATTACCGGGAACACCCTCCATGTGCACCTCACCGGAATCACGTTCATAGACACCGGTAAGACATTTAATGATGGTGGATTTACCGGCACCGTTTTCTCCCATAAGCGCGTGGATCTCACCCTTTCTGAGGGTAAGCTGAGCATGGTCAAGCGCTACAACCCCAGGGAAGGTTTTTGTGATATCCCGCATCTCTATCAATACGTTATTAATCATTTTCCTCATCCTTTATAGTAAAATTTTCTAACTATTCGGAAACGATCTTATGATCCGTGTTTCCTCAGTTCATTTACAAAGGGGATGGCTCTTTGGAACCACCCCCGATTAGCTTCTTCGCACTGATGTACGCAGCCTGTGAGCCGCACTGAGGCTGTTTTTTTAACTGATTCAATTAGTAAGCTGCGTCAACTACTGCCTGATCAACTACTACAAGCGGCTCAGTTACTTCGTTTCCTGAGTTGTTTGTGTATGTGATTTCCTTAAGCTTATCTTCTGCAACGTACCAAGGCTCTGCCATGAATGTCTTCTGATCTACAGTCTCGCCTGCTTCAAGCTTCTTGATGATGTTGAGACAGTCAGGTCCCTGAAGAGGATTGCACTGGAAGTCTGCATTGATCTCGCCTGAAAGTACCTTCTGAAGACCTGCTGTACAAGCGTCAAATGAAATAACGATAACATCGCCGTCTACACCATAGGAAACACCTGCTGCCTTCATTGCATCGATAGCACCGAATGCCTCATTATCGTTCTGGCATACAACTACGTTGAACTTGCCTTCGTATGACTTTAAGTAAGACTCCATAACCTTCTGGCCGCCTTCCTGTGTAAAGTCACCGGTCTGCTCATCGATCTTGTTCCACTTCTCAGCCTCAACATACTTGTCGAAACCGTTTGAACGTCCGATCTGTGCGGATGAACCTGTTGTTCCTGAAATAACAAGTGCATTGACCTCTGAGATTCCCTTATCAGCTACATAAGCCTTAAGCCATGCACCTGCTGCAAGTCCCTCATTTGTGAACTCTGAACCTACCCATGAAACATACTTGTCTGAATCGTCGATGGTACGGTCAATTACGATAACAGGAATACCTGCGTCGTCTGCCTCTGTAAGAACTGTATCCCAGCCGGTTGAAACGATAGGATCGATTACGATGTAATCAACACCCTGCTGGATGAAGTTACGAACTGCCTCAAGCTGTGCTGCAGAATCGTTATCACAGTCTACGAACTGAAGATCGATTCCATTCTCCTTGCTGAGTGCGCTCTGTACTGAATTTGTTGATGCGGTACGCCAGTCAGACTCATGACCAACCTGTGCGAAACCGACTGTGATTGTCTCTCCGTTAGCTTCAGCTGCCTTTGCTGCCTCTGTAACCTCAGCAACCGTCTCTGCTGCCTTTGTCTCTGCGGGAGCTGCTGTTGTTGCTGCAGCCTGTGTCTCTGCTGCTTTTGTCTCTGCAGGTGCCTGAGTAGCCTGTGTGTTTGATGATCCACATGCTGCGAGCATTGATGATGCCATAGCGGCTGTTAACAGAACTGATAATGCTTTTCTCATAAAATACTTCCTCCTAAAAAAGATGTACGTTCTTTCGGAACACTTTGTTCCTCTTCCTGTAATTATTATCCTATTTATTAGGCATTATCTCAATCATTCTGCTACAACATGCACAATATTCATCGTTTTAACAGTACAAATAATTATCCATAGTATATAATCAAAGTACAAATTTTCTTCTTATCCGTATAAACAGGTGTTTTTTTTGGATTACTGTCCCGGAAAGGTTGGATTTTTTCATTTTATCCCCCGGTTTTATTGAGATAAACATGCGCAGGATGCATAAAAAGCACGGCACACATACAATTTTTAAATTGTTCTGACAGGTAAATTGAAAATTACTGCTGAAATTTTTAATTATTTTTGTTTTATTAAGGGAGGTCTTTCATGGTTCCGGAAAAAACTCACAAAAATTACATCCTGCCTATCCCGGGCATGCGTAAATCCGAGCAATTAAAAAAGCATCTTCTCCGGGAAATAGAGAAGATGCTTAGTGAAAAAAAAAGTACCTTTGACACGGAACATAATCTGATGCTCCGTTATGATGTGAGCCGTCAGACGGTGCGTAAGGTCCTTAAGGAACTTATTGAGGAAGGCTACCTGACCTCCCGACAGGGAAGCGGTACCTATCTTACCGGAAAATCACCTGATGACAGAGAAAATGTTGTTGAGATCCTGCTGGCTACTCCTGATGATTATATATTCCCCGAACTTCTGGCCTCTCTCCGACAAAAGCTCAGTGTTCTTGGATTTCGTGTTAATCTCACAGATAATAATGCTGATTTCTGTTCCGAGCGTAAAATCCTGAAGGGTTTTCTTGAGAATCCACCCCGGGCGATTATTTCAGAGTGCTTCTCCGCTCTTCAGAACCCAAATCTTGATCTCTATACGAAGCTAAGCCTCAGGGGAACCTCTCTGCTGTTTTTATATGGCTTATATCCGAACTTTCCCTCATGGTCCGTCGTAAAAGATGATAACTATCACGGCGCTTATGAATTGGTCAGCAGGCTGAAAAGCAGCGGTCATGATGCATTCGCAGGTATTTTCCTGTCAGATACGGTTCAGGGACAGGAACGCTGCCAGGGTTATATTGATGCTCTCAGAGATTTCGACCTGAATTTTTCCAGATCACACATCCTGATGCTTAACAAGCAGGAGCTTAAGGATCTTCTGGATCCGGCCTTAAGGCTCAAGCTCAGGAACTTTACCCGGGAAGTCCTTTATGAAGCAACGGCTCTTGTGTGCTTTAATGATGAAATCGCTTATAGCCTGCTTCCGATTCTGACGAAGTTCCATATCAATGTTCCTGAGGATCTGAGCATTGTCAGCTTCGATGACAGCTATCTGAGCATGATAGAGCAGATTCGCATCACATCCCTGGCTCATGAAAAACACAGCTTCACGGATGCAGTCACAGCCTCTCTGACCCGCCTTCTTTCAGACACCTCCACTGATACTATAGCTGTGCCATGGATTCTCAGTGAAGGCACAAGTATCAGAGAATCCGACTGAAGGGATTCACCTGTGTCCTGAAAAATCATCAAAGACTGCTTTTTGAACGATATTCCTTTGGAGACATGCCCTGGGTCTTTCGAAATACAAAGCTGAAATAATGGGCATCTTTATAACCTATGGCCTGAGCCACCTCCGCAGTATGAAGTTTTTTGGTGCTTAAAAGCTCTTTCGCCTTATTCATTCGAAGCTCTGTCAGATACTCCGTAAAGGTCCTGCCCATTTCCTGAGAGAACATGGAGCTGAAATATGTACTGGAAATCCCCGCAACCGTTGCAACGGAATTCAGGGAGATATCCTCCTCCATATAGTGCTTTTCGATATAGGGCAATGCTTCCTGCACTACAGTGTGGCTTTTATTCTCGGATTCCTGATCCCTTAAAGAAAAGGCCAGTCTCAGCATGCTTATTACATAATCCGGGATCCTTTCACTGTTTCCCTCCAGTTCATGGATATCAAAAGGCAGCTTCTCCAGAAACTGCTTCTGATCCATTCCAAAGTCTTCCACAAAGCGGATTACGGTAAAACGAATATTCAATATAAGGTAGCTTCTGAAAATTTTAGACTTCAGTACATCCTTTAAACTCTCAAGATATCCATTTACAAATTCCGTAACGTCACTTACATCACCGTCTCTCAGGAAACCTGTAATGATAGACGGGTCAACATTCTCGGCATTGACACTATCGATACTTCGCTTCTCATCAGAAACCGTGAGGCTCCCATCTTCAGGCCGGAGAATATTCCTGTCCGGTCTCCAGAAGCGTTCCGCAAAGCGATGATTTGTCTTTTCGAAACATTCCGTCAGCTGACTGAAACGGTCCACAGGTTCCCCTGCCGCCACATACCACTGCATAGGGCACCGGGGATCCGAAGCTATCCTTTCTATTTCATCTATTCCCCTTGCTGTAAAATCCCTGACAACGTCCTTTTCTCCCCTTACTATGACACAATAGGAACTGAGGCTCCATTTCGATAGTATGTATTCCGGGAAACGGAGGAAAAAGGCAAGGATGTCGTTCTGTCTGATACGGAACTCTTCACTTTCATCCTTCTTCTTATCGTTCACACTGAATAAAAGTATGTTATAGCAGGCTGCATTGACACTGAACTGAAGTCTATTAGCCTCCTCATACATCTTCTCCACACTGAGCCTTCTACCGAACAGGGCTTCCAGAAAGCTCCTTCTCTGGTACTGCTCATACTCACGGGATTCAAGACGGTATTTCTCCTGATAATTCTTCTGCTCTCTTTCATTTTCGATCTTCTGTCTGACTTCATCGAGAGCTTTTTTGATGGTCTTCCGGGTTATGGGCTTACTCAGATACTGATCCACACCCTCCTGAATGGCACGTCTTGCATATTCAAAATCATCATAGCCGCTCATTATGATCATTTTCATCTTGGGAAATTCCTGCCCCACTATATGACAAAGGGTCAGACCGTCCATAAACGGCATCCGTATATCTGTGATAAGCACATCCGGCACGGTCTTTCTTATCATGGGCAGAGCCATCTCTCCGTCGGAAGCCTCTCCCGTAAACTGGAAACCATACTCCTCCCATGGTATATTGTCCCGAAGCGCCTCTCGAACCGTCACTTCATCCTCTACCAAAAAAACCTTTAGCATACTGCCTCTGTTCCTCCGCTCTTTTAATATGTCCGCTCATCTACAAATCTGGAGGCATTGTCCCTGGTGAAAACCTTCTCATCCATATAGTAAGCCTTTTCCACCTCATTACCCTGTTCCATCTCATGTATGACATCGGAAAGCTGTGGTCCGCTTGCGGGATTACACTCCACATCCACATCGATTATTCCCTGCATCACCATCTCCAGTCCCTGACGGCTGGCATCGAATGAAATGATGATAGGCTTATCATCACTTTGAAGGTCCATCCCTGCTTCCTGCATAGCCTGTACCGCACCTATGGCCATATCATCGTTCTGGCACACCACAACGTCTATGTCATCATATTTTTTGAGAAAGCCTGCCATGACCTCCTGCCCCTTGGCAGTAGTAAATTCTCCATCCTCACGATCCAGCAGCACCCAGTTATCATGCTTGTCGCAGACAGAGTCAAAGCCAATGCTTCTTCCTATCTGGCTGGAGGAACCGCGGGTTCCGAGGAGCTCGATAATGTTTATCTTATCACTGCTTTTTCCCCGTTCATCAAGAATCTTCGCAAGCCATCTTCCGGCATTCTCGCCTTCCTTACGCATATTCTCTCCTATCCACGTGGTGTAGAGGGAGTCATCCGAGGAGACCTGGCGGTCAAGGATTATGACAGGAATCTCCGCAGCCTTTGCCTCCCGTAAGACTGTGTCCCACCCATCCTCCGTTACCGGACAAAAGACTATATAATCCACCTGCTGGGAAATAAACCCACGGATTGCCTTTATCTGACTTTCCTGTTTCTGACGGGCGTTGTTAAACTGAAGGAAGAAACCATTCTCTACCTTAAGTGAATCCTTTATGCTGATGCTGTTGGCACGGCGCCATTTGGATTCCGATCCAAGCTGGGAAAAACCCACCCGGATAAGATCGCCTGCCGGTTCTGTTTCAAGTGTCAGCATATTCCCGCTTGTTTCTTCCACGTTAAAAGGACTGCAGGATGCTAAGGCGCCGGACATAAGGGTAAACATCAAACTGAGTGCAAGAGCTTTATATCCGTATTTTCTTTTAAGGATGTTCCTAAGCTTATGTCTATGGAGAATCCCTTCTTTTTCTGTGTTATACCATCCTGTCATGACGATTCTCCCTTTTCCTCAGAATCAACATCTGCAATTTTCTCCTTTGGAATACGCACTGTGACTATGGTTCCTCCACCCGGTGCTGAATCAAGGGTCAGACCGTACTCCGGTCCGAAATTCATGCGTATACGTTCGTTAACATTGGCCATTCCGAATCCTGAATCTGTATCCTTACAGGGCTTTGTGATGGCGATCCTTAGCTTCATAAGAGTCGCATCGTCCATGCCTATTCCGTCGTCAGATACCTGGAACATGATGTCCGATTCCCTGAGCTGTCCTGTGATATGAATCATACCGGGCTCACGTTTGTTCTTTATGCCGTGGTAAAGAGCATTCTCCACAAGCGGCTGCAGGGTCATCTTCAGAATACGATACTCATAGAGCTTCGGATCCATGTTTATCTCATATTCCAGAATATCGTGGTACCTGAACTTCTGGATTTCAAGATAGCTTCTTATATGCTGCTCTTCTTCGTTAATGCTTATATACTCATGTCCATGGCTCAGAACAAGACGGAAGAAGTTGCTCAGGGATACAAGCATATCCTCTGCCTCATCAAGCTTTCTGCCTTCAATGAGCCAGATAATGGTATCCATGGTGTTGTACAGGAAATGGGGATTGATCTGTTCCTGCAGAAGCCTAAGCTCCGCATGACGCATTTTCTTCTCATCATCGCGGATTTTCTGCATCATCTTTTCCAGACTCTCCGCCATTTCGTTTATACGCCCGCCCAAAACGGAAATTTCGTCCCTGGAGATACATTCAGCCCGTGCCTGTAGATTTCCGTGAGATATTTCCTGTGCAACGAAGCCGAGATTTTCCACCGGAACTGTGATACTTCTTGAGATATGAATGACTACCATCAGAAGGATGCCCACGATGAAACACAAAAGCAGAGCTACAAACACAACAAAATAACGCACACGCAGCTGAAGCTCGCTCTTCATTTTCTCCATTATTCTGGTCTGATAGTAAAGATAATACTGGATATCGTCCTGAATCAGTTCTGTGAGGATGTAGACATTGTCATTCAACATACGAATGTTGGCGTCATAATGGCTTCCATCCGAAAGGTTCCTCTGGATGTCACCGATACGCAGCTCCAGAGTATCAACATTTCGAAGCAGGTTATTAAGCCAGCTCCGGCTCTCCAGATCCTTCGTCTTTTCCTCAAGCTCTGAAAAGCTTTTTCTGATATCCTGAAGGACATCGTAAGGGTCCATAAGCTCCGGGTCGGAGGGGATATCGGAAAAAGAGACACCGCTTACTACGATCTTGTAAAGATTTTCATCTACAGACTCTTTGAATTTCAGATTGTACTGATTGGCCACTGCCATATTGCTGACTATGGAGTCATAGGCGTAACTATAGTTCCAGAGAGCAAAAATCAGGTACAGGGCCACAAGAATCAAGGGAATCATGGAGACTGCTCCCAAGAGAGCCAGTCTCTTGCGTAGTGACAAATTACTCAAAACTTCATCCATCCTTTGTGCAAAATATATATATTTTTGCAAAGATGTATTAATTTTACCATAAATATTGAGAAATTTACATATTCAAATAAGCTCCCGGACAGAATAACTATTCTTTAAATCAGGAATTTCCATAATAACCAAAGGCGGCCGCTCTTTGGTAATGAGCAGCCGCCTTATAAGTATTCATCTGTTTTTGATTGTATTTAAAAACGAATCTGCCTCAGTCTGTATGAGCTCTACCAGATCCCTGTACGCAGGAAGGCTCTCATAATACTTTTCCGAGTATACGAGACTTATCTCTCCCTTCGTTTCCGGTTCATAAAACGGGATACAGGCAAGCTTTCCGCTTTCAAAATCGGAATATCTTAAGTTTGCAGGATAGAAGCTGACTGCAAAAACCTCCGGCATTTCACTGGTCATCTTTATGACTGTATGAACAGAATCCACGGTCATAAGATTCTTAACTGATATTTCTTTTACCAGTTCAGGAATAAAATCCGAAAGCATGGAATATGCCACTACATCGGATACATCGTTATAAATTGATGATGTATGACTGGGATAGGCCAGACAATAACCTTTAAGATCCGAAAAATGAAGGGCTTTGTACTTTGCAAGAGGACTTTCCTTGTTGACAAGGCAGCCATAGTAGCCGGTCATTAAAGTTATTTTTTTATTCCCCATCGTCTTTAACAGCTTATCATTATCGTTTTCACGATTAAGGCACAGTGCCATGGATGGAGTGGAATGACTTGATGATACAAGCTTTACAGGATCGGCATCTACCTGATATTTCAGAAGAACATTGGCATGATTTTTCTGGAACGGTATATGAAGCTTTGGAATGAGGAAACCCACAAGTGATATATGGGCATAAGCATTGATAGTCAAGGCTTCATCCTTACCTGAAAGCTGTTTCCATCCCTCATAATAATCCAGTATGATCCGGGATTCTTTATATATTTTCTCTCCTTCAGGAGTCAGCTGTATCCCTGATTTGTTTCTCTCAAAAAGTGTGACTCCAAGCTCGGTTTCCATCTGCTGCATGGATTTTGTCAGACTAGGCTGGGCAATAAACAGCCTTTTAGCCGCTTTATTGAAGGAACCGGTTTCGGCAATAGCGATTAAATATTTAAGAGCGCTGATCTTCATGGTTTAACTCCGTTATAAATATTGACTGCTGAAAAGATATGCTGATCAACAAGCAGTAAACTTTCCTTATTATGTTCACGGCATAGCAGGTAATAGCTTTTTTTCATATCTTAAATATTTTTATATATTATACAAGAATTTATTTGGATAGTATATTAATTACGCCAGGTATAGATGAAATTAATATGAAGGAACATACAGATAATGATCCGGGCTTTATATGTGAATAGTATGAAGTATTCGCAGGGATCATTAAATCTGTTCGTATCAGGGAGGGCCAGTTAGTGATGACAAATAAAGAAAGAATCAAAAGGGCATTTTCAAATCAACCCGTAGACAGGGTTCCTATAGCCTTCTTTCATCATTTCACATCACCTTATGAGTGGAATATGGGTTTGACTAATCCTGAAGCACTTGAAGCCAATATCAACCGTCATAAGACCTCTCTTGAAAAGTTTGTTCCCGATATCATCAAGATAATGAATGATACGCTCATGATGATGCCGCTGGATGTCAGTGGTATAGAAAAAGCATCTGATCTGTACAAAATCAAAAAACCAATGCTTGACACACCTTATGCAAAGGCACAGATCGATTTCACCAAAAGAGTTATGGAAATTTATAAGGGTATTGATGCTCCCATATATGTGACCTGTTTCTCTGCGGCCTGGGTGCTCAGAAATGCTTTCACCCAGGGGCTCCCTGTTTTTGGTGCCGATGAAGAAATCATGCAGCGGTTCATAAAAGAAGACCCTGTTGCGGTTAAATATGCTTTGGATATCTTAACCGAAGGAATCATCGATCTGAACAGAGTGCTTCTGACTGAATGCGGCGCTGACGGCATCTATTTCAGCTGTAATAATCAGGGCGGTTTTTTCAATGAGGTTTTCCATAAGAAATATCTGGCACCAGCTGAAAAAAAGGTACTCGATGAGGCCAAAAAGATAAAAAATACAAATATCTTACATATTTGCGGTTATCATGGTCATGGAAATGACTTAAGACTATACAAAACTTATGATGCTGCAGCCTACAGTGTTGCAGTTGTTGCGGAAGATACAAGCCTTAAGGAAGCCAAGAAGCTTTTTAAAGGAAAATGCATAATCGGCGGATTCTCACAGGATGGAGTCATTTATAAAGGCTCTAAGGAGGACCTGGAAAATGCCACCTACGGACTTCTTTCCGAATGCGGACAGACCGGCATAATTCTCGGCGCTGATTGTACCGTTCCAAATGATATAGATGAGGAACGTTTTAACTGGATCAGGGAATCATGTAAAAAATATGCCTCCTGCAATTCAGTAATATCTTCAGCCTCATAAATAAATCTGCTTTTTAAAGAGAAACTCTCCTTTCTCTTTAAAATATATATCCCCAAACTCTATAATCGGGCAGGGACACTCACCCCTGCTCAAGCCCGCGATGGCTGTCAAATACACGCTCATGTAATCATGGCATGTGTTTGACAGCCTTATCGCAAAAAAAAGGCGGTTTACTCTCATGTGTGAACCGCCTTTTTTATTCTATAAACCTCAGCTTAGATAAGTAATCCGGCTTACTTCGCCTTTAATGCAGTCTCGAACTCCTCCTCAAACTCTAATTCATGCTCTGAATCAAGCTCAGGTACCTCTATCATTTTCTTTTCCCACGAGGAAAGGTATATGGCATTCGACAGAATAAGACTCTTTCGTCCTTCTCTCCCTGCAGCTATACTTATTCCCTTTCCGTTACATTCATCCGAAAAGCTCTGAAGAACCTTCTCATACTGAAGCTCCTCTTTTTCGAAAGAAAGCTCTGTCCATGTTCCGTTTATTTTTTTGAAATACTCCGTGGATTCTGCCCTGTAATCCGGTTCCGGCATCTTCATCTCAGGATAGGTCTCACCTATTTTCAGCGTGTTTCCTTCACAGATTATGGTCGCTTCCTCAAGGGATATTTCAAGCCGGTTCGTTCCGGGAGCTTCCCCGGTAGAGGTGATAAAACAACCTGTTGCTCCGCTTTCCCACTCAAAGTAAGCCGTCACATCGTCCTCGACTTCTATATCATGAAAATGTCCTTCTATACAGAAACCCTGCACCCGCTCAGGAACGCCAAAAAGCCACTGGATGAGATCAAGATTATGAGGCGCCTGATTCAGCAGAACTCCTCCGCCGTCTTTTTTCCATGTGGCATGCCACGAGCTTGAAGTATAATACTTTTCCGGTCTGTACCAGTCGGTAACTATCCAGTTCATGCGCTTAAGTTTGCCGTATTTCCCACTATCAAGTATTTCTTTAAGCTTTCTGTATACGGGGAAGGTCCGTTGATTAAAAATGATAGAAAATACTTTTCCTGACCTTTCCGCAGCTTCATCCATATTTCTGGCCTGTCTGCTGTATACTCCGGCAGGTTTGTCCGTAAGAACATTTATCCCCAGTGCCAATGCTTTTACCGCTATTTCCTCATGGGAAATGTGAGGTGTGGCAATCACAACCGCCTCCAGATTTAACTCACCGCTCTCCACAGCCTCGAAAAGCTTCTCTGCCGAATCAAAAACCGGAATTCCTGATTTTACAGCTTCGCTTAGCTGTTCTTCATAAGGCGGACGCAGCCTTGTCAATGCCGAAAGCTCCATGCCATCGATTTTTTTCTCCCAAAGCATGGACGCATATTTGCTGCCCATGTTTCCTACTCCTATCACAGCAGTTTTAATCATATAAAAGCCTCTTTCCTAAGTATTTTTCCCTTCACGAGTACCGTATACTCTCTTTATTTCTTTCATACTGTTAATATAATTCTACTTTAAAATAAGCTTCTTTCCACCCAAGTTCTTCTGATTCATTATTTTATCGAATCAAGCCACCTCTGACAAGAATCACAAAAAACAACTACCCCTTGTAATATTTTCATAGATTTTCTCTTCTATAATTTATCACTATTGAAGGACTATTCATTGCTTCCTTCTCCGATTCCTTTGGTTTAAAAGCTTATGTGTAATAGTACTTTCATTCCAAAAAAATAATCAAAAAATTCACAGTATTTGTGACCTTAAAACATAAAAATCTGTCTATATGTATGAAGGGACAACACGACTGTATATCCCTGAGGCCTAGTTTAATCAAGTTATCAGGAGGCATTTATGAAGAAAAAACTCATAGCAAAAGGTCTGATGGCGGTATCAGTCATCGCACTTACAGCATGCCAGAGTGGATTGGATATCCCGTCCCCGCAGGATAACTCCGGCATTACCATGAAAAGCGAAAAAGATATAGCCGGAGATACCGGAAATACAGAAGCTGATGCAGAAAAAAACCGGAAGGATACATCCGGAGATGACCGAAAGGATGTAAATGATAAGGATGATACCGCAGAAACAGAGCTATCCCCTCAAAAAGCCATAGAAATGGCAGGGAAAGCATATGACGGGTATGAAGCATCCCGGGACAAGCCTTCCGTTGACTACATGCTGCTTAACCACGGAAGTTTTCTCGAAGATAGCAGTGACAGACTTCTGGAAGCATGCGACACGGAAGAAGAAAGGGAGGCTGCTAGAGAGTATCAGAAAATTTCAGAATCCCTCAAAGGATATTTCAGGAGGGTCAAATACTACGAACCAAAAGATGGCATAACCATAGGGATAGCCAACAAGAAGCTATACGAATACAAAATATCTGATACTGAAGAAATACTGAAACTCTATAAAAAAATGCTGGAACTTATGTATAGTCTCCCTGGATACGGCATGACATATGATGATGAAACAAGTGCAGGGACATGGCTTAAGGGCAGCATGAATATGACAGGCTCTCTAGGGGCAATGAACAACTATATTATGGAGGCTGACGGTTTTGCTGCTGAAGCTGCATCCGCCCCAGAAGAGGCTCCATTACCTATGCCGACTTCGGCAGAAAAAGAATCCTTTGACTGGAATACGGAAGAATACAGGAGTTTTTCCGAGAACAGATTCATGTCAACTAAGGCAAGCCCGTTCTCTACCTTCGGTATGGATATAGACACGGCATCCTACGGGAACCTGAGAAAGAAGGTTTTCAACGGAAGGGACATTCCCGTCGATTCAGTCCGTACCGAGGAGATGCTCAACTACTTTGATTATAACTATGTGAAACCGGAAGGTGATGACAAATTCGGAGTAACCGTCGAGATGGCGGATACCCCATGGAATGAAGATACTAAGCTTCTAAGGATAGGTGTTAAGGCAGAAGAAGCAGCTACCGGTAACATAAGTTCAAATGTGGTATTCCTCATAGATACATCAGGTTCCATGTTCGACCCTGATAAGCTGCCTCTTGTCCAAAAATCCTTCCTCATGCTTCTCGACGGGCTGGATGAGGACGACAAAATATCAATAGTGACATATGCCGGAGGTGACACTGTAATATGCGAAGGCGTGACATGCAACAGGAAGGAAGAGATAACCGAGGACATACTCTCCCTTGAAGCATGGGGCGGCACAAACGGCGCGGCAGGGATAAAGACAGCTTACAAGCTGGCAAGAGATAACTACATTGAAGGCGGCAACAACAGAGTCATACTCGCCACAGACGGGGACCTTAACATTGGGGCATCCAGTGAGAGTGAACTTGTTGAGATTATAAAGAAAGAAAAGGAAAGTAATGTGTTCCTGTCCGTACTCGGAGTAGGAACAGGAAACTATAAAGATTCCAAGATGAAGGCACTTGCGGACAACGGGAACGGCAATTTCGCATACATCGATTCCACATCAGCTGCGGACAAAGCACTCAGAAAAGATTTCAACTCCCTTATGTACACTGTGGCAGAGGATGCGAAGATGCAGGTGGAATTCAATCCCGATAAGATCAAAGGCTACCGGCAGATAGGCTACGAACTGAGGCAGCTCGATGCTGAAGATTTTGCGGACGATACCAGGGATGGCAGCGAGATCGGCTCAGGACAATGTGTAACTGTTCTTTATGAAATAGTGCCTGTGGATTCATCAATGGAGATACCCGATGTAAAAACCAAATACGGGAATGACCATGGGAACATTACCGACACCGATGAACTCCTTACCGTAAGCATACGCTACAAGCAGCCGGGAAGCAGAGAGAGCATCCTGATGGAAGTACCGGTGACAGGAGACTCTTACAATAAAAAAATGAGCAGCGACATGTCATGGGCTGCCGGCGTTGCCCAGACAGCCATGGTCCTTAAGGATTCGGAATACAAAGGGAACTCATCATACAGTGAGATATATGAGAGAATGATAATGAATCCGGACATCAAAAATGACACTGCCAAAGCACAGTTTCTCTATATGCTGAAGGAGCTCAGGGATAAATCTTCATAAGATAATTCTCTCACAAATGTTAAAAATCTCATAATCCGGATTTAATTCAGATATAGCTCAAAAAAAGTACTTCAAAGATACCTGACAGATATCTTTGAAGTACTTTTAGTTCACTTTATGGTCTCAAAACCCACGTATTTTCAGGCTTTTTTCTGAAAATCATGAGGCTTATTCTGATTCTGCATCCTGCCTGTGTATGAATAGAAATAGGTCTTCATCACACTAGCCAGAAACTCTAAAAATCCTTATTTTAAGCGGTTCTACAGGGTGTCCCCCACTGTTTTACCCCACGTTTTTTTAATTTTACCCCACTTAGAATCTGAAGTCACATGGTTTTTCGGCTGAATATGATTTGTTTTCGAGCATCCCTTTTTGGTAGATCCAAACTATGCTCATAATGTTCATACGTTAACGTATGAATGTTCATGCTTTCTTGTACTTCTGATTCGGGCTACTCGGACTATCTGGAACTGTAAGTATTATTTTGCCAGATTTAATCATCGGAACAAGAATCTTTTTCCGGAAATACTCTCTCGTTTTTATACCGCAGAATTCCTGCATTTCAGCTCTTGTTCTTGGTTCCGAACAATACTCAAGCAATTCGTTGAGTTTTGAAATATCCAGACTTATTGTAACTGCCTGCGTACTGCTTGCGTACTCAGCCTGCGTACTGCCTGCGTACTCAGCCTGCGTACTTACTTGACCACTTGCCACAGGTGAAGTCCCTGGACCAACCTTTGTCATGGCGCCAGTTGTCAGAGGAATTACTATTTCAAATACATCACCCTCAATAAATTCTGGCTCAGCTCCACTGTACAACCTTGTGTACTTATAGCTGTTCCGCATGCCACTTCCGAGTTCATCAGCAAAACCGATTTCTCTGAATATTTTGGATATTGGCGGATTCTTTGCAAATGGCTTAAATGACTTGATGTTTAATGCTCCGATACCATGTGCTCTGTTTCCGTTTTCCACCAAAATCCTGTCTTTTTCGATCACCATCTTTGCAACATAACCATTGCTGTAGTCCCTGTGTGCCAGGCTGTTCGAGATAATCTCACGAAGGATTGCATCTCTGGCACTGACGCTCTGAATACCATCCAGCACGAACAGATCATTCAAATGTTTCTGGCCAAAATCAAACATACGATTATAGGAATCAAGTAGATTTGTTGGATCTATCACATCCCTGTCATCATACCGATCCAAGTTATAAACACGATATATGCAGTCAGTCTTATGATGGGCACATGCAGAAGCAATCATATTGTCTGTACCAAAGAGAAGAACTGCAGCCAGTGTAATTCCGGTTTTTCCTTGCTCATCGGTAAGAATCAAACCGGATGTGCGGAGCATTTCCTCGTCGCTCATATTTTCCCATGGATGGCTTTCATTTCTATTATCTCTTCTTTTTCTTGACGCTGCCATCTTACGTGCTTTGTCAATCAAATCTTTACGAAGATCTGGCACATTCCAATACGGATATACTTTATTAACAAAATATGTGCTCTGTTTTCTGGCATAACACTGATAAACCATATCCGAAATATCAGTTATATCGATATCTGCATCTCCGTTACGATCATATATGCGTCCATGATGTCTAACAACTGTCGGGCTTATCGGAACATGAATATGAAGTATATGATATTCACCCGCTTCCTCCATGATGATTTTCCCATTCTTATCTACGCCGGAGAATCCGCCTTCGGATATAAATACATATTCTGTTGCCGTAAGATACGTCGGCGGAAATAACTTATCTTTATTGTTTGCAAGATTTCCGAAGTTAGTTATGAGTTTAGCAGCGCTTGACGGATCTATGCCCATAATAACACCGCAATCATGGACTCCAAGAAAAATGTCCCCACCTTCTCTGTTAGAGAAAGAGCTTACGGTATCAAACAGGCTCTTAGGCAATTCCGTCTTCGCTTCCTTGTATTCAATCTGATAATCTTCTCCATGACGTATCAGCGAAAGAAGTTCATCTGTAATAATTGGTACTGTTTTCATTCTTTATCGCAGCTCCTCCTGATATTTTATCCACTGGTCATTCTTCATAGGGTACACCATCCTCTTTACAGCATATTCCTACAGGCATCACAGTAATTCTCATATATAAAAATTAGAGCAAGCATATAAGCTTGCTCCACTGATTACAATCAAAAATACTTATAAGAATAAAAATCGTTTGTACTAAGCGGAGCCCAAACTCCTATAAATGTGTATGTAAGCACATCTTCTGACCAAAATCGTAACATAATAAGAGTAAATGTCAAGACAGTCTAGCAATGTCGATGACATTGCCCTCACATTGCCCAGTATCACACATCCATAGTATGGTTTAACAAATAAGCATAATAATAGAGGTGACCCATTATTATATGAGTCACCTCTATTATTAAATAAGGTCTATCTATTCCTATTACACTCTCAACCATCTATCCATAGAACCTTGATATCAACTAAAACCATATCGTAATTGCAGGGCCTGTATGCCGTATTGGGTTAGTCCGTGATAGGCGAGATTACCAAATACGCTTGCGGTCGAGTAGTTCTCGAGCAACGCTAACTGTTTATCTCTATCCTTAGTCAATACTATGGGACCGTCATGAAAAAGGTCAAAAGCGAGCCGAATGACCGCCTGAGATGAAGAGGTTACCCAGCAACAAATATCATCATCTCCGCAGACACACCCTGTATCTTTGTTATACAGGTCATCAAAATGGTCACGGCAATCCTCGTCCATACCCAAAGTATAGATCAGGGCGGAACGGTTATGATCAAGCTCGCCGTTTTGGATGTAAATTTTGTGATGAGACTCATAAAATGCTTTATGAGCGTCGTTTTTAAAAATCATAGTTCTTTTCTCTCCTTAAATATTTTTACATTATCAATATGCAAGGACATTTGAAAAAATATCATTTTATTAAAAAAATTCTTCACTTAGTGGCTCGTAGGGATGTAGTGAAATTCTTCGAGCAACTCTTTAATCATGTCTTCTGGGAGCATCTGTGAAGCTCTTTCGGGGCGTCTGGCATTTTTCCAGGCAGTCGCGTTAAATATACGAGCGGAATGATTATGCTCATTAATCACAGAAATTGCTTTTTTAACATTCGTACTACCATCTTCATTCTTGCACTCTTCTAATTCAGGAAGAGACCACAGTCCGCATCTGTACCCTTGAATGACAGAAAACAGTTTTGCCCACTCATCAGGAGTACGCCGTTTATATCCCTTTTCTTTATCATTTAGTTTAAGGAAGAACTTACCCCAGTCATTTTCAGTTCGTAAACAAGAAAATGGCTCATTTGTGGATCGGTACTTTCTGTATTCTTCCAAATCCTCAAATGGTAGAGTGTCAAAGTTGGCATAAGTATATGTAATATTGTCTATTACTCCTGAAATATTGCGTATTGATTCTCTTATAGGCTTACGCTTGAGATCAAAATCAAGTCGGACCTGATGAGCCTTAAGGAATGTTTGAAAATCCTTCATCATACCTGTTGGTCCCAAGTCCTTAATATTAGGAAACTCGTTAGAAATATACAGTACACGGTGTGTTCTTAGCAGAATGAGTTCAGACATGCGATGCTTATCATCAAGACTGTCCTTATAATCATTTCCACCAAAATCATCATCAACAGAGATGTTGCTGATATATTTCTCTATGGATTCCTTACTGATATCATAATCGAATTCAGCGTGAAATGTTTTTACGCCCCCATGAGCCAATACACCTTTTTTACCATCAGGAACATCATATCCGATATTACAACGAGTTGTCGGGTTGATGAGAGTACACTGTTCGTGTTTTATAGCCTATATAGTAGGGTCTGTATCTGTTAGCCATAACCTTGATTGTTCAAACAGATTCCTAAAACCAAAGCAGTCAACAGAGTTAACATCTATAAGAGATGCTTCTGAGATAAACCCATCTGTTGTTACAGAAAAAGTCCTTCTGCCCATATCAGCAATCTGATTCATTGTACCTATAAGCATACAACGGACTATATCTGTAATGAGTGCAGCTCTTTCGGGTGATGTTATCGCTGAGTAACCAATATTTTGCATATGCTCATTCCAGCCATCCCAAGTATGCTTTTCTATAACATCCTGAGCAATTTTTCCATAAGATCCATTAACAAAGATCTTACACAGTAATTCTTCAACGGATCCTTTTCCGTATATATTTTTTGCAATTGTTCTGTCTTTGACCATTTGCTTGCAAGCAACGCGCAGAGACATTGATGGTGTAAGTTGATCTGTCATTTTGATACGAGCCATATATCCACGCCTTACATGTATCTTAGCTCCAAGACGTAATGCTAAATAAAGAGATGGTCCAGATGTATATACAGCCTCTCCGCATCGTGGAAAAATTATGCTACCATCATCATGAATTGGGATACAGGGATATCTAACATTCTTTGGGAATTCAAAATCAACGAGCGCAAATAATGGATCAACAGGCGTGCGGAATGCTTGTAATGATAGTTCCTCATTTTTGAACTCACGTTCAATAGGATTGTCATAGTCTATGTCGAATACAAGACACATGGCTGTCGGGTATGCATTTTCCAAATCGTAATCATAAGTATGAATATTCTCATAAACACCTGGGATTGAGCAGGTATTAAATCCACCTGCATAAGCTGCTGACGAAAAATCGTGAAGTTGCTTGACCTCAAATGATATTGCCTCGGTAGTTTTCATCTGCTTGAGTCCGACTGGAGTAGATATCTTTCCTTTTTTCACTTCTTTGTACCCCCTATATATATGGTTAAAAGACTCTTTATCGATATTTCCGTTGATATCCCGTTTAATATGTAAGTAATCAGCGATACTATTCTTCATTGCAAAGCAAGCGCCGGAAGTTGAAGTTAGAGGCCAATCCTTATTGATGCCCCATAATCTTGAACCATACATGAGAGTAACCAAGGCATCCTGTGCTGCGTAAGCCATATAATCTTCGGGACATTCCATCATATACTTATCCATATTTGATATAGCTCCTTTAGGCAATACAATTTTGGGGACTTGTACGCATTCACCAAGATGAGATAAAGATTTTCCATCCGCGGGCGCGCAGCACATTGTGTCCCTGAATATGATATTTACTGGATAAAATTTCCAGTAAGCCTTTGCTGTTGGTACATGTATAAAAAAAGGATATATGCTGGTCAAACCACCCTGCATAGAATTTAGGTATGGCATGATATTGCCATTCTTTTTACGAAATCCAAAAATATCATCCTTGAAAGCAGGCAAATCTACAATACCAGCATGACATATTATTCCTATTTCAAGGGAAACACCCTTATTTTTGAAATCAGTAAAGTCATTAGTTTTATATACCTTTTTATCCACAATAATCAGAGGATTAGGATTATCGGGATTATATTCTTTTGCCTCTTGTATGGACTTGAATGTCTTTTTATGCTTATATTTTTCGTCAGAACCTTCAAATAATGGAATATTTTCGGTTATATTCCACCTTCGGGTCTCTTTATATGTTGCAGATACTACAGGTATGACATCCAAATCTACTAAAATATCAAGAATTGCCCCTAAACAGGTTCTTAGGTAAAGACGATTCATTATTTCATATCTTAGAGATCTGAAAACTACCTCAAGGATATGTTTTTCATCAGGAAGATAAACAGCGAACTGATAGCTCGTTATCAATCTATAGTCTGATTCTGGTACATGTTTATATTCGCAATCATAAGCAATGTTAAGCCTGTAGGTTTGCTTTCTTGCAGCCTGAATAGTAGGTAGATTAGAAAATATTGACAAATCTGTACTGCCTGTTTGCAAAGGTGCAGTCTGGGGGTCGGGGTCAATAGATAACTTTGGGCTTCCCATAGAGTCATCATGACCCCCGCATAAATAAAGGCTTTGAGGTACATTTTTTTCTCTTCTTTTTTCCGGGAAGAGTGATTTTGATGTATCAACAACCCGATAGGACATTTCAAAAAGGTTATTATAATCAGCCCTTTGTGTCCTTCCGGTATTTCCTTTCTGCCAAGGGGTTGATAAAAAAACCTCCTGATCTTTTGGTCTGATGAAATTAGGTAGGGATGAATTGGCTGCTCGATATCCGGTAGTCGAATGCCCATTTACCATCTCTACTGTTTCAGTCTTTTCAGATTTGCTACTTGAATCCATTTTGAGTACATCAATAATACTGGTGTTCATAAATAATCTCCATTCATATATTTTTTGATAAACCCAATATGACTGAATAATATTGAAATCTAAATTTTTTTTTCAATATTATTATTCTTGATGTAATGAAGAATTAGATCTCTATAAAATGACAAAAAGTGGTACAAAGCCCACAAAATGTCAATAAAAGATTTATCACAAAAAAAGAACTAGATGCTTTGATCTAGTTCTCTTGCTAAATTTCTACATAAATATTCAAAAGCATTTCCAAATATAATAAGCAAGTACCAATAGTTAACATCATAAATTACATTTATAGTTATTCTGTCCGTAGAATCACATTGACGGAGTGAGTAAGATACACTGTACGATCTGCGGCTTTGATCTGGATCATATCCGAGTTTTCGAAATCTATCCACGATGATACCTCAACCGTCCCAACACCATTGATATCGGCATATTTGTAAGCCCACGTTGTGTCAATGATAGTCCTATTGCACCCTGATAATACTAATCCTAATATAGCTGTTAATATCAATATCTTTTTCATTCCCGCCTCCCTGTACATGTGTATCAGTGTCACCAATTAAATTATAGTTAATCAGAATAATACAATAATGCTAATTTTAATCATCTACTCTGACTATGTAATCACCCTCAATTAGTACAAGACGGAATAATTCTAAAAGTTTAATCCGATCATCGCGATTATTTGTAAGATATCCTATCAACTGTATACTCAAATCAAGTACATCATCATAATCTTTGTACACGCATTTACTTTTTTCATAAATCGCCTGTGCACCCACTGACCAAATATGTGATACACCTTTTGACAGGCAAATATACACATCGTAGGTACCGTTGGAGCCCTCGCTCCAGTCATCTGTTATCGTGCATGAAATATTTGTATACCATAAGGTTTTTGCAAGTGCCTTTAAAATGACCTGTTCGTTGTGGGATGAGTAGTTATAAAAATTAAGCTGTGGAGATCGTTTTACAGAAGTTTTTAGATCCACATTTTTTTCATTCTCCATTCTTTGCCTCCTTTAGTCACACACGAAGTTCACTGATTTCGTGTGTGACTCTTCTGTTTTTTATCCGAGTATCTATGCGAGCAATTGATCTATTGTTATGTGATAATGCAGTGCTATTGCCTTTAATGTTTTGTGATCCGCCTCGAGTAAGCTGTTTTCCCATTTTGAAACATTACTCCTGGACACACCTATCGCATTAGCCAATTGCTGTTGCGTTTCCTTTTTGGCTTTACGTAGTTCCCTTAAGTTGGAAGCAAAACCTTTTTCGACCATCGTTTCCTCCTGTCGCATTTATTGAGTATACAGTAGTTCTGACCACAGTGCCGTTCCATTTTGGAACATTATTTTTTACCTCCTTTTTTTCTTAAATTCATTGATAGTATGGGTGAATTCTTTAAGAAATAACAAAAAAGCTGAAATATGACACCTTCCTATAGGTTTCGTATTTCAGCTTTCTTTGGATCTCTTAATTTGCTTACAGTAATTCAAGCCCCTTTATTTTTCACAATACATCTAGTGCAAACTACCCCATAAAGTCACTTATCACTATCGTACCTGTCAGCATTATGCATTTTTATATCAGCACCATGATTCTACTTCCTCTATTATCCGTTCTGCATTCTCTTCATATAAATCCCTGTATTCATCAATGTAGTAAGTATTGTAATACTCATTAATTATATCTGTATATTTATCGGTACAATAATGGAGGTACTCTATTATATCGTTTTCTGTCACCTCTGCCTCCTCACATTCGTCATAAGCTGCCACTTCTTTAACAACCTTTTCGTAATCCTCGCCTAAAACATTGATCATTTCATCATGGGGCCCAAGTTCCATAAGTGGATCTACATGTAAATCACTTGAGCGAAATAATGTTATGTGGTCATCATCTAGCCACGAATTCCCTCCAGGATTATCAAAGATGTGAAGAGAACCTTGCCCGTCTTCGTCAATATACAAATATACATCCATCCGTAAGGGAATTCTTTCTTTATCAAACCACATCAGTTGCTCTGTTAACTGTTCAATAATTTCATCCCTGTTTTTCAATTTCATGATATTTTGCTCCTTTTACTATCGCTCGTTTTGTTGTAACAATTGTTTACGATATTAATGTGAAGGAAATATTTAAAAAATATCATTTTTTCAAATATAAATATTTCTTTTTTTGTAATGCCAATATTGGGATTTATTTCTTATGCATTTTCTTTATGACCATTTTGCAATAAGATAAATACAATTGACTAACAGTCACTCTATGACAAGGTTAGCTCTCAACCAGCTAAGTCTATCTGCAAACTATACAAGCGGTGCAATACTAAAACGAGCCACATGCATACTCTCTATATCCTGTGTTATATCAGACCAAAAGGCCTGTATCATGGAATACATGGGTTGGCGAAATGATTGACCTGCAACAAAGAGAACTAATCTTGTGGAACACCGATATTATGATTCAGAATTTCCCTTTGACTTTTGACTTATAAAAATAACTTTGTAACTATATGTCAGCATTGGATGTGTTGGTCTAAAATCAGCCGACATGGTCCTCTGCAATTACCTACAAAATGTAAATGCAACAAGGGCTTGCAAAAAACAGGTCACAGGCAAATATCTGACTTTATCCATTAAGTTCCTCCTTGAGCAGCTGCATTGTACTTTTAATGGTGTCTAATACTTTTATGTATATATAATAATTACCATCAGCGAGTCTTTTTGTTACCGTAGCTCTATTCACATTCAGTCTTTTTGCGCATTCGATTTGTGTATCATGATGGGTTATCATATCCCAGACAGTTATTCGTACACTCTCGGACCAGCTGTTCTCTATAGCCTTCAACGTTAAAAGCATGGTATTTATTTCATTGATCCTGAATTTGTTTGACAAATATACATCTGTCATTATATCAGGTGCCTGTTTTTTATAGCTCCGCTCATCGTCATGTATTCTGTTAATAGCCTCTCTGGCGGCCCAAAAGGCAGGGCCATCAGCACCTATTGCTGCATTTCTGTTTATTTTGGTTGTGATTTCGCCTAAACCGATACCGAATCTTATTTCTACCGGATACATAGTTCTTTGGATAAACTGGATGATATCCAAGATGATAAAGGAATCCGTTACCAGTCCCTGAAACTCATCGCCAATAGTAATTAAGAAATCTGCAGCTATGTCATTTTCATATTTTTTATTGATATAAGACAGAACTTCATTCAGCTTATCCTGGGTTAATCCCCTATCCGATAGGGTTTTGGATGATTTGATATCTCCTATAATCGCACAATAGATCACAACATTAACCTCTTCTTTTTTATCTGTATTATGTCATTGTTGCCATTATATCGGATGAGGAAAACAGTCACCCGTCTAGTAATATCTCTTTTTATCATTCAATCTCCTAAATTATAGAATTCTACATTTTTTTGTGTTCATATTTATCATCGGCAACATTTGTAATCAATAATTTTGTAGAATTCTACAATTTTTTCGGAATATGGCTATAACTGCAGGTATGTGCGAAAGCGCCATTATCACCAGTGATGTACTGAAGCATCGTATAAATCCTCTATTGACATTTTGTGGGCTTTGTACCTCTTTTTGTCATTCGTTATAGACCTGATTCTTTATTTTTGTATTTCACACACAAGAAAATGCCCTTTGAAAAACAAGGGCATCTTCAAACTCCCCAACCCCTCAAATCTTTGAGGGGCTATATTTATTTCCCTCTACTTTTGTTTCATAATAGAAGTATGAGTACTAAGTGGATTTCTTTTGGAAAAGAAACAATTTATCTAAACTCTCATCGTAATCTCATTCAGCAAATGTGTCTGGATCATTATGAGGAGATCATTTATATGCTCCATCCTAGACCAGTCGTTTAGACAATATAGACCGTCTGCTTAAATGTGGTGACCCTGATTATGGTGGCGCTCTCTATATCTGTCCTTGCTGTGGCGAGATCAAATATGTTCCTTACCGTTGTCATTCCAAACTATGTAGTACCTGTGGTGCTATGTATTCTCTTAAACGCGCCCAGGCTATGCAATCTATCATGATTGATGTCACTCATCGACATATAGTTTTCACTATAGATGAAGAACTTCGTCATTACTTTCTTAAAGATCGTGCTCTCTTAAATCTTCTCTTTGATTCTGTGGAAGAAGTTTTATCCCGCTGCTTTCAAAAATATGCCCGCAAAACTCAAAAAGAAGTTTTAAGTCCGGGATTTGTTATGACTCTTCATACCTTTGGCTGGCCTCTTGAATGGAATCCTCATATTCATGTACTCTGCTCCGAGGGAGCCTTTAATCAATTAGGCTTATGGCGCCCTATGAATTTTTTCTCTTACGAATTCCTCCGAAAGTCTTTTCAAAAAGTTCTCCTTGATAAGCTTCGCCTGGCTTTAGGTCCTTCCTTCTTTTCAAAAAAAAAGCAAAAAGCCTCAAGCTACAAAAATCACAAAGAAGGTTTCTATGTGTATGCCCAACCATTTAAAGATGAAAATGGCAAAGAACACAAACAAGGTGATATGTCCAAAAAGGAGCTCGTAAAAAATGTCAGCCGTTATCTTGGCAGACCAGTTATTGCCACTTCCAGGATTGATTCTTACGATGGTGAGACTGTTGTATGGCATTATAACAAACACGAAAATGATGAGCTTGTCACTGTAAAACAGCCTGTATTGGAATTTTTAAAACTTGTTTTCATGCACCTTCCGGAAAAGAATTTCAAAATGATACGATATGGTGGCTTCTATGCCAGCAAATGTAAAGCCAGAATACATGCTAAAAAATTTAAGTCCAAACGACACCTTCCTTCAATTTCCTTCGCTAGCTGGAGAGAAGCTATTCTTAAATCGTTTGGATATGATCCTCTCGTTTGCGCAAAATGCGGAGCAACAATGACATTCGCGGCTCTATACTTTCATTACAAAAAAATACCGTTGGAAGAACTCTATAGAAAGGCCATCATTAAGCTGCGATCTAAAGAAGACAGCTTGGCTACGACAAAATCATCCCTGCTCGTAAAAATGAAAGCAAATCTAAAAACAAACTCTTACCAACGGTACTCAAAAATGACTTCCTCACCTCGCAAATGAGAAGTCACTCATAATTGTAATCATTTAAGGCCATCAAATAAAGCCCTTATTAAATTCACCTATTTTTTATGCGAACATATGTTATGCCGAATATTTAGTTAATGCACTTTCCTATAAAGAAAAAAAGAACAGTCTTTACTAAAAAAGACTGTTCTTCGATAATTGTAATTATTTTGTAAAGAGATGGAGCTTTACGGAACTCATTTACATGATATTAGCTTTGTAGCCAATCTGTTCCAAAAATAGCCGCAGACGCTCTATCATTTATTGTATCATCTTCTAACCTTTGTTTAAATTCATCTGGAGTAGAACGTTTAAAATAAGTTCCATCACGCCAATTTATATCATCTCCAATCAAAACCAGTTTCTTACTACAGTCAATATAGTCGATAAGGGCATAAGTATGGCCATTTACTAATCCGAACGCAGTTTCAAACCCATCAACTGCAATATTAACGTGTGTTCCAGGTTCTCCAGATTGTACCCATAAACCATACTTAGAAACAAGTTCCTGAACCTCGCTATCGGTTAACTTTCTCCCACGATACCCATTTAAATCAGGATCATGAAGTATGGGCCGATCTCCCGCTGCATTTTTTAAAGAGTCTACAGTTAATTGTGCTTTATAATAGTCGTTTGTATAGTCCTGTAACGCCCTTACGCTATCTGCACTTAATTCGGTACTAATAACATAAACTTTTCCACTGTCATCTGTCACATATGCTTTACCTGTTTCTAAGCCAGAGGTATTTTTATTACCATTTACAAAATCCGTGCTATTTAACACAACAGCATTATCTGTCGTTGAAGAATATGTTACTTGCACAACACCATTATGAATCCACGCTCCATTTTCGTCCACCTGATAACCGTCAGGTGTAGTTGTATTTGTAAGATAGTTACCATCATCATTAAAATAGTAACACTCAAGAGTTCCATCCTGATTAGGATCCAGCCAATTCCATCCACCTGCAAAAGATGTGACCGACAGTACAGAAGCAATTATACCAGTTAAAAATGCTATTCTTTTCATCTCCATTATCCTTAAAATCCCTTTTCAGCACTTGTAAATTAACATATTTTCGTCATAGTATAGACTATCATTGCACTCTCAAACTAGCAGACAATGAAAGGAGTCAATACCGTAGCCTTGAAATCAACAATATAAGAAACTAATTTGCCCTAAGCTCATTAAATATTGAAATTAATTTTTCTTCATTTTCCTTATCTCTGTTCTTTTCTCTGATTATTTTAAGCAGTTCATCATCGCTATTGTTAAAAAAGCCGCTAACCATATCTGCAAATTTTTTTGAATCGATGCCTAATCTTCTAGTTGTTTTATCAGATACAGTGGCAGAAGTCACTCCATATTTCTTTGCAACTTGATTCTTAGCTTCACTAATTATTTGGCCGTTTTCAAAAGAATCTTTGGTGCTTTTAACTTTTTCCTTTATGATTTTCAGAGTTTCATAAATATATAAATATCTGGCCGGCATCCAATATTCATAATCTTTCGATTCATCACTATCAAAATCACTTGTTAATGCAAAATTCAAAGCCACTTTAAGCAACTCAAAGCTCCGATCATTAATGTACCTTTTGTCTTCGTCAGTTTCATCTATTTCATAAGAAATGATATTACCAAAAATGCCCATAAAATCCTTAAACTCTTTTTGTTTATCTTCTGAGTATTCAACCAATTTAATCTGTTTTAAATAATCAGATATATGAGCTTTGTCATCCAAGTTTTGTGTATTTTCAAAAAAATCATTTACATCAGCTTTGTTATTGCTATTGCAACTGTGAAACAATACTTTATACATTTCCTGATAAGCAAGCTGCATACACAACGAAGCCCAAAGAATAAGCTCAACTCCTTCAATTCTTTTGCCGTCTCTCTTTTTTTCACCAATAATGGTTTTTTCTAATTCGAATTCTGCAATACTTTTATTAAGAATATAGAAATTCACCAATCTTTTTATAGCCCTGGGATTGAATCCCACAGAAGTTCTAGCCAAATCAGCTATAACTCCCATATTTTCTTCTCTCAATCCATAGGTTCCACCTTTTCCATCTAAAAGCTTATTTATATATTCTTTTACCTTATATTTTTCCACCGGAAGAGAAAAAGGAACCTGAATAATCTTATCAAAGTAGTATCGTGCTTTTTCATCCGGCATATCAGATCCGTATTTTGTCCTTACACCGCGAATTATGACTTCATAATCAACTGCAATGACGAAAACGCAATGTTTGCATCCCAATATTACTTTCAAGACTTCCATTACTTCAATGGCTTTTTCAGGAGGTAATCTATCCAAATCATCTATAAAAAATACAATTCTGTCTTTTTTATCTTCCTTTAATAATTCTTTGACTATAGTTTCAAATTCTGATTTCAATATAGTTATGGCTTCAATTGGTGATAACTCCTGCTCAAATAAACAATCTTTTATATTCTTTAGGATTTCAGATGACAAATTTCCTATAACAGGTATTTTACCGGTACAATATTCTGCAATAGTATATAATGCTCTCTTAAATAGACGATCATTTATTTTTAGTTTTAATTCTAAACCAGAATTTCGCAGAGTCTTCATGATACATTCAAGAAACACCAGAGATAGTTGATCTTCCAATTCAAACTGAGAATACTGCCATGTATCAATGGCACAACATAGTGCTTCTTTTTCAATACTTTTTTTCAAGCGCCTAAGCATCGATGTTTTTCCACTTCCCCAATCACCTTGAATAGATATAGTCATCGGCATATTACACTTCTTAATAAAAGTCGCAAGCCCCTCGCTATAAGCGTCGATTCCAAATTCATCTTCTATGGATGGCTCATCACTTATCGCAATTAACCTATTTATATCTTTTACAAAAGGAGTTGACTCATTACCCTTATCACTTACACCACCATTCATATCCAAACTCCGTCACTCTCTTCATATGAAATCTCTATAGTACACTTAACAGTAGTTACTTCCTTAACATCCATTGAAAAGCCAAAAATAACATTCTCATTATAGCCCTATCTTTTGCGCATACTTTCAAAAGCTGCCTTCTCTTCTTCTGATAGTTCCAAATTTGTAGGCATTATAAAGTTCTCGCCATATATAAACTGTTCTCCTGTTGCAACGTCATTGAACTCATAGCACTTACCATCAGCACCATAAGAAAATCCATTAGCGCTTTCATTAGCTCTCATACGGCCAGTATCATCGAAGCCATACATATAGCCATCTATCCACTGTTCCCCTGTTGCAAAAGTTCCGTTATCCTGATAGTAGTACCAATTATTTCCAAACTGTACCCACTGTCCTGCGTATACGCTCATGCTCACTGCACTGATTCCGGCAATTGCCATCGCCATTGCAGCTGCCATTTTTACCTTACTGTAAATTGAATCATTATTTTTCATACTATACTCCTTGATAACATGTATTTTTTCACTTTTTTTATGTTACCCTCCCCTCGTTAAATTTCAACTATATTTTTTAAATAGATATCAGTTTTTTAATGCAATTATATTTATGCCTCTACCTCAGCTCACACAAAAAAGGAATTCCTGAATTATTCACATAGCATAAAACCCAACCTTCAAAGAGGCTAGGCTTTGCTGTAAAAAAATATTTATGCCGCTAAATAAAAATCTCTAACGAGGAAATACAGCATTTCTACATGTAGAACAAGAAAATGCCCTTTGAAATGCAAGGGCATCTTCAAAATCCCCAACCCCTCAAATCTTTGAGGGGCTGTATTTATTCCCCTCCACTTTTGTTTCATAATAGAAGTATGAGTACTAAGTGGATTCCTTTTGGAAAAGAAACAATTTATCTCAATTCTCATCGTAATATCATTCAGCAAATGTGTCTGGAGCATTACGAAGAGATCATTTATAGACTCCATCCCAGGCCAGTCGTTTTAGACAATATAGACCGGCTTCTTAAATGTGGTGATCCTGATTATGGCGGTGCACTCTATATCTGTCCTTGCTGTGGCGAGATCAAATATGTACCTTACCGCTGTCACTCCAAACTATGTAGCACCTGTGGCGCTATGTATTCTCTTAAACGCGCCCAAGCAATGCAATCCATCATGATTGATGTCACCCATCGACATATAGTTTTTACTATA
>DFGZ01000225.1 GCA_002371295.1 Oribacterium sp. UBA3737 | reverse complement strand
AGCTGAGCTAAGACCCCGTCTATCGCTTTCGTTTCAGTGCTTTTTTGCTCTGTCTCTTGGCGACTCGTATATATTACTAAATGGATCCATCTTTGTCAACAAACATTTTAAACTTTTTTGATTATTTTGATTCAGGCGCCAAAAACCGCGATATTACGTGGGTTTTAAGTCATCGAACAGGCCAGAAACCCCTATTCGATGAACCGGGCTGTCAAATATATATTCATGCGAAAAGATACTTGCGTTTCACAGCCATATAGCAAAAGTAATCCCCCGCCGTAAAGCGGGGAATATAAATCAGTTGAATCCGTAGAACTTTTGGGCAAGCTTGTAGCACATGATGGTAAGCTTGTTACCGGCCTTGGTATTGAAATTCATGCCCTGACCAAGGAATGAAGCTCTCATTCGAAGCCATACAGGGAAGTTTGTCTCTCTTATATGATCCCAGAGCTCCTTTTTCTTCTCCATATTCTCAGGAAGCCCTGACTTTATGGCAAGTACAGAAGAAATGGTCGTAATGATCTGAAGATAGCTGAACATGTACTTACGAAGCTTTCTTGAGCTCAGCTTGTTGATATCACAGCATTCAAGCATGATGCGGTTGACCTTAAGCTGCTGGTCTATACGCCCTATCATGACCGTCTCATTGACAGACTGGTCATCGCGTCCGATAAAGTAATGATAAAGGTTGATGTTCATGTAGTACATGGACTTAACGGATGGCAGAGGCTGATATACGAAGATATTGTCCACATAGAATGTATGCTTCGGAAGCTCGAGATTACAGTCTCTGAGCATCTGTGTACGATAGATGACAGAATGCATCAGTATGTACTGTCCGATATGGAAATGCTTAACATCCTTCCATGAAAATACCTTATCCTGAGGAAGGGCTGTGGTATATCTCATCACCTTCTTATGTGCCTGTCCCACCTTATCATAGATGAAGTTGCAGACGAACATATCTACAGAATTCCCCTCCATAACAAGGGTACGAAGCTGTGAAAGCACCTTTGGCAGAGCTTCCTCATCAAGCCAGTCATCAGAGTCTACCACCTTGAAATAAAGCCCTGTGGCGTTTTTTAGGCCGGTATTTACAGCCTCTCCGTGACCTCCGTTCTCCTGATGGACAGCCTTTACGATTCCAGGATACTTAGCTTCATATTCCCTGGCTATTTCAAAGGTGTTGTCCTTCTGAGAACCATCGTCCACAACTATGATCTCAACTTCATCTCCTCCCACAAGTATGGACTCAATGCACTTCCCCATATAGGCCGCAGAATTGTAGCATGGGATTGCAAAACTAACTAACTTCATTGATTTTCCTCACAATTTTCTCAGATTGCCGGAATGCTCATACCCGGAAACCTTTAATTTTAAACGAAGTGCAGTACAGAAACGTACTGCCATGATGAAACATATTTCTCAATCATAAATCGAGCAGCAGAGAAGCACCATGCCCGATGAACCGGGCTGTCAAATGCATATTCATGCGTAAAGACATACCCTTCGCAGCCTTATCGCGAAAAATTAAAGCCACGTGGAAATTTTAACCCCACGTGGCTTTTAATTCAAGTTTATTTATCCGAGACCCCTATTATGCAATAGTAGTACCTGCAAGTCCGGCTACAGCCTTCTCTGCCAGCTCCATTGATGTGATGATGGCACGTCTGCCGTTTCCGGCCTCCACGAATTCGATTCCGGCCTCTACCTTCGGCTGCATGGATTTAAACTCAAAGTGTCCGTCCTTAATGTACTGTCTAGCCTCTTCTATGGACATCTTACTGAGAGGCTTCTCATCAGGCTGTCCGAAATTGAGTGATACCTGATCAACCGCTGTTGTGATGAGCAGAATATCCGCATCGATCTCCTTTGCAAGAAGACCTGCTGTTCTGTCCTTTTCAATGACCGCTGCAGCCCCCTTAAGGTTGTTGCCCTGTCTCAATACAGGGATTCCGCCTCCGCCGCAGGCTATGACTACCTGATCGGCATCCAGAAGGGCCTTTATGGCATCTATCTCCACTATGGACTTTGGTACAGGAGCAGGAACTATACGCTGGAACTTTTCCTCCGAGATCATGACTACATGATTTCCGTTGTCCTCTTCTCTTTTAGCCTCTTCTCTGTTCATGATCTTTCCGACCTTCTTGATAGGATTGTAGAAGCTCTCATCATAAGGATCCACCAGTACCTGTGTAAGAACTGTGGAGGCAGATTTATAGATACCTCTCTTAACAAGCTCTGCTCTCACCGAATTCTGAAGATCATATCCTATCATACCCTGGCTCATGGCAGAGCAGACACTGAGAGGTGTAGTGACATACTGCTCAGGATACTCGTCGGAAAGATTCTTCATTGCGGTATGTATCATACCTACCTGCGGAGCATTCGAGAAGACCAGTGCCACCTGATATCCATTTTCGATAAAATCAGCTATCATAACGGCTGTCTTTTCTGTCGCAGCCTTAAGCTCAGGAAGTGTAAAGCCCAGATCCTTGTGACCGAGAGCTATAACCATACGCTTCTTACTCATGTTCATTTTCCTCCCTATCAGTCATTATCATCAAGCTTCGCAATATCTATGAGGTGAAGCTCTGATGATTTATTTTCAAGTGAAGTTGCAAGAGCATTGGCAGTATCAATTGCAGTAAGAACATTGACACCTGTCTCTACTGCATTTCTTCTGATAACAAAGCCATCCTTGCTTGCCTCTGCGCCTTCCTTAGGAATATCTATAACTATATCGAGCTCATGTCCGAGAACAAGATCCAGGATGTTAGGAGACTCCTGTTCTACCTTGCGAACCTGATAGCACTTTACACCGCCGTCAGAAAGTGCCTTGAAGGTACCGTGGGTCGCGAAGATCCTGTAACCGAGATCCTCAAAACGCTTTGCGATAGGAACTATCTCAGCCTTGTCCTCATCCTTTACCGTGATGACCATGTTCTTGTACTTGGGGAGCTGGATTCCGGCACCCTGGAATGCCTTGTAAAGAGCCTCGTTAAAGGACTTTGCTATACCGAGGCACTCACCCGTGGACTTCATTTCAGGTCCGAGGCTGATATCTGCGCCCTTGATCTTCTCAAAGGAGAATACAGGCATCTTTATAGCATAGTAATCCGCTTCCTTCTGGAGACCCGGCTCGTAACCAAGCTCTCTTATGGTATGTCCGCAGATAATCTGTGTAGCCAGCGGAACTATAGGTATGCCTGTCACCTTGCTGATGTAAGGTACTGTTCTTGAGGAACGTGGATTTACCTCGATGATGTACACATCGTCACCGTCAGCTATGAACTGAACATTTACCATACCGATAACATGGAGTGCCTTTGCAAGACGCTCTGTATAATCGATAACCCTCTGTTTTGCAGTCTGAGTGAGGCTTCTCTCCGGGTAGATGGAAATAGAGTCTCCGGAATGGATACCTGTTCTTTCTATATGCTCCATGATTCCAGGGATGAGAATGTCTTTGCCGTCACATATTGCATCAACTTCAAGCTCAGTTCCCCGGATGTACTTATCTACAAGTATAGGATGCTCCTGGGCGATCTGATTGATCTCTCCGATGTACTCGTCTATATCCTCGTCACAGATGGCTATACGCATTCCTGCACCGCCAAGTACATATGAAGGACGTACAAGTACAGGGTAGCCCAGCTCACCGGCAGCTTCCTTCGCCTCCTCAGCTGTAAATACAGTCTTACCTGCAGCACGCTGACAGCCGGTCTCCTGAAGGATGGCATCGAATCTCTCACGGTCCTCTGCTGCATCCACATCATCCTGCTGTGTTCCGAGTATAGGAACTCCCATCTTCTCCAGCGCATCAGCAAGCTTAATGGCTGTCTGTCCGCCGAACTGAACCACTGCTCCGTCAGGCTTCTCCACATCCACCACATTCTTAACATCCTCCGGTGTAAGGGGCTCGAAGTAAAGCTTATCTGCGATATCGAAGTCTGTTGAAACAGTCTCCGGGTTGTTATTTATAATTATAGTCTCGTAGCCTTCCTTTTTGAACTGCCATGTGCAGTGTACGGAACAGAAGTCGAACTCGATACCCTGACCGATACGGATAGGTCCGGAGCCGAGAACCAGTACCTTTTTCTTCTTTGCAGGGTCACGGAATGCACCTGTAGACTCATTCTCTGAACCGAACACACTGTAGTAGTACGGTGTCTCCGCCTCAAACTCGGCGGCACAGGTATCAACCATCTTGAAGGCTGCATGGATACCATACTTATCACGCATTTCTGCGATCTCTGACTCTTCATAACCGGTGAGACGGGCGATGACATTGTCAGGGAACTCAATTCTCTTAGCCTCACGGAGCAGAGTCTCGTTCATGGACTCACCCTTAAGGCGGTTCTCCATGTCAACAAGTATCTTTATCTTATCAATGAACCACTCATCTATCTTTGTGATATTGTGGATCTCCTCATAGCTGTAACCGCGGCGCAGAGCCTCTGCAATTACCCATATACGGCGGTCATCAACTCTGTGAAGGAGCTTGTGAAGGTCGTGATCGTCAAGGTCCGAGAAGTCATAGGAAAGCAGTGAATCCACATGCTGCTCAAGTGAACGTATAGCCTTCATGAGACCGCCCTCGAAGTTGTTGGCGATGGCCATGACCTCACCTGTGGCCTTCATCTGTGTTCCGAGAGTGTGCTCTGCGGTTATGAACTTGTCAAAAGGAAGACGAGGCATCTTTACTACCACATAGTCAAGCATAGGTTCGAAGGATGCGTAGGTCTTTCCTGTTACTGCATTCTTAATCTCATCAAGAGTGTATCCGAGAGCGATCTTGGCTGCCACCTTTGCAATAGGATACCCTGTTGCCTTTGAAGCCAGGGCCGAAGAACGGGACACACGCGGATTAACCTCGATTACACAGTACTCCATGCTCTCAGGATGAAGTGCGTACTGTACGTTACATCCTCCGGTGATACCCAGCTCTGTAATGATATTGAGAGCTGAGGTACGGAGCATCTGATACTCCTTGTCTCCCAGAGTCTGTGATGGTGCAACTACGATAGAGTCACCTGTATGGACGCCAACAGGGTCGATGTTCTCCATGTTGCAGACTGTGATAACATTACCGGCTGAATCGCGGATTACCTCGTACTCAACTTCCTTCCATCCTGCGATGCACTTCTCTACCAGAACCTCATGAACTCTGGAAAGTCTGAGACCGTTCTCAAGTATCTCTGTGCACTCCTCACGGTTCTCTGCGATACCGCCGCCTGATCCTCCGAGAGTGTATGCAGGACGGAGCACTACAGGGTAGCCGATTTCCTCTGCCACTCTTAATCCGTCTTCAACTGAATGAACCACCTCTGAAGGAGCAACGGGCTCATGGATCTTCTCCATGGTCTCCTTGAACATAAGACGGTCCTCAGCTTTCTTGATGGTAAGGGCTGTGGTTCCGATGAGTCTTACATTGTGGGACTTAAGGAAGCCTGACTCATCGAGAGCCATGGCAAGGTTAAGTCCGGCCTGGCCTCCGAGAGTAGGAAGGATAGAATCCGGCTTCTCCTTCTCTATAAGCCTTTCCAGAACATCTATGGTAAGAGGCTCGATGTAAACATGGTCTGCAATATCCTTATCTGTCATGATGGTGGCAGGGTTTGAGTTAAGAAGAACTACTTCAACGCCCTCTTCCTTAAGTGAACGGCAGGCCTGTGTTCCCGCATAATCGAACTCTGCGGCCTGACCGATAACTATAGGTCCTGAACCGATCATCAATACTTTTTTAATGCTGTTATCCTTCATTCTCTCATGCCTCCATCATCTTCATAAAACGCTCGAACAGGTATGCACTGTCCTTAGGTCCTGGACAGGCTTCCGGATGGTACTGAACCGTAACGATGTTCTTGCCCACATACTTAAGACCTTCATTTGTACCGTCGTTGACATTGACAAAGGCCTCCTCACAGATCTTCGGATCCAGTGACTTCGGATCAACCGCATAACCGTGGTTCTGGGATGTGATGTAAACACGTCCGTTGGAAAGGTCCTTTACAGGATGGTTTCCTCCGCGGTGACCATACTTAAGCTTGAAGGTATCTGCTCCTGTGGCAAGAGCCATGAGCTGGTGTCCGAGACAGATGGCAAAGATAGGCACATCTGAATCGTAGAGCTTCCTGATTTCCTTAATAATGGAAACATTCTCCTTAGGGTCTCCCGGGCCGTTGGAAATCATGATTCCGTCAGGATTCTGACCAAGGATAGTCTCGGCACTTGTGTCGGCAGGATAAACAGTCACATCACAGCCCTGTCTCTGGAGGGATCTGATGATGTTTCTCTTTGCACCAACATCCAGGAATGCAACTCTCTTAGGATCCTTATTTCCGGTGTAACGTGTACCGTCGGGATTCTGAGCCTTTGCAACGAAAACTCCCTTTGTAGTTGTCTTTGCCACAACGCCTGTGACAGAGTATTCCTTTATCTTTGAAAGGACATCCTTAAGAGCTTCACCGTTATAACGTCTGGTAGTAACCATACCGTTCATGGTTCCCTTGTCACGAAGGATCTTTGTAAGGGCTCTTGTATCGATTCCGGCGATTCCCGGTATATCATTTTTCTTTAAAAAGTTCTGGATTGTATTTTCAGATCTGAAATTGGACGGCACACGTGAGAGCTCACGAACTATAAATGCGTCCAGCCATGGGCGTTCCGACTCCATATCGTCGTAACAGATACCATAATTACCAATCAAAGGATAAGTCATGACAGTTGCCTGTCCGGCATAAGAAGGGTCCGTTAAAACCTCAAGATAACCGGTCATGGAAGTGTTGAATACAACTTCGGAAATGACCTCTTTCTCAGCGCCGATTGATGTTCCTTTGAAAACAGTTCCATCTTCTAGAATCAGAAATGCGTCCATTGTTTCTCCTTTGTGATGTAAAAACTTTTCGTCATGCTTTTATCTCAGGTATTCTCTCAAAAAAATAGAGATGTATGATGCACCCCTATCTTTTGTCCAGATATGATTACCCGGGTTCCGTAAAGCTTCTCACGAAAGAAAAATATTCTACGGAGAGGCTCTAACCGCATAACGTATATCTAAATTCACCGATCCGGGACCTGTGAATTTAAAGCTGCATACTATACGATTTAAGTGACTGATGCCATTATTCTGTGAAGGCATCTTATAAGCTTTGGGAAACATCGAAAACCGGGTTTCCCGGTCCGGTACAGACCACCGGATTTTTCACTTAATCAAACAGGAAAATCTCCACTGAAGACTTCCGCCGCAGGTCCTGTCATAAAGCAGCGGCCGGTGGCAGATTCATATTTAATTTTTAAATCTCCACCTATAAGGTGAACCGTTACTTCTGTGTCAGCCTTAAGCTTTCCGGCCATGCATCCCGCAGCGACCGAAGCAGTCGCTCCTGTTCCGCATGCCAGGGTCTCGCCCGAGCCTCTCTCCCATACCCTGAAGTCTATCTCAGTTTCGGAGATCACCTTGATGAACTCTGAATTCACCTTCTCGGGAAAGCGCTCATGGGTCTCAAAATCATGTCCATATAAAAGAAAATCCAAATCAGAGACCTCAGAAACATCAAGCTCAGTATTATCAGACAGGAAATAAACCGCATGCGGATTACCGACATCAATGCCGATGAAACGTAAATGC
>DFGZ01000335.1 GCA_002371295.1 Oribacterium sp. UBA3737 | reverse complement strand
CTTGAGTTCACCGGCTTCCTCCCTCTATGAATATGAGAATCGTTCCCATTTATAACATCATCTCTTTGCTTTGTCAACCAATTTGGGAATCATTCCCGATTATTCATTCAAAAAGTAAAGCAGGGTACCCGGTTTTCGGGGCGCCCTGCTTTACCAGCTTTTACCAAATATTTTTTTCTTACTTCACAGACTCTTCTGCACTGTCCTTTTCTTCTTCCTCAGACTCTTTATCATCGGCGGCAGTCTCTGTCGGCTCTTCCTTAGCTGTTTCTTCTGTACCTTCAGAGGAGTCTTCAGCTTCATCCGAAGCATCATCAGGCTGAGCAGCCTCTGTTTCAGCTTCCTTTACCGCTGAATCATCTTCTGACTTTGTCTCCTCATCCTCTACAGTGTAGAACTCGATCTCCACGTCATCATCCGATACAACATCCTCGTCAGAGATATCAAGATCATCTTCCTCTTCCACATCCTGCTCTCCCAGCTTCTCATTGAGAGCATCCTTCACGGTCCTGTATGCATCCTTGCTTGCATCAACACAAAGATTTTTTGCATCTATAGCAAGGTTTTTCGCTGCATATCCGAGATCCTTGGCAGCAGCCTTGATCTCATCCTTTGCCTGACCGTTCTTCAGTGTAGTATATGATCTCTTGGCGGTGTCCTTTACCTCCTGAGCGGAATCAAGAACATCTGTAAAATCCTTATCCACTTCCTCAGAAAACTTCTGATACTTGTAAAGGTAAGAAACAACCGCTGCTACGCCTCCCACAACTGCTGCCAGTCCAAGTAAACTTCCAAAACCCTTTTTTCTAGACATATATGTATCCTCCATCCCGGGCACTGCACCCAATTTATTTTTCTTTCAGATCATGACTCCATAATATATTTTTCATGGTTCATAATCAACTAAAATCATACTGATGACTTGCCAAATTAGCTATTGATGAACACGGATGGACTCATCTCCCGGCCATAGATCATAAATGTAAGTCCGGCTGCATTTTTATCGAAGGGAATATTCAGGACTCCATCCATAAGACACTGAACCTTGATGGTTGTGCCATAGCCATTGGGCACGATACTGTAACTGCTGTTTTTGTTAATTTGCAGAAATCTTCACAAAAAAAGATCCGTTTCTACGCTCTTGTCCGTGAAGCCGCAAAAAATAAGACACCACTCCCAGGCCGGAATGATGTCTGATGTCCTGTTTTCGTTTTCGATTTCCCCTTTTATCTGTTCTCGGGAATGGTGATCATCCTTCCTATATCGGAGGATGCCATGGCTGCAAATATAACTCTCATTGACCTGAGTGCATCACGCCCGGTACATCTGCATTTTCTTTCCCCCTTAATAGATTCGATGAACTCATCTATCACGCCCGAGTTGAGACTTTCACCGGTTCCGATGGTCTGGTCGGCATTGGTCATCATCTTCTCGGTGGAAAGAAAATTCTGCCTGCCATCCTTTTTTTCTACAATAAGGCTGTATTCCCTGTCATCGTAGCATCTTATCGACCCCTCAGTTCCATGGATGACAATTGAATTATATTCCCGGCCGTAATCTGTCCAGCTTGCGTGCATCGTTCCCGTTGCGCCATTTCCGAGCTTGTAGATACACCAGGCATTATCCTCAACATCGATGAGGCTTCCGTCCGGATATTTCTTGTCAAGCGTTGCTGTGTGGGCATAAACCTCCGTAATGTTTTCACCTGTAATATAATGCACCAGATCCGTCTTATGAATGCCCAGGTCTGCAAGCGCCCCCATTCCGGCATCTGTCTTCTTAAAGAACCATGTGTCATCGGAACCGGTCCATCTCTCAGGTCCGGAATGACCGAATTTTGTCTCGAAAGATACTATCCTTCCGATCTCACCTGCCTGAATAAGCTCCTTTGCCTTCACGTGAGCGGACGAAAAACGCTGGTTCTGTGCGATCATAAGAAGCTTTCCTGCCTTCTCTGCCTCCTCAACCATGGCTATACATTTATAGATCGTGACATCCATGGGTTTTTCACAAAGTACATGCTTTCCTGCCTGAAGCGCAAGTATTGCATCGTGAGCATGACGTGCATTTGAAGTACATACACTGACTGCGTCAAGATCCATATTTACCAGCTGCTCAACACTGTCACAGACCACGCCGCCGTACTGCTTCTGAATTTCCTCCGCTTTACTCCTGGTTCTGTTGTAAATCGCAGCGATCTCAACATCTTCCCGGGCTGCATACTCAGGCAAATGTCTTCTCACCGAAATCGCTCCGCAGCCTATGATACCAATTCTTATTTTGTTCATTTTTCCTCCATTGGGCATTTGTACACCTTTGGTTATTTCTTCAGCTTTTCCCTGATTTTCGGTGCAGCTATCTGAATAAGTATTACCACGATAAGGATTATTCCCTTTATGGCATTATTGATGAGTGAATCCATCTTCAGGGCGATGATGATCTTATCGATAACAGTGTATGATAGCGAACCGAAAAGCACTCCCAGCATCCTTCCGCGTCCACCGCTCATTGCGATGCCTCCGAGGACAACTGCTGCGATCGCGTACATCTCATAGCTGGAGCCTGTTGTCGCAGGATCCGCTGATGCGTTCATGCAGATCCAGAGGTATGAAGCTATGCCGACCATCGCACCCATGATAACGAAAACAGACATCTTGATGGCATTAACATTTATACCTGTCATAAATGCTCCCTTTTCGCTCGAACCGATAGCGTAGATCTTCTTTCCGTACTTTGTATCTTCAAGAATATATACGAAGATAACTGTAAAGATCACAAGGAGGATTCCCACGATAGGTATGGTGGCAAGCTTGTTGTTGCCGAGGGCGTACATGATGTCATAACCGCTGAATTTATTGGACATCCTGTAAACGGAGGATCCGCCTCCGATAAGCTCCTTGGAAATATGCTGACAGAAGTACTGTGAAAAGGATCTGTAGATCAGCATTGTAGCCAGAGTAACAATAAATGAGGGCATCTTTACCACTCCCACAAGAAGACCGTTTACAAATCCGAGAGCCGCACCGAAGGCTATTGAGAAAATTGCCGTCAGGAACAGATTTCCGGAAGTGGCATTGAACACCACTACTGAAAATCCGCTTACAAGTGCCAGTGTGGATCCTGCCGAAAGGTCGATCTCACCGGTCAGACATACCATTCCCATTCCCAGGGAAATGATGCCGATAACCGCCGAATGCCTCAGGATGTTCATGGTGGCGCTCCAGGTCATCACACTGCTGCTCACTGCGTATACTATGAAAATTATAAAAAATACAAATATGAAACTGTAATTGTGCCAGATGTTCCCCAGCACATTCTTCTTTTTAGAATTGGTCTTATCCATCCTGTAATCCATCTCTTTGTTTTCCGATTTCAGGGCCAAACCTGCCCCTTTATATAATCCAGCGCTCATAGGAACCTCCTGTCACCTTCGAATAACTGCTTCAGCTTCACGCTTCCACTGAATTTGTGGAATACATCATAACTGTATGTTCTTCTATTTCATCATGGGAAAGAGTCTTTATGATCTCTCCGTCATAGAAAATCAGAACTCTGTCCGCCACCTTCTGGAGCTCGGGTATCTCAAGAGTGTTGACCAGGATCGTCTTTCCCGACTCCGAAAGCTTCAGTATCAGTTTATAAATCTCTTCCTTTGCACCTACATCTATTCCCTGGGTAGGATTATCAAAAAGAAGAATGTCTGCCCCGGTATTCAGCCATCTTGCGATGAATACCTTCTGCTGATTTCCTCCGCTTAAAGACAGAATTCCGTCATCCGCCGACTCAGCCTTGATATTGAGCTGATTCTTGTATTTTCTGTAATTATTCTCTTCTTTTTTCCTGTCTATATTGAAATGCACTGCCGAAAGTACCTGCTCGGCAAGATACATATTTTCCCCGATGGTCATATCCGGGATCACTGAATTCTCCTTACGGTTTGCCGGAAGGAATCCGATCCCTGCCCTCATTGCCTTATGAGTGTCTATTTCAGATAACTTCTTTCCAAAAACCCGAACTTCACCGGAGCTTATGGGTGATGCTCCGAAAAGACTCTGTAAAAGCTCACTGCTGCCGGAGCCCTGAAGTCCCGTAAGCCCCAGGATCTCGCCCTTCTTTACTGACATGGAGATATTGCTGAAGCCCTTTCCGCTTAATTTATCAAGCTTCAGCACTTCCTCCCCCGGCTCTCTTTTCCTGTAAATGTCTCCGTTTTCTGAAGCATGACCTACCATAAGTCCTGTGACTTCCTGAGGTGTAGTTTCAGAAATCTTCCCGCTTCCCACATATTCACCGTTTCTGAAGACTGTGTAGGAATCACAGTATTCAAAGATTTCAGGCATCTTATGGGAAATGAATATAAAAGATATCCCCTTTTTTTTCAGTTCTTTAACTATTCCGAAAAGATGCTCAACCTCTTCATTTGTAAGTGAAGTTGTGGGTTCATCAAGGATCAGAAGCTTAGCGTCAAAGAAAAGTGCTTTGCTTATTTCCAAAAGCTGCTTCTCACCCATTTTCAGATCATCCACAAGCGCCTCCGGATCAATGTTTACCCCCAACTCATTAAACAGCTTTTCGGAATTCCTGATCATTTCTTTTTTTCTTAGCCTTCCGAAAGCATTGGTAAGCTCTTTATTGATATATATATTTTCAAATACTCTCAGATCGTTAAAAAGATTCAGCTCCTGATGCACAAATGCAATTCCGGCTTCCTCACTCTTTTTAATGCTTATATTTTTTAATTCCTGACCATTGAAGGTGATGGTTCCTCCGTCAGAATCTATCGTTCCTGTCAGGATATTCATCAGCGTTGACTTACCGGCTCCGTTTTCACCAAGAAGGGCGTGGATTTCGCCCTTTTCCACGGTAAGATCCACGCCTTTCAAAACCGGTACGCCGCTGAAGGATTTTCTTATATTTTTCATTTCCAAAAGCGACATGCCTTTTACCTCTCATCTGTTAAAGTGTGTTTATCACGATATATTTATGACATAAAGCTGTTATCTGTCCGGCTCCGAATTTTAGTTAAATCCCTTGAATTCGGAAACATTATCTGCAGTTACATTTTTGCACTCGATAACGTGATCCTGAGTAACTTCCTTGCCATCAAGATAATCAACCATATCTGCGATTGCAGTCTGGATCATGCTCGGACTGTAGGTCACTGACATAAAACCACCAAGCTGACCGTAAAGGTCACCGTAAGACTCACCTCTCAATACACCATAGAACTCATCAAGTCCACCGCATCCTGTGATAACAGGCTTGTTTAAAAGGAATGCTTCCTTTGCAGAATCTTCGATTCCGCCGCCGTTCAATGCTTCAAGGATGCCCATTGCAAGCTCATCATCCTCTGCGTAGATCCACTTTGTTGAAGTGTTGGAACTGTCACCCATGAGTGTCTCAAAGGATGCCTTTGTATCCGAACGGCTCCAGTTCATGGCACCTGAATATGTAATGCTGTTGTTTACCTGATCCTCTGTCCACTTTGCATCATCAGCGATCTTCTTACCGTCAAATTCAAGTTCTCCGGTAAGGTACTCTGTAAAGCCCTGATTACGAAGTGTTGTAACAGATGAGGTGTCTCCCTCGTATACATAAACCTTATCTCCCGGCTTAAGACCGAGGGACACGAAATATGCCGCTGAACCTGCGCCGATTCCCTCATTGTCTCCCTTGACATTGGCAACCGCACTGTCCTGAACTCCATCGATGATTCTGTCAAATGCCACATAAGGAACACCTGCATCTACCAGTCCCTGGATAGCGGACTGAACTGTATCGTCGATAGGCTGGATAACTACTGCGATATCCTTCTCACCCTTAGCGATGATATCCTCGATCTGATTGATCTGATAAGAGGCGTCATCACAGGTGATAACCTCTGCACTGTACTTGCCCTCACCGTTAACCTCCTCGACCTTCTCCTTGGCAAAGGTTGCAACAGAACCAGTCCAGCCGTGATCCTCAGGCGCCGTTAAAACATAAATATGTGTTGAACCTGATTCCCCTGCACTTGCTGTTGTTTCTGCCTTCTGCTCTGCAGCGCCTGATGCTGTCTCTTCCTTCTGATCGGCTTCACCTGTTGCGGTACCTGTGGTTGCCTCCGGACTGTTCGTGCTGCTGCCGCAGGCTGCAAGTGAAAGAGCCATGGCTCCCATTAAAAAACCTGATATTATTTTCTTCTTCATAATCTTTTTTCCTCCTGAATCGAGTGTTATATCTGTTGTTTGTATGCTTATGATACCTCAATGCTTCCTTCTCCTCTTTTCATAGAAAACAAAATAAGCATCATATTTTGCTTTTAATTTATTTCAAAAAAAATCCTATGCAATATTTGTCGTTTACTTGTTGCATTATTTGTCCGGGGACTTCTGGCACAAAAAGATCAGAAAACCACGATAGTTTTCTGATCTTTCTGTTTTTATATTTCGATTCTCCAGATTCTCCTGAAATACAGGTTTCCGGACGCAAATAAGGAAAAACTTTCCGAAAACCTTTGGATTTTTGGATGTGACATCTTATACGATCAATAATCTTCTTTCATTTATGTGGTGTCCGAACTCCGGCATATATACCATTGGTTCCTTATCGGGATCGAGGCCGTCCTGGATGATGGGCGGCATATATGATGAGGTCCAGCAGAAACCATACTTCAGATCATGATATCCCTGTGAAAGACCGCCTTCCTTCCTGACCTTAAGCACTGCAGGCTTAGTTGTTGACCAGTGAGTATGAAAATCAGATTTCATCTCTTCATTTGTATAATCCTCACCGTTGATATTCCAGGTAATGAGATCCTTATCAAACTTCTCACCGTCTACAAAAAGTGTGCCCGGACGAAGCTGTGAAAGGAAGATACCTCTGTAATACGGGAGCTTCACCTTAAGCTGAAAGCCTGTGACATTACCTTCTGCATCTTTTATATTTCTAAATCCAACTGACTGGATAACCTGTTTTTCCATTTGTAATAAACCTCCATTTTTGTAAAAATCCCTCCGGTCACCGGAAACAGCCAAAGCATGCTTCTCTATGGGCAAAGCCGTGAAGGGTCATTTTCCCTTTCTCTTAATCGCCAAGCAGATTCTTGAGAAGAATGTGATGCTTACGGAGAGTCTGTCCTACCTCATAGCCCTCATCGTACTTATCGGCACCCTCGTACTCACTTAACAGATAGCCCTCATATCCGTTTTCCTTCATGACCTTGATGATCTCAGGATATGGGATAGTTGTCTCCCGGAAATCATCACTCATATTGATGAACTTTGCATG
>DFGZ01000348.1 GCA_002371295.1 Oribacterium sp. UBA3737 | reverse complement strand
CCAGTCACCTTGGCGGAGGCCGCATTCTCAGCCTTTACTGTTGCCATAGCCTGCAGCTGCAGGTTGGGATCGAGACCGAGGTCATCGATAATGGTGTCAAGATCATTGACGTACTTGCCGCCAACATAGACCTTGGAATTGCCGATCATGACGCCGGCCATGTCAAAGAGATCAGCAACAGTCTTGTCGCCGTCGATCAGAACGTTCTTACGAACCATGGAATTGAAAACAGAAAAATTGTACTTCATTTTGATTTACTTCCTTTTTTGTTATTTTTTTTTGCAGGTTTTATTTGTTTGTTTTTTTGGATACGGGTTACTTATCAGGCTTGTCTCTTGCTCTTTTCAACGAGATACCTCCTTCGAAAAGGTCGTACTCCTGGCTGGATTCGAACCAGCGACCTACGGCTTATAAGGCCGGAGCTCTCACCAGACTGAGCTACAGGAGCAAAACCCGTCCTTATGACGGGCCTAGAAAAAGGAGAGGGACAATAAATGTCCTTGTCGGGACGGTAGGATTCGAACCTGCTCTTCCCGGTCAAATCAGGTCAGTGCAGTCAATTTCTACTTTTTGTTCTTCAAAAGCGCACTCGATCATTTCAGGCGCGATGATGTATGGAAAATTGTCAATGCCATAAATGAACTTTTTCTGATGATCGATATATCGCTCTTCTGCTGTATTTATTTTTCCAGTCTTTCCGCCGAGGCAGCGAAAGGAATTCTCATACGGAGTTCCACTTTCACGGCAGAAATCAAATACCTGCTGGGCTATTGCCCAGCAATCTTCTTTCATTTTGACCTTTTGGCCTATTTGCAGGCTAAACGGGTCAAAGTTTTCAATCATCTTCTCGACTGTCATCGTTTACCTCCGTAAACTGTGCATTGTCGTAGGTATAGGTTTCGGCTTCGTGAAGAATAGCTGAGAATTCAGCGTCAAAATTCATTTCATTCACTCCTTTTCTTACGAAAAAGCAGGCCTACAGCTTTTTGGGCTGTAGGCCTGCAAATTGTTCAATTAGAAGGGAAGGTCGTTTGTATCAACGGGTTCTGCCGGTGCCTGCATCACAGGGCGAGTGCGGCGAACGGGCTGACGGACAGGCTGGGCGGGTGCATGTGCCGGTTCTTCGGTGACTTCTTCTTCTGCTTCTTCTTCTTCAATGTCTTCAGGAGCAGCAGTTCCACGCGGAGAAAGGAATTCAACATGCTGCGCATTCAGCTGCAGGTTCTTGTACATGGTGTTGTCTTTGATGACGGGATTGCAGTCAATGATACCCTCAACATAGACCTTGCGGCCCTTCGTGAGGTACTTGCGGCAATTGTCAGCAGCACCGCGCCAGGTTGTTACCTGGATGTAAGTCGGTTCCTTGGCCCGATTGTACGGGTCGTTGACGGCGATCCTGAACTGGCAGTTATGAACGATTTCTCCAGTTTTCAGCTGGACTTCACGGAAGATGGGATCAGCACAGAGGTTACCAATAGCAAAAGTTTTGAACATAGTTTTTTTCTCTCCTTATTTTTTCATTTTTTTTGACATGCTAAACATGCCACATTAACAAATACAGGTCGTAACTCCAGTCATCGCTTGATAAGCAACTCTGGTTCGTGTGACCAACACTTCGCTGTTTATACAGGCAGCGTCTGTTTACCGAGCTCGTGCACTAGTTCGGTCGCTGAGAAATTTTTGCTTCTTTTGAAGCTTGAATATATATGAAGCACCTCAAAGAATTTATTTCTCATCGATGCCTCACCGCTTAAAGCAGCCGCCATGCGGCGGGATAAAACGCGCAAGAAGGCAGAAACGCGCAAGCGGGAAAACCCTTGGAATATTTAGCCTGCATGTTTCATATTTGCCAACTTTTGCATTTTTTGTATTTTTTCGGAAACCATTTGCCAGTTTCCCTTCATTGCCCTCATTGGGATTCGAACCCAAACTGTACGGATTTTAAGTCTGTTGTCTCTGCCAATTGGACTACAAGGGCATAAAAAAAGTCTGTCTTGCTGATTGGATGCAGCTACGAGCTGAAAGAAGCTGACAAGGAAATTAAGGCTTGCAATTTATGAAAGGAGGACATAATTATTTCAGCAAGACAGACTCTATATAGGAAGGAGGTCTACCAGTTTAGCGCCATATCCCGAATGCGCCAAACCCGCACCGCCTACCGCAGGCGCCCCGCGCCGGTGTCTGAGTTTGTCTTCTTTTTTAAACGATTACTCGCCGGCTACAGAATTAGTTATATTCTGACCAGTCTTTCATTTGCTGCCCGCTATATATACTTATATATATAAACTGCGCTATGGATCGTAGTACGAAAATAGCGCTGTGCGCCTCCTGTGGAGGGGAGGCGCAAGCAGCGCATTTGGCGAGCGAGTTCGATAACAAGTGCTTTTTAAGGCAAGCGAGTTAAGCTTTATGCTTTCGTCTATGCTAGCATAGACGGAAACACAAAGCCTCTTGCTGGTGATATCTCCATGCGAGTTCCATTAGCGATATGAAGTCGGGTATGGGCTCATTTACGATACCCTCACTTGGTGAGGGGAGTAAGATGTGAAGTTTTTTATTCGGATAGAGGAAAAGAAAAGAGAACAAGCTTTGAAAAGAACTCGTAGAGTCTTCGAAGAACTGTTCTCTTCTTTTTCGGACTTTTTCTTCTCGTTTTCCCGACATATAATATTATGGGATCATTTTTCGAAAATTCGTCACTATATAATATTATGGGATCAAAAATTAAAACCACTCTATATTATATTATGGGATCATTTTTTTCGTTCGGCTTATTTAACACCTCTCTCTATATTATGGGATCAATTTTTACAAGCTGTTTTGAAAACGTCGCTATATTATATTATGGGATCAAAAATTTATCATTTAGGGGAATTTCTATAATATATTATAGAAAAGTCCCCAAATGATAAACCAGTCTGTGATAAACACCTCCATTTATATTATGGGATCAATTTTTAACTTGCTTGACAGAATTCTTCCAGCAGATCCGTACTCGGCTCTGTTCCATCCCACTCATTATCATCGAACGTAAGAGGTATACCATACACCTCGCTTATAAACTGCATGGTAGCGATCATGTCATCATCACTCAGCTTCGGCTCTGCATTCCTGTGTGGATTTACTTTGCCGATTGTGTAATGCGACCTGACAGGAATTTGTTCTTCAGGTACGGATGCAAGAGCACGAAGATGATCCCAGTCAACCTGTATCTCATTGGCTTCTTCATCAAAACCAATAAGACCGAAGTCAACAAGCCATCTTCTTGTACGCAATACATTATCTTTCAGGATACCTGTTTTGTCCTGAATGTATTGCTTCGACGGACGGAAGCCGCCACTCGACAGGCAGTAGAGCCTGAAGAGGGCGGCATACGTCCTCTTGACTTTGAATTTGCTGACAATATCATTTACCAGCTCGTCATGGTTTTCGCCCACACGAGCATAGTAGTGATGAATATATGCAGGTACCATATCACTTCCTCTTTTCAAAGTGGTACTTGATAGGACCGTAATATGAAGCGTGCTGTACATACTTGTACATTTCGAACGAGATACCTTTTTCTTCCATATACCGGTTCATATTACCTTTACGTGTGTTGTCGATGACCAACATCTTGTCAGTCATGCGGAAGATTTTCTTGCCGACACCATACGGTGACGGATTGATATTCTCGAAAATGAGGAAATAGTTTTTGTCCATCAGGGCTTTCCTAACAGCCGCTGTGAACTTTGCACCTTTGAAGAAGCTGGGTCCTGCGATAATATTTTCACCGTTCTGGACTGCAGATTCAAGCTTCTTGTTCTCAGTGCCGCGCACGCAGATCTTGGTAAACGATCTGCTGCGCTGCTTACTTGCACAATAGTGGATGCTGTCAACGTGGTTTTTGGAAATGACGATGAACTTGGATTCGGGGCGTTTCTTTATGAAGGAAGAAACAAAAGAGTCGATTGTTTCATTGGGGATGCTTTTGATTGAGATGATCTGACACATTATTCTTTCTCTCCTTATTTTTTATTGATATACCCCACCAATTTCTATGTGTTATATAGATTTTAGTGGGGTATATTTTCAGAATGGAATGTAGTCTTCGGCAGGAACATCTGCTTCTATTGAGTATACTTTTGCATACTTGATGGTAAAATAATTATGGAGCCATGCATCGATGTGATTATCAAGTGTTGACTCTTCATAAACATTGATGTCAACATAATTATTGACATTGTTATGATATTTCTTGGCAAATTCAATTGCCTTGTCTTTGTCGATGAACATATACTCTTGCGGCATAGGGGTGTTGAACGCAACGACAACTTTAAACATTGTATGTGCTCCTTTCATGAAAAATAAGGAGGACCGCTGTTGTGCGGTCCTCCTTACAATTCAAATGACATGACTGGTTATGTAGCCGGGAAGCTGCTTGGCTTTGTTCTTCAGACCATAAAGGTCTCTATACAGTTTTGCATGTTCGCGCAGGAGTTCTGCTGATTCTTTGTTATCATACTGGACATTGAGCATTACTTCCTTTTGATGAAAGTCAATTGCTTTAACGGTGACAAGTGCCATGATGAAACCTCCTTAATTAATATTCGTCTTCATAGAACCATTTGTAGTCATGAAGCTGACCATCAAACTCCATGACTACAGTTTCGTAGTTTTCACGGTGTTCAACTTTGTAAAGCCATGCAGATCCAACGGCTGTGTTAAAGCCGAATTTGAATGCTACGATGGCTGTGCAGATTAGGGTTACCAGGATCAGGAATATTGGTGCAATGTTTTCCTTGAGCTCTTTCATGCGGGGACCTCCTTTAAATAATTTGTCAGGACTTTTACTCTGTTTGCTTTCGACCTGTCATAGCTGTGAAAGCTCAGAGATTCGTAACGCAGCTCACTGAGCTTGCGCGTGAAGGTCTTATGGTCTTTCTCCTGAATGAGAATGACCTCACCTTCATAGTATCTGTTTGTTCCATTGACGCGGGTAATGGTGTAGACCGTACCGTCAATGGTCTTTTCGAACATACGACCTCCTCCTATTGCGTATTTTTGTAAGCACCGTCGTAGCGATGTTTGCTTCACCGCTTACGGCGAGCTGCCCCGCAGCGAGCACGCTGGAATAAGCACTCCTCCAACAACGGGGTGTATCTCGCATGCTTGTGATCTGCTGCCTTCGAAGCACATCTCGCAGGCATGCGCGATACCCTCACAAGGTGAGTGTAGTAAGCGGTGCACGGCTTGATGCAGCCGCCATGCGGCGGGGTGTTTGCACTCTTGCAAGTTTGTCTGGTTCTGGCGCGCCTCACGACTTGCATGAGTTGGGACAAGCAGTGAGGCGCCAAAAGGTGGCGCCTGAGGAGCAATGGGGGAGGGTCAGGAGAAGAGTGCATTAGGAAAGAAAATTCCTAAGCACTAATTCCAATACACCCAGTGAGTGCATTGGAATTAATGTTTAGGAAAAGCCACTCCCGGTTTTGCACCGGGAGTGGCGTGTTGTACTTAAAACAGATAAATTATTGTGCTTTGTGCTGATTGCAATATTCTATGCATGCTTTGTTTCTGTAAACATGTCCATTAACAATTGTGTAAGCTGGATATTTATATTCATAGTTTATGTAATCCAACTGCCAGATTGCCTCAAGACCACTAAACTCTTCACGTTTTACATATTCTTCATATCTCGTTTTATAACGTGCCATTACTTTTGTTACAAGCGTTGCCTTGCGTATAAGTGCAAGGATAATACCAAGATTCACTTCATCTTTTCCGTGATTTGCTAACCAGTAAGCTTCTCCGCAATAGTCCTCATCGATAAGAATTGCATCTCCGGTTGCATTTAACTTTTCAAGAAGATCTGGGTTCTGCTCGAATTTCCTTTGCAAGACCCAAAGCATTTCAAGTTTCTTTGTCTCAGGATCCCAACGCTTAAGATCTTCTGCGGACATCGATATATCATTTCCTATTTTTCTGGCAGTGTATCCATCTACGCCAACAAAAAGATGAGCCATGTCGGGTTTCTTCTGGGCCTGAAAAGCTGCTTCAGCACAATCGAACACAAGACCATTGTATTCAATCTTGCAAGGGAACATGTTACTAAGGAAATAATATTCACCAACAAACTTATCAATAACTTCAAACTTCATAATTATCCTCCTTCTTGATAAAGACAAGGCTCCGTGCTACAATATGCACGGAGCCGTTCTTGTGTGGTTACTTGGCGGCTGCTACTGCGGCGCGAGCAAGAGCGTCGCATTTTTCATTGAGGTTGATACCAGAATGACCTTCGACCTTGAGAATAGTCACGTCGTGCTTCTTGAATTCGATTGCAAGCTTTTCGAGCAAGTCCTTATTTGCTGCAGGCTTACCGGCTGCAGTCTTGAAACCACGCTCAATCATCGCAGGCGCACGAGTCACGACTTGAGAGTCGGTATGTACAAGAACATTGCAGCGCTTCTTAAGCGCGGCAAGCCCTTCAATAACAGCTGTCATCTCTGCACGGTTGTTGGTCTGGTCTCCTTCGACGATACCGTTAAGTTCCTTCTGTTTGTCACCAAAGCAAAGGACGGCACCCCAGCCGGCCTTTGCGTTTTCATTGCCGTTATTGGAACATGCGCCATCAACCCAAAGCTCAACAGTCGGAATTGCTGCTTCACTTGAAACCTTTACGGGAGCAGGAGCTGTAGGCTTCTTCGTCATTGCCTGAGCAGTCTTATTAAGAAAGCTCTGGTTTCCTGTTGTGTAATAAGCCGGTACATTGCGTTGATCAGCGCGAGTGAGGAAAGCAATTGCTTCCTCAAGGGTAACTTCCTTAGTGGACTTGACACTGTTAATGATGTAGCTAACGTTGACTTTCACGATATTATCCTCCTTTTTGACGACGGGTTCATTGGCAACAGCTGGCATAGAATTCTTCATGGTTGCATCCTCCTCTTTATAGTCGAAACAAAAAGCACCGTCTTCATCTTCTTCAGGCGGTGCTTCATAATAATTATCAACATACTCTTCGAACTTTCTTGAGATTTCTTCTGGGACTTCGCGCTTCTTCGGAAGTTCGAAATTCTTCGGGAGCTTCCTATACACAATGGACGCATGCTGCATTGCCAGATTGTTATATTCGGCTACTACGTTCTGATCAATACAGTCGTCTGTGTTTTTGTACTTTATTCGAATGTAGTCAAGTGGTAAACAAAAAACAGTGACACGAGCATTAACACGGATTGCTTCGAGTCCTGCATTAATTGCAGCGATCAGTGCAGTATCGTAAGTAGCATTCAGAAGACCGTCCTTTACAACAGTCTTCTGACCAATTATAATGATCGTAGAAAAACCGATCACTACGTCATTCTCTTTGACAACATTTGGAATGATGAATCCTTTTATCATAAAATAAACCTCCTAGAAATGAGATGATAAAAATGAAAAAGATAACTAAAGCAACGTTGCATTACACGCTCGATGGAAAGAAGTATACATGCTGGACTACTATAGAGCGAGCAAATGCTTTCCTGATCGAAGCAAAGAAACGCAACGTTGAGGCTTGTTACTACAGGCGAGTCGATCCACGCGAAGAAAGACTTGATCGCCCGCAAAGATATCGCTGCTACATTAACAGTCATGATAAGCTCATAAGCGAGCTGCAGACTGGTGTGTATGTTAATGGCAAAGCACGATATCCGATCAATGACTACGAAGATGATCCACCGACTAAGCCCGGAGATCCAGGTTGGGATCCCGAGCTTACCGAGTGGTTTTATGAAGACGACTAAAAGGCTGGGCTTTGTAGCCCAGCCTTTGTCATCTCACTGAAGAGCATTGTTCTCCGCATTCTCTGCCCAGACCTCGCCGAATACATCAAACAGGAACAGAATGAACTTATCGTCCATGGTGTCGTTGTGTTTCGACAAAGTCATCACAGTACGAAGTGCAGAGTTGCCAGCTGCATGCAGTGCTTCTTCAAAAGACATATCAGCATACTTGTCGGCCAGTCTGAAGTAGTCTGCTACAACATTCTGGATACGACGGATCTGCTCAACATAATGAGCAGACTTTTCGAGTTCATCATCGGAGTTCTTTGCGAACACCGAGAAGCTCTCACCGTACATGTAATGTAGAACGTGAAGCAAGTCACTGAAAGATGCGTTGCCTTCCTGAAGATCTCTCATGATAGTCATACCTTCGGCAGTATTGACTCTGCCGATGTATTCCATGTCATAGAGAAGATCATCTGAAATAACGCTTTTCACAGGCTGAAAACCCTTCATATATCTGCTGTCAAGGAATGCAGACAGATCAGGCTTCAGCTGCTCGATGTCCAGCTTCAGTTTAGGCGCTGAATATTTTTCGCAGAAGCCGCTTATTCTATCTACCGTTCCGTTCATGGGACGGAGAGAATTCTTCCAGTGATCTGAATCAAATCTATGATTCTTTTCAGTCTCTACCGGGCTGTGATCACGGAATCTCTGATTGTACGGAGTGCCGGAGAAGGCCTGTGAAAACTGCTCGTTGATGAAATCAAGAGCGTATGTTTTCTGGCTGTCTACGGCCTCGTTGACTTTTTGCGCCGCATACGCAGCGCAGCGCAGCATGGTTCTTACGGTGACTGGCTGCTTGCCGTCACAGGCAACGCAGTCCAGTCCCTTCTCGAGCATTTCCTCTGCAGACGAAGTAACCTTTGTCCATACAGTCCTAACGATATTGCTGTACGGACCGACCATGTTGTAGGCCTTGCATTTTACAATGCATTCTACAGCCTGGTCGATAAAGGCCTCACGCGTCTCACCGACAGGTTTTCCCTCTGCTGACTTAGGGTCGTAGTAGAGGGAAAGAATGTTAAACCGTTTCCTCATGTGTTCAGCAATTTTAGCCAGTTCTTCGCTGAACACGATGGTAGCATGGTCACCATCGACGTCGAACATAAGGATTCGAGGTGTCAAGTCGTGACCATTTACGACGCAGACATGATCGGGCAACCAGTTCTGGAGCCATTCATTATTTTTCAGCTCCATGACCGCCCATTCCATATAAGCGTGCGGATACCGCAGGAGCGATATTTTTCCGCTTTTACGAGGGCAGTCGGGGATGTAGACCTCTCCGGGTCTGAACAGGCCGGCATAGTTGTTATTTACATCAATGCCGAACCAGCCGTCACAGACCAGACCAGGATCGTCTACGAGATACGCAGAACATCCGGGAAGCTTGATAGAACCGCCAGCAACTTTGCACCAGCGGCTTTCTTTGATCTGGGCGACCTTTCGCCAGATTGCCGGAATGCCAACCAACTCTTCATCGATTGAGATGCACTGAGCGATACCGGTTTTGTCACTGATCTCTTCAGTGAAGTCTTCTCGAAGAAGCTTCGCAGCTCCTTCCAGTGTATCGGCCTTGTTAACCTTGTCGATTGAAGGCTTCACGAACGGAAACAACTGTTCGTTTGTGATAGCGAACAGGCTGTTCCAGCACTGACGGGCCACATTAACCGTCATCTTTTCGACGGAGTTAGTGGCGCAGATGTAGAATTCTGTGATGCCCATTTCTGCAGCAGCGTTGCAGCAGTCGTCCCAGCTCTTAAAGACTTTACCCATCTTCCAAGAGTCTAGAGTTATGAGGATATCCCAATCCTCCTTGCTGAGATCGTGCTTGACTTTATAGAAGTCATTCACGATGGGTTTTACTCCACGATATTTGGCCCAGTTGACGATGTCAAAACATACGTCAAGGCCCTTGAATGTGAGCATGCGCAGCTGTCCAACAAACTTGCCGAACTTCATCGGATTGCCGATGTTCTGTCCATCGGCGAGAGCACGGTCGAGATCCGTGCGATACACTTCCTGCTGATCCTTCTCAAACCTGCCGCGTACTTCGCGGACTTTGCCAGAGAGGATCCTTTGAACTTTCGGCATCACGATCGCCTTACGCGGATCGATGAATCGCCCATCACCGAAGAACTTGGAAGACGGGATTGCCGAAGACGTGAACAGGCCACGCATCTGCATTACCTGCTTGGGGAACACAACTTTCCCCTTTGTCAAGCTGTTGATCTCTTTCGGGCTGAGACCAAACCATGCTGCCTTCTGAATACGCGGAAGTTTCCACGCTTCAGAAGACAGGAAATACCCAGACATCTTCTTCAGGCCGGAGGGAGGACTTGTGAAGAAGCTGTACTGTTTTACAAGCCCTTCTTCAATTACGGCTTTGATGCCGTGGTTGAGAAGCCGTTTTACGAAGACAGTATTAGCTTCTTCAATAAGCTTCTCTGCCAGTTCGCGTTCGCCTGGTTCGGCATTCGCTTTCATCTTACCACCGAAGCGGAAGCCGAGGTCATAGCTGACATCGGCTATATCGCTTGTTGCGCCATCCTTTGTGGGGATGAGCACATCCAACATGATAGAAGAAGGAAGCGTCGTGTACGGGACGCGGCTGCAGTAGAAGCTGGTATGCTGTTCCTTTTCGTATGCAACAAATTCTTTCATCTTTTCGATGAAGAATTTAGCTGCTTTTGCCGTTTCAATGTCGACAAGCATTTCCTTCTCATTGCTATCAAGGCACTCCTTGACATTGATCAAGGGTGCTTTATAATAGCACATGTGAAGTTTTCCCGGATATTCGGGATATCTAGGAAAATTCATGACAGGGGCAGGGAGATTAAGGTTTTTCATGTTATAGGCCTCCTAAAAGTTTGATGAGTTGGATAGCGCATTATTGCCTATCCTCGTTCCAACTGGTCAGCACGCGAAGCCGAAGCTTCACGCCCCCTTGTTACAGATCAATGTTGTTGACTATTGCAAAACGGCAGGCTATAATGAAACATACCGAAATGCACAAATCAACAACATTGGCTAGGGTAATGGGGATCATGCTCCCCATTCATCGTACTCGATGGTGTAATCCGTCAAGCCAATGAATTCCGCATACCGGACCAGGGTATTACGGTACTTCGACTCGTTGCGGATTACTCCATCCTCATCGATGAGTATGTACATATTGCCACCTCCTTTCGGTCAATATGGCGTACTACGCAGTAAGCAGCTAGGCATGAAGCTGCTCCTCGGTGTCTCCGAGGCAATTCAGGTTGCATCAGCAACCTGAAAAAGGCGTCTGCTTTTTGGCAGGCGTCTTTTTCAAGTTGCGTAATATTTATATAGCGCCTTATGCAAGGGCGCTCAGAATATCATGGTTGCGTGAGTCCTTTGCATCCGAGAATGGTACTACCGTCTCGAATGGTTTCGCCGACAACGTAAAGGTCTGTAACACCACGAGAGGATGCTTTTGCGGCCTCATAGACTGGCCTGCTAACAATGTAGCAAATCCCTTCTACAAATGGAGGAAGCCCCTCTACGTCCCCGTATCTGACTGACTGCAACGGGATACCCGCGATATTGCCGACCTCTTCAGTGCGGCTTTCACAGCGGGCAGTGAAGCCTGCTTGGGGAACTATGATCTTTTCGCCATTGCCCAGCACAATATTCACATCATGAGGACAGAGTGATGAGAATTCGATTACGTTTTTCTGGAGGTATTCAATTACCTCCATTTCGGAGTCGAAGCCAAACCAGGACGCTACGTCAATATAGTCGGCCTCAGGGCAACTACTCATAAAGCTGATCATTTCTTTTGCGAGATTTGTTTTGGGTACAGAAATGGTTTCGATATTAATGATGTTGTCCTTGTTGAAAATAATCTTCATAATGGTGACCTCCAAATATTTTTATTTGTTCATAACGTGAACTACTCGTGCTCTATTCGGTAGCAATACGGGGGCGCAATGGATTCATGCAATGCATCGTTACACCATTGCAAAGTAGCAGCCTCATTGATATAATTGCAATGAGGCTGCGGAGCTTGTTATCTTAGAAGCAGATAACAAACTCGATGAATAAGCCGATAATGAGGAGACCAGCGAAGACTCCCCAGCACAGATTGCTGAGGAACTCCTCCTTCTCCCATGTTTTCATGTAGCGGTAGGGCTTCATGAAAAACCTCCTTACTAGCTCATTAAGAGCTAAACAAATGGACAGGAGCCCAGCGCCTCTTACACTGGGCTCGAGTATCACCGAGTTACGACCTCGATGATGGTAGGGGCTTCATCACCGAAGCACTCAAGCACCTCTAACACGGCTTCTTCATCTTCGGCAACTACGTGGTAACCCGCTAAGATTGCACGTAGTGTGTCAATGAATGGCTCATGATTGAGGAGGAATGCGACGGTGGTGGCGCTGAGGTAGCGCTCCATACCACCACTCCCTTCTGTCCATATGGTGCGCTGTACGCACCTTGTATTGAGGCTTGACTGCCTCAAAGAAAAAGCCAGTAGCTTTTGCTACTGGCTTTTTCTTTGAAGAAATCAAAGAGCAGTTTAACGTCATGCTCAGGACGGGAGACTCACACAAGCTTGTATACCCAGAAGTCAAGCTCGGGCGAATTCTCTGTTGCCTCCCATGCCTCCTCCTCGGTGGCATAAGTACCGAACAGCTCTTCCTGCTCGGTGTAGTTGTTAAAGAAGATAACTGCGTACTTCATAATAAAGTACCTCCTTAAATATTTCGTGACGAGCACGATATAAGACACACCGAGTTGATGTGTCTTATGCCGCGTTCGGCATGGACAGTTTAATGTGATGTCCAGCACGGAAGAATTAGACCTGCCTCGACACCCAGAAGTCGAGTTCAGGGTAGCCCTCAATAGCTTCGAAGGCTTCCTTTTCGGTGTCATAATCGCCGAACACTTCAATGGTATCAGTGAAGTTATTAAAGAACAAAACGACGTACTTCTTCATAGCGAAGACCTCCTTCATTATTTTTGTGTGTCAAGCACACTGCAAAACCCACTGGTTTGCTTATGCAACCAGTGGGCTTCTGCGCTATGCTTGACGCATCTTTTTATTTCGGAGAAGACTCAACGTATCTTCTTGATGCACCTTGTGTCTGTTATTAACCCGACAGCCATCGCGGTTGATATGCATCAGCGAATTGCCACAACGCTTTCTTGCATTCGATGATATGTCTGAAGTTTTACTATTCTTCAGCCGGCTGCGTTATCCGGTACGCCCCGTCTGTAGCCAGGGGAACAGCTGCAAAATTCATTAGTTAGCCTGTTGGCGCAGGCTCCGCGTTCATTTCACGCCACGCGGCTGGCGTTGCACCACCTCATCGACCTCGTATCTTTCGATAGTCAACAGTCTCGGTGTCTCATCCAAGCGATTTATTGTCCCGAAAAGGCACGGTATCGACCGCCAAGAGCCCAACTTCTTGCGTTTGACGGTTTGATCTGTTGCACTGAACGAATTTCTCATCGCAGTGCGCCTCTTCATCGTTGTTAAGAGGCCATAGCGGTCGGCTGGTAACCCTTGACTCTAGGGATCAGCTTCCAAAAGCTGACGAAAAAGAACTGGACTTGCCGAGTTGGCCCGGTAGTATCCAATTCTGGGAAGTCTCGAGAACCCCCGGGACTTTACGTTGAAAAGTTTCGAGGGTTCAAGAACTACAGGAATATACTCTTTTCCAACTCTTGTGTCGTTTTCGTGTCGTTTTTGTGGACATTCGAAAAAAACAATAATGGGGAGAGAAACTCTCACACTGTAAGTAATTTGGAGATGATTAACTATGCGCTTAACACCTGAATACAAACAGCACTTGCAGGATCTTCTGGATCTCTGTGTAGGAAATATCTTTCTTAATGACTACAACTATGGCGAAGTAACTGCCAATGCTTCCGGGGGCTTGCAGGATATGCTTGATCACATCAAAGCCCATAGAGATATACCGTTTGAAATTACTTACGATCACCTGTGTGATGAAGATTACGTCACACAGTTTGCCGCAGATCTCAGATCTGTATCATTTGCCTGACAGATCCGCATACGCTTAACACGTCCGTTTGTAGCGCACCACATGTGGACTTTTGTAGAGATTAAAAACCTTGTCTCGCAGGAGCGAGGCTGCACACGTTGATCTGTGTGTTGCCAGCTTCAGCTATAGGTTAATACGGAAGGCGCCCTTTGCTTTGCCCGATCAGCAAAGCGGGGCGCCACCCCTCCAATGGAGTGATGTATATGAGAACCAGGAAATGGCGTAGAAGAACAAACTACCTTAAAGACAAAAGAAAAAGGAAGATTGCTGACTATGCACAATGTGCTTCCTCAATTTGGTTTGATGACGAACAGAACCGTGTACGTTACTGGGACAACGGAAAGACAGCCGAGAAACGTATAGCTAACAGACGCTTCAGGAGAATAAATAAAGAAGAACTTATGAGCGGCAATTCTTACAGAAAGTATTATCCGCTTGTAGATATGATCATTTAACGATAAGGACGTGAGGAACATGGGCAACCATCTTGATATAAAACATGCGTTCGACATGGAATACTCCACTCAGCTGCGCATGGAAAAATATTGGCTTGATGATCATGGTTTCAAATGTTCCTTTACTAGACATGAAGAAACAAACGATATATTCGTAAAGACCTACAAATATACAAAGACGCCAGAACTTTTTGCAGAGCTGGCTAATTTCTACAGTCTTAAAAAGGAATATGACATCCAGAAAAAAGCCGGCAAAGAAATAGAGGGACCTTGCAGAATTCTTCTGCAGTATGAAAAGCCCAGGCATCGGAGTGATGCTCATGAAGCTTGATACATATGAATCGACTCCGCAGAACAAGAAGCCTACACCTGAAGCAAAGCGTGTATGTCTCAAGTGCGGACAGTCGAAATCAATCAAAGACTTTTATTCAAATAAGAACTGGGATGACCAGTTAAACCGTGATGTGTGGTGCACCAGCTGTGTAGGCAAGTGCTCCACCAAAGAAGAAATAAAAGAATACTTCTGGGAGAATCACAGAGAATTCAATGAGAAGATGTGGGACGTCGCTGTCAAGCGTGCGGAAAAACTTCTCAATAATAACCCTGTATACCAGAAGTCAGGTGAAGATCGCAGACGCATGCTTCTGGAAAAAATGACTGCAGGCCAGGTACCTGCAGTCATGAATATGAAACTCTATTATAAATACATCGACACAGAAAAGTCTGGCAGCACCTCTTATGCAGAAGCCAAAGCCAACGGTGAGATCCCTGAATCAAAAGACCCTGAAGAAAAGAAATTCAATGAATTTTTCTTCGGCTACTTCACCGACAGGGAACTAAAATATCTTGAAGACTATTACCACCAAATGGAAGATGACGGTTTTGTTTTCGACAACGAGAACCTTCGCGACTATGCCCGTGAGGTTTGTCTCTCCAGCCTTCAGGTAAAGAAGCTGCGTATGGATTACAACGCAGGAAGATGCACTCTCGCTGATCTCAAAGATGCCATTAACACATTCGACACATTATCCAAGTCTTCGAACCTTGCGGCATGCAAACGCAAAGCCGGCGAAACAAACGGTCTTACTTCGTGGGCCGAAACCACGATGAAGCTCGAGTCTACCGGACATACCATGCAGAGAAAAATAGAATGGGAAAAAGATGACGTTGATCGTGTCATAGACAATTACAGACACCTTGTACGTTCTCTCGGACTTGATGCCATATGATAGTCAAGCCCGGAGTAATAAATAACTGGGACTTAATGGAACAACAGGTCCAGTTCTACAGAGACCATCTCGATATATTTATCGAGGATCAGTTTGCCCCAATAAAACTTACCCCTACACAACATATAATAGCCAGAGAATTTGGGCGATGCTCAGACTCGAAAGATGTCTGCAGCCGCGGCTATGGAAAAACATTCCTTATAGCCCTGTGTGCCTTCGCTATGTGTTGTCTTTATCCCGGCACTATCGTATATGTTTGTTCTGGTACAGCACAGCAGGCAACTCTTGTTTTCGGAAAACTGAAAGAACTTGTTGATTCCAATCCCAATATGGCAGCTGAACTCAAATCAAACGGAGCCCGCTCTTTAGTACAGCTCAGTAAAGACAAAGGTTCATGCTATTTTAAAAACGGTTCCTATATGACAAGTTCGGCTCTGGAATCTGCTCGTGGTTTGCGTGCAAAGATCGTTATTATAGACGAAGCTCTCATGCTTTCTCAGGAAGACATCGACGCTATTGTCAAGCCTCTTGCAAACTTCAGACGGACTATCAGCCGTACTTATAATTTCAAAGACTACGACTCCAAGTTTGTAGCAATAACTTCTGCATGTGAAAAGAATAATACATTCTACGAAGACTTTAAACGTGTTGTACGCGAGATGGCGCAAGGCAACCCTGGTGCGTTTGCCTGCGCCCTTAGCTATGAAGCTGCAATAGGTGACGGGATAACAGACGAGAAATTCTTCATGGAAGAAAAAGCCAGAATGTCCAGTCAGGTATTTGACATGGAGTATGGTTCTATCTTTGTCGGAGCAATGGAAAACTCTGCCTTCCCGTATTCACTTACGGAGCCGTGCCGCACACTTGAATATATCGAGCTTGCACAGCCAAAGAACAGCAAGAGCAGATATGTTATTGGTGTCGATATTGCTACCTCTGCAGCAAAAGGTTCAGATAACACCATCATTTCTGTTATTAAATTCACTGAACGAAACGATGGCTCGTTCATGAAAAAGATAGTTTATATCAGGTCAATGAACGGCAAGGGCCTTGATGTCCTTGCCAATGAGATCCGTAAAATATATCACAAGAGATTTCCAAATGCTGAACGCATAGTCTACGACGCAAGAGGAGTAGGCGATGCGTTCTCCAAATTCTTCATTGATCCATGGCTCGACGTCGAAACAGGCAAGGAATATCCTCCGCTTGTTCATGACGACGAGCCTTTATCTATACCAAATGCACAGCCGAAGCTTCATCCTATTCGTGCTGTGCAGACCATCAACCAACATATGGCAAACACTATGCGTGTCTTTCTTGAAAAGCAGACACTGCAAATACCGAAGAGCAGCAGGCTTATGCAGATCAAAGCTCAGGATCCTGAAGAGAAGTTTAAGATGTCTGAAGAAGAATACGCTGTGTTCCTCGAGGCTGATGCTCTTCAGTTTGAAATGGGCAACATCGTCTGCAAGGTTGGTGCTTCCGGCGCCGCTTTATACGATACGCCCAGAGCAGGCATGCACAAAGACCGTTACAGCTCCATTGCTATGGCATGTGACTATGTTGGTTTACTTGAGGATGAAAGCATAAAGAAACATAAACGAGGTCCCATATGCTGGGGCATTGCTTCAAAATTTTAAAGGAGGTATAGCATGGCAAGATTCAGTTTACGAAACCTTTTCGGCGGCAGGCAGAAAAACAATGCTGTGCCTCAGACAAAGCATATTATCTGGAGCATCGCTGATCCAGAAGATACCAAGCTCTCAGCATTTGAAAATTCAAACATAACATACAGCGGCGACCTTGCTTCTGTTGATTATCAGGCGATCCTTCGAAACAAGCAGGCTAATATCAATACGTTCTATCAGCTTGCTGATTACTATACTGACGCAGATGCTATAGTCCATGGCATTATCAAACATGTGTATGTACCTTTCTCAGTCGGAGACTGGTACCTTACCTGCGACAATGAGAAGACCATCAAGATCTTCGAAGAGCAGTATGCAAAGATGAGACTGCGTGAAAGCATTAATGATATCTTTACGCAGTACTACAAATACAATAATGTGTTCTGTTATATATGGAACGGCAATATCATAACCCTTGCTCCGCATAAATGCAGGATAGGCAACATTGCGTGGAATGGTACACCTCTTGTTGACTACAACGTCGAAAGCATTGCTACAGAATTCCAGCAAAAAATTTATTCTGTTCGGAAAGACGGAAGAATAGACGACAACGTACTTGAACAGGTACTCAGGGGCTATCCTCCTGAAGTCGCCAAAGCACTCAAGGAACGCAAGCAGTATGCCACCCTCAACCCGGATAACACTTATGTATTTCAGGGATCCAAAGAAGGATGGATGAGATATGCTGTTCCGTGGATTGCAAGCGCTTTGCCGGCGCTTGCAAAGAAAGAACTCATACAGAAGTATGAAGCAGCGCAGTTGAACATCGGCGCACGTTCCTTTGTTGAGGTTCGCTACGGCGATGACAAAATGCAGTATGAAATGCTTCCTGATAAAACCCAGATCAATGAGATAAAGAACAACTACAAGAATGGCATGAGCGGTTATCCGCTTGTTGTAGTTCCTTATCTCTGTCAGTCCAAGGTAACACAGGCTGACATGAGTGACCTTTATCAATGGCCTCTCTATGAGCAGGTTAATGCAGATATTCTTTCTGCAGGCGGCGTAGCAGGCATTATTGTTTCGGGTTCGGGTGAAGAAGGTTCAACCTTCGCCAGTGCACAGGTTTCAGTGCAGTCCGCCGCTTCACGAATTGAAGCAGCACGGCGGGAGTTTGAAGACTTCATGTATAAAGTGAACATCCGACTCATTGAAGATATTAAACTTATTCACACGAATAATTTAAAAGACGTCCCTGTATTCCACTTTAAGCCACTCAGTATGAGCGGTATGAAAGAACTCAGGGAAGCATGCGAGAAACTCTGGCAGAATGGTCTTGTTTCTTCCAAGACTTATCTCGAAATGCAAGGGTACAGTCTCGCAAAGGAAAAGAAGCAGAGAGAACTCGAAGCTTCGGATGGAACAGATGAGACAATGATAAGTCATATCAACGTTCCTACTATTGATGTTCCGACAGAAACTGGCAGACCATCAAAGACAGACGAAGAAAGAAACTCCGATCCAGATAATTCAACCACAAGCAAACAGACAAAAGATGCGAAAAATGGAGAACCTGTCGATACGGAATGATACGTCTTTCAACCTGACAGACGTTAAAGAACAGGTTTGATGCCTATAGTGAAGATCTCACACTTAAAACGTGATCGACATCCGATATGTGATCGAGAAAGAGATGCCAAGA
>DFGZ01000328.1:4987-6301 GCA_002371295.1 Oribacterium sp. UBA3737 | reverse complement strand
ATGGGGAAGGGCGATGAAGATCTGCTCATACTTCTGGACAGGTCTCAGGATGACAGATTCCGGGTAATGGAGGATTTTGTTGCCTACGTGGATGGGCGTATAGAAGACGGCTCCATCGTTTCCACCTACGATAAACTGGCTGAGACAGTTGTGAAATGCACCAATGACAAGCTTCAGGAATTTAACCGTGATATAGAGCAGCTTGACAAGAAATACAATGATTCCAAAGCAGAGCTTGAAAAGCAGTCCCGGAAGCTTAGGCAGGATATGGGGGATGCAGTTGACGTAAACGACATACAGGAGATAGACATTAACTCTCCTCTGGGAAGACATATCATGGAGGCCCTGAGGGATCGTTTAAGTGCCATGTCGGCACCACAGCCCATGCCATCCATGTTCCCTCACGGCAGAGCTTTTCAGATGAGGGCCAATGTTGACAAGGACGGAAGAGTTTCCTTCGGACCGGATGACGTCAGCAACATGATGACAGAAATCCTTTCAAACATCATAGTTGCAGAGGTAAAGAGCGGAAGAAACCTGAGTGAGGCCCTGGCAGATGTGGACAACATCGTAAATACGGTTTCTGCCAATGCCGCGAAACTGACTTTGAGATTTCGGTCTTGACATGTTGTCCTATATAAGTCGTCATAAAACAGCATTTAAGTTTTGACTGATGTTGGTTGATTCTTTTAAGGATTTAACTGATATCAGTTTTTTTTTATAAAAAAATATATATATTATTGTAAAAAAATGTCGAAATAAAGAAGTGTAGGATATTGGAGCAGGCTGAATTATGAATTTTAGATCAAATAAGATAAGACAGGGATTTCATGAACGTGTCATGGTGGTGATCATAGGTGTAGCCATCAATGTTGGCATGTCTTTTCTGGTGGCAAAATTTGGATTGCCTTTATATTTTGACACCATAGGAAGCATTGGGGCAGTTGTACTGGGAGGCGTATTCCCGGGTGTTTTGACTGCTTTTGTCACAAATATCATAAGTAATTTTTACATGGACGGTACTCTGTATTTCGCTTTTATAAACGTCCTTGTTGCGATTTATACAGATTACTTTATAAAGAAGTACAGTTTTCAAAAGCCGGGGGAGCTTTTACGACTTGGCATCGCTGCCGGAATCCTTTGCGGAACCTTAGGAACCTTTGTGAGTATGATAATACTCGGAAAAAGCCTGAGCCTGTCCATGAATGTTTTCACGGAAGCTCTTTCGAAATCATTGCAAATATCATTTACTTCGGCATATTTTATCATAAACATATTTTTCAATATCCTCGATAAGATAATATCTGTATTCAC
>DFGZ01000328.1:0-4862 GCA_002371295.1 Oribacterium sp. UBA3737 | reverse complement strand
ATATGGAAACAGAGACCCCTTACAAAGATAGAGCTTAATGAAATAAAGGAATGGGAAAAGGATCTTAAAAAATCCTCCAGGATCAGGATGATATCCGTTCTGATAAGTATTTCCGTTATTTTATGCGCCATCATGGGGTGGATAGGAGGAAGCCTGTTCTTTGAAAACGAAATAAGGGAAAGGACAAATAATGCACATAATGCTGTTTTATTTGCCGCTTCTGTTATAGATCCTGACAGAGTTGAGGATTATATCAGAAAGGGCAGAAATGCCGAGGGATACGATGAGACGGAAGAGCTGCTTTACAAAATCCGCAGCAATGCCTCCGGGGTTGAGTATCTGTATGTTCTTAAAGTTGAGGAAGAGGGATGTGTATTCATTTTCGATCTTGCTACGGAAAATGAAGCCATACACTATGAGCCTGGTGATTTCAGCCCTATTGAAGAAGCATTTTATCCATATTTGCCGGATCTTCTTCAGGGAAAGGAGATCAGTCCCATAGAAAACAACAGTCTTGGTAAATGGCTTATGACAGTTTACCATCCGGTCAAAGACAAGGAAGGCAACTGTGTCTGCTATGTGGGTGCTGATGTAAGTCTTGATTACATGGCGATGTATGTCAGGACATTTTTGCTGAGGGTCGCCATCATTCTTTCCGGATTCTTCCTGGTGATACTTGTTTACGGACTCTTTGTTACAGACATGTATACTTCTTACCCTATAAGCAGTCTTGCCAAGTGCGTTGACAGCTTTTCGCATTCCGGATATGACCAGGAAACCCTGGACAGGAATATAAGGGTTCTGAGAAAACTGGATATACATACGGGGGATGAGGTTGAGAAGCTGTATACATCTGTTTGTGAGCTGACGCTGAATCAGGCTGAACAGATGAGAAGGCTGAGACGCTTGTCAGAATCGACTGCCATGATGCAGGATGGTCTTATCATAACCATGGCGGATATGGTCGAAAACCGTGATTCCGATACGGGAGCACACATTCAGAAAACAGCGGCCTATGTAAAGATCATTGTTGATGGTCTTGTAAAAAAAGGCTATTATCCGGAAAAGATCACTCCTAAGTTCGTCTCAGATGTTGTCAGAAGTGCCCCACTGCATGATGTCGGAAAGATCAATATACCTGACAATGTACTTAACAAGCCGGGAAAACTGACACCTGAGGAATTTGAGATAATGAAGACCCATACTATTCACGGTAAGAAGATAATCGAAAATGCCATAAGCACTGTAAATGGTGAAAACTATTTAAAGGAAGCACGTAATATGGCATCATATCATCATGAGAGATGGGATGGAAAAGGGTATCCTGAGGGGCTGCATGGTGAGGTGATACCACTTTCGGCTAGGATAATGGCAGTTGCGGATGTTTTTGACGCACTTACCTCCCCCAGAGTATATAAACCTGCGTTTCCCATTGATGAAGCGCTGGAGATACTTAAGGATGGGTCAGGAAAGCAATTTGATCCAAAATGTGTAGAGGTTTTTTTTGAGGCGCTTCCGGAAGTCAAGGTGATACTTAGAAAGTATAACAAGACAGAATAAGTAGGAGTATTGGAACTTATGATGTATCGAGCTTATAAAAAACTGATCATGCTGATAACTGTCATGTGTATGGTTTTTTCGGCTTTTTGGGCTGTGGATGCCGTTGCCGCAGATCAGTACACCGGCACATCAGAGGCAGAACAGGAAAGGACAGGGGGAGGTTATGCCGCAACAGGACAGATAAGCGGAATGTCATATACCACCGAGATATATGATGCTCAAAACGGGCTGCCCACCTCCGATGCCATGTGTATCTGCAGTGGGTCAGACGGACATATCTTTATAGGCGGCTACAGCGGAGTTATTTGTTACAACGGTTCAAAATTTGAAAGACTTGATTCAACTGACGGCCTTACAAGTGCAAGAGATATATATGAAGACAGTAAAGGGAGGATATGGGTAGGCACAAATGATAATGGAGTGATTCTGATAGAAGGAGAAAAAAGGATCCACTATACATATGAAGAAGGACTTCCTTCTTCATCGATCCGTGCTATATGCGAGGATGGTAAAGGTAATATTTACATAGGGACTATCTCCGGAATGGCTTATATAACTGTTTCGGGAGAAATACTTCAGCTTTCTGACAGCAGGGTAGATGGTCATCGCATAATGAGACTTGGGAAAACCCCGGATGGCAGGGTGTACGGACTTACCTCAGAGGGAGACATTTTTCTTATAAAAAACGGTGCCTTTTCTGAGATACATGGCAGCAATGAGCTGGGGATGAAAAAAATATCTTCGATAATCCATGATCCGGAAAGTAACGGCAAATTCTATATGAGCACCGACAGCAAAGAGATTTACTATGGGGATTTTGGCGCTGTCTCAATGGATATGAAAAGGATCTCCATAGCGCCGATAAATAATGTTGAATGGCTGAGCTACAGCTGCGGCAGGGTTTTTGTGATGTCCTCGGATACAGTGGGCTATCTTGATGAATCAGACAAATTACATATACTTTCTGATATAAAGCTTAACAGCGGCATTGAGAGGATGATTTCTGATTATCAGGGGAATTTATGGTTCGCCTCTTCTAAACAGGGCGTCATGAAGCTTGTTTCAAACAATTTTATCGACCTGACCGAAGCAGCAGGTATAAATAAAGATGTTGTTAACGCAGTGTGTCTGACGGGAGACAGTATACATATCGGTTCCGACTCGGGATACACAGTCCTCAATATGAATGGGGAGCCCATAGATGATGAGTTATGCAATTTCCTGAAAAATAACAGGATAAGGTGCATCACAAAGGATTCCGGCGGGAACATCTGGGTATCTGTATATACTAACGGTATGGGACTTGTAAAAAGGTCAGTTGATGGCCGGATAACCAGATATACCGGAAAGGACGGACTGCCTTCTGATGAGATAAGATGTACAGCTGAGGCTGATGATGGCAGCATGCTTGTGGGTACAAACGAAGGTCTCGCAGTCATAAAGAACGGAAAGGTCATCAGGACCTATAGTCATAAGGATGGCATGTCAAACTCCACCATCCTGACCGTTGCTCAGGGTACTGACGGTAAAATATATATGGGTACCGACGGCGGAGGGCTATATATCGCTGAAGGTGATCAGGTTGCCAGGATAAGCCGCGAGGATGGTCTCACGAGTGATGTTGTTCTCAGAGTAAAGAATGATCCCGTAAGGGATGTTGTCTGGGCAATAACCTCAAACTCTATTCAGTATTTCAGGAACGGAAGTCTGAAACAGGTTTCGGGATTCCCCTATAGCAACAATTATGACATATATTTTGACGAGGATGATAAGCTTTGGATCCTCTCCTCTTTGGGGCTTTACGTTGTCAAGGACAGGGAAATGCTGTCAGATGCTGTAGATCATTATGATCTATATACCGTTAATAACGGACTTCCATATGCCATCACCGGAAATTCCTTCAGTGCCATGAATGAAAACGGGGAAATGTTCATTGCGGGAAGGCAGGGAGTCATAAAAACCAATGTTAAAGATATTTACGCCGGCAGTTCATATATAAAGACTAAGCTGGAATATATAGATTGTGACGGGTCTAAAATATATCCTGATGATGAAAAGCATTTTACCATACCCTCGGATGTAAGCAGGGTAAAGATAGTTCCGGATATTTTTGATTATTCCGTTTCTGATCCTCCGGTACATATATATCTTGACGGAGTATCTGATGAAGGTGTTTTTGAAGAGAGAAGTAAGCTTAGTACCCTGGAGTATACCAATCTTCCCCATGGTGTTTATGAGCTTCATATCAAGATATACAAAAATGACAGAAGGACGCTGATTTCGGAGAACACATATAAGATTAATAAGATACCGAGGATAGGAGAACTGCTCATCACTAAGCTTCTCCTGATTCTCCTTGCGGCAATACTTATGGGACTTGTGGTTTGGCATACCATGAATACGACCATCATTCGCAGACAGTATGAGGAGATACGGCATGCAAAGGATGAGGCTGAGCGTGCCAATAGTGCAAAGACGAGGTTTCTTGCCAATATTACACATGAGCTTCGGACTCCCATAAATACCATCATGGGAATGGATGAAATGATATTAAGAGAAGATGCAAAGGGTGTTCCCATGGGATATTTTATGTCCATTATGAATTACGCCATGGATATCAGAAATGCTTCGGAATCACTTCTTAGTATCATTAATGATTTCCTCGATATCTCCAGAGTGGAATCAGGAAAGATGCAGGTCTCAGAACAGTCCTATGATTTGCAGGAGCTTCTTAGATCCGTTGTCTCCATGATCAAGGTGAGAAGTACCGAAAAAGAGCTTACCTTTGATGTTGTGGTTGATGAAATCTTGCCGAAACAGCTTTTGGGAGATAGCGGGAAGATCAAGGAAATAATATTGAATCTTCTTACAAATGCAGTCAAGTATACAGAAAAAGGGGGATTTATCCTACAGGTATCAATGAATGAACGGAAGGATGATATATGTAAAATTGTTTTTTCTGTTAAAGATACCGGAATAGGAATAAAGCCCGAGGATCAGGACAGACTTTTTACGGCCTATGAGCGTCTGGATCAGGATAAGAACATCAATATCATGGGAACCGGTCTCGGACTTGATATCTCGAAAAGATTTGCGGAGCTGATGAACGGAACCCTGGTATGTAAAAGTACTTACGGAAAAGGTTCTGAATTTATCTTCACAGTTACTCAGAAGATTCTGGATGCTGCCCCCATTGGGGTATTCCTTGAGCATGATGATACCTCCGTCAGGGGAGCTTACGTTCCGCAGTTCATTGCTCCTGATGCGGATGTGCTGGTGGTTGATGATACACCAATGAACCT
>DFGZ01000282.1 GCA_002371295.1 Oribacterium sp. UBA3737 | reverse complement strand
CCGAGAGCATCCTCGATTGACTTCTTTGAGTAAATGATTCCACGACCCTCAACACAGAACGGGAAGCTGTAAACCTTACCGTCGATCTTTGTTGTCATGCTGTCGCAATACTGGTTCCAGTCCTGATCTGTAAGGTCAAGTCCGTACTCAGCGCCAAGTGCGATAACGTCTGTTGTATCAAGGATAGCCATGGTTGGTGCTGTTCCTGAGCTGTACATGGAAGTAACCTTAGTATAAGGAACCTCACCTGCTCCGCATGCAAGAACCTCAAGGTTGATGCCTGTCTCCTCTGTAAATGTTCCTGCAAGCTCCTCAAGAGCTGTCTGAATCTCACCCTTTGAGTTAAGGATGGTGATTGACTGTCCTGCAAGCTCTGACTTTTCTGCAGGTGCTGCTGCCTCTGTTCCTGCCTCTGTTCCTGCCGCTGTTGAAGCTGCTTCAGTTGTAGCATCTGCTGCCTTGCTTGTCTCAGTAGTTGTGCTGCTGCCGCATGCTGCAAGTGAGCTTACACATGCCACTGTCATAAGTAACGCAGCCATTCTGTTCAAATTTTTTTTCATGATTATCTCCTCTTTGACTGAATTGTATTGATAATGTCAGCACTGTCAACCGCTTGACATTTAACTTAACCTGACTATAACGCTTTACACAATTTCTGTCAATCGTATAACATATTTTTGTGTATATTGTGCAATAAACGGCAGCTGATTTTGTGCGAATTATTGTACAAAAATGCCGCCATGAAGTTTTATCCTCATGGCGGCACCTGATTTTTATATGATTTTATACAATTTTCGACCGAACAGGTAATAATCAAAACAATACAGATCGTACCCGATCCGGACTCTCAGTTATCATGCAAGCTCTGATGAGATTTCATAGGAGTAATCAGCAAAATCCACCTTGAGCGCAGCTGTATTTCCGTTATTCTTCCATGTCATGGTCATCCTTGTGCCCTCTGTCTCAACAGAGAAGTCGGCATCAAATGAGAATGCAGGACAGGTGTTCCTGAACTTAAGCATTTCAACCTGCTTTGCTACAACATCCAAAGAAAGTCTCTTCTCCATCTCTTCAATGGAAAGGTTGGTACGGTTGATCTCCTTATGTCCTGCAGGACCTGCATGCTTCACAGCCTCATGGTCATTCTTACCCGCAAAGAGATCAAGATACCATACCTGCGGCTTACCCGGCATGAACATCTGGATGGCTCTTGCAAGAAGCATCTTTCTGTCATCCTCACCGAGAGCACTGTAATATGTAGCATTAACCTGATAGTACATATTCTTCTTTCCGTGAAGATCCTTTACGAGACCGCCTCTTCCGACGATGGTATCTATAAGGTTCTGGATCTCCTCCTCAGGAAGGATGCCCTTAAGGTCAAGAAGAGGTATACCGTCATGACAGCCCAGCATATTTACTGTGCGGATCTTATCATCAACAAGCTCCTGAGCCCAGCGCGCAAGATCCTTACCGCTCTTCTTCTCGATAGCGTCGATGAGAAGTCCCGGAAGGAAGAAGTCATAGGTCATGTAGCCCATATCCGCAACCTTCTTGTACACCTTCTCTCCATAGCTTGCATGGATTTCAGGAAGAAGTGTCACATGATACTTGTCGGCAAGCTCACGGACCCTTGCAAGAAGATCCCAGGTATCAGGCTCGTTCATAAAGTTCTTCTTGCCCGGCTCCTTTGGCGCATAAGCAAAGGCGTCAAGACGAACGATGGAAGCTCCGTAGTTTGAAAGAGCCTTAAGGGTGTTATCATAGTGCTCCCATACAAGATCTGACTTAACATTGAGATCCATCTGCCCAAGGTACTTGCGATTGGACTCAAGATAATCTATAACTTTCTCTCTGTATGACTCGTATCCGGTGAAATCTATCTCTGAAGGCTTCTTTCCCTCCGAAAGAGAAGCATTGACCCTCTCACAGATACGCTCTGCTGTAAGGTACTGGATGTCCATGGCACCCATCAGGTCCATGGCATCAGGGCGCTTGTAGATAACCTCCTGGTAGAATGTGTTCCAGTATGGCACATCTTTTCCGTCCGGTGTTCTGACCATAAGGATAGGAAGTCCCGGCTTACGGAAGAACATATCCTTTATGTACCTGTCTTCCGGCTGGATGTATCCTTCAGGAGTCATCTCTCCCTTACCTTCCCAGAACTTGTTCCAGTTGATAAAGAAATCACTGTATTTGGACTTTTCACCATTCCTGATAAGATCCTGGAACTGTGGTGAAAGAACAGAGGCATGATTCAGAATAAAATCCAGCTTCAGGTTCACTCCGAGATTCCGGAGTCTCTCCAGATCCTCTTCGCTTCCCATTTCATGATTTATATTGTAATCGATAACTGAGAATCCTCTGTCCAGATCTGTATTAAAAATGCTTGGAAGTATATAGAAAGACTGGAAAGAATCCTCCATCTCCTTCTTCTCAAGGAATCCAACTACATCGCTGAGGCGTCCGCCCATACTGTCAGGGTAGGCATTCAGCATAGGTCCGTTATCTGTATAATGTTTATCCATTTCCAACTCCTAGACTATATCCTTATATCAAAACTGATCCTTCATAAGTTCTGTGTACTCATCGAAGCTGATGAGCTCACCGTTCTTTGAGCAGATGATCTTTGCCTTGTGTGCCTGAGAGTGGAGTTTTCCCTGCTCGATCTCAAGAACCATGGTTGTGAATGCACTATCGGTCTTTCCGTCTCTGTTTCTTGCTCTTCTGTGTGCCAGAGTCTCTGCAGGTGTACTGTTGAGAAGAACAGGGATATCAACTCCCTTGAGGAAATCACTGTTACCGTGTGTCCACTCGATGATAAGTACCTGCTTGTCTGAAAAATCCACATCCTCGTACCAGAGGCTTGCCGCATCTCTTCCCATACGTCTGAGCCAGAGGTCTGCCGCACCATCCTTAAATGCACTGATGATACTGCTTACTTCGCCAAAATCTGTCTCGTCAGGTGTTCCGAGATACTCTGAAAGACCATTGCGTCCACCTGCGAGATATGACTCGAACCATGCATTTCCCTCCTCATGACTCTTATCTGCATCTGTATCCTCCTGCTGCCAGCTTCTGATCTCTGCAAATCTCTCGTTTGTGTAATCTCCGGCCTCAACCATGCTTCTCACAGCGCTCTCACGGAATACGTGGAGTCTCTCTGCATCGTTGTACATAGGAATACGGTGAGGATAGTTGTCTCCCGAAAGGATATATGCACCTACGCCTGACTGGTTAAGGAACCATGCAAGAACGGATGCGATCTCAGACTTACCTACACCTGAGCCTCCGCAAACGCTCACTACAACACGCTGGTTTTCGTTCTCCTTCATCTTCTCAGCTATCTCTTTGACAAGTACAGGGAATATCCTGTTGGCCTTGGCGATGTGAGACTCTCCGATCTCAATCTTATCTCCCGGCATATCTCCATGAGGAATCTCTGCAGGAACCTCCTTTGTCTCCCATGGAAGCACCTTAAGTATCTCCTCAGCATAGTTTGTTGTTGACTTATTGATTTTCTGATAATTTGTATTCATACTTTTACTCATTTTGTTACTCATTTTCATTATTGCTCCTAACATATTCCAAATATGTTAAGCGGTTGACATACGTTACGTTAACAGATTTAAAAACATCTGTAAAGAGTCTGTTGATAAATTTATGTCAAAATAATGGAGCTGAATTTTGTGCGAGATTACAAAGAAACAGGGAGTCTTAAGATTTTATACAGGCTGTTCTTCATAATTGAGTTCATTAACTTTATATTTAGTTTATAATTTTTAGAGTTCTTTAAGTCGTGAGACATACTTAAGTCACAAAGCTTCTGTATCATATAAGACAGTTACAGAGATGTAACACAAAACAAGCTTTTCATACTCATACTCCGGAGTTGTAATACACTCCGGAGCCCCCCTTCAAAAACAACGGTCGTTTATGTGTATGACATCTATGATCTGAGAGATCCTCCCTGTCAAGCATGACCGTTTGAAATATACTTAATAAGAGTTCTTTTCTCCCCTTACGTGAACTCTTGACATATATGGCCTTAAAGCAGAGACAGTTGACCCCACCGGAGCGAAACAGCTTCGGTGGGGTCATTCGTTTACTCTTCTCTTTCTTTTTCCGTTTCTATGCGTTCTTCCAGCTTTTCCAGATTTTCAGCATATCTTCTGGCGGCCTCTCTCAGTCTGTCAAAATACTCCGAACCCCCCTTTAGTGTAGGGTTGTTTCTGAGCATACTTCCTACCCACCAGTTCATACGTCCGGAATGCTCATTTCCGCCATCCTCAAGTACGCGAAGGCGCTCCTCCATACGGCGTCTGCGAAGCTCCAGGCCTCTTAGATTGTCACCGCGGCTCTCCTCATAAGCTTTGATTCCAGGTACCACATTGGCGACTCTTCTGGCTGCCGATGTCCCGGCCTCAGTCATGGTCTTAACTGCCGATTTTGCAGCCGTAACGCTTCCGTTTGCGATAGTCTTTGCCACCAGTGTGCTTCCGCTTGCAATGGCACGTTTTGTTTCCTCAGTGACAACTCTTGCAGCTGCCAGATTACCCTCGGTTTCAGCGATGGACTTCACTTCGGAGACATTGGCACGGGCCTGCTCCTGCATCTCAAGCAGTTTCTGTCTGGCCTCTGAGATGCTCAGCCTGAGGGCCTGAATCTCCTCACTGTTCTCAGCAAGCTGCTCGATACGTCTCTTAAGATCAAGGGCACCTATGATAGAAAATACCAGATCCTCGATAAAAAGCGTGTACAGCATGGTGACCGCCACAACAAATCCCGTGTATGTCCAGTGCTCGGATATGGCAGCCACATGAGGATGAATGAATTTGGTAAAGACAAGAGCCATGAGCCCCCATCCCAGAGATGCGTAAAGACAGATGTATCCATGGAAATTGAAGGGATTGTGACTGTAGTCCCACCACTTCATGTGGAAAATATAATACATGCTTACTCCTGTCACAAGCTCAAGCACCGTACCGACAATTGCTCCCATGATGTACACCATATAAAGTTTATCCCCATAGGGCCAGGCAAAGAGCAGCATCATAATGGCTCCGACACCATAGATGGGCAGCCACGGTCCGTGACAGAATCCCCTGTTAAGAAGCCTGAGCTCCTTAAGTGAACAGTATACGGATTCAAAGGCCCATCCGAATATGCAGTAAAGCATAAAGAGCAGCGCCCACTGAAGAAGGGTATACTGACTAAAAATCGATAAATTCTCCAGAAACTCAACCATAATATTCCTTTCTTCAAACCTGCCTTTTCCTGAAAGGGATCAGGATAAGGTCAAAAAGCTTTGTAAAAATTCCAGAAGAAAGCGCCACGGATAAAACAACGCAGAATACCAAAACGATTATAAGGTCAACGGGATTTCCGGGATTGAAGCATGTTATAAGTCCCGCTGCCAGCAAAAGATCCCTGACGGGTCTGTGAAGTATATATATCTTCAGCGTCCTCTGACCCATCCCGGACAGTACAGGAACCCTCCGGTCAGGTACAAGTCTCAGAAAAGAAAGAGTCATGGCACCGGCTGCTGCATACCACAGAAGCCTCAGCACCCAGAGCTGTCCGGATACAAATGAAAAATATTCCGGACGCTCTTGGCTTCTGAACCTCTCATACCATACTCCGAATACCACATCGTGATACGGAAGCAGATGATCATACATGAAGATAGCTATGACAAGTACAGAAAAGACTGCCAATGTTCCTGTCACATACCATATAGCTTTATACTGTGGCTTTTCGCACCGAAGGAAGCTTTCCATACTCTCAGGTCCCGTGAAGTGGCCTGCGTAAAAGAAAGGCGCAAATGCTATGATCCTTTCAAGAGCCAGAAAATCCCCCATCCCTCTTATATACCCACCGGCAAGCACCGGAACAAATATAAAGGCAACGAGCAACGAACTGTATTTGATAACCCTCTCCTTAAGTACTGTTAAAACCGGAATGAACAGATACCAGACACACAGTGCCAAAAGATACCAGGGCGCCCCTTCTTCATGAAAAAGATCCGGCCACTCCGAAGCTCTTCCGAAGGCCGGAATCTCAGAAAAGAAAACTATAAGCTTAAATATCACATAAAGCCACAGCGTTTTAAAAAGCTGCCTGAAATTGAATTTTCTTTTCTCTTTTCCTCTATAAATATTCTGAGAAAAAAGGCCCGAAATAAAGCTAAAGGCTGCCATATGAAAAACATAGATCTCATAGAACAGGTTCGTACATACTCTTGTCCTGCCCTGCAGAGGAAGAAGAAAATGCCCTATTACCACCAGCATTATCAGAATCCCCTTCGCATTATCCATCCTGAGATTTCTATTCAAAGACATGTAATATCCCCTACGACCACGATTTTTAACACAAAAAGGCTGTCGCCGAAGCGACAGCCTGATTTTATCATCATTTGTATAATACTTCAATCAAAGGGGCGGGCCGCCTCTCCTTAGTGTCAGTCCAGAATAGGAGCGATAGCTGCCGCAAGTTTTTCCTTCTCTGCCTCAGCCTCTGAAAGATCCTTACCGAGAGTTGTGAAGTAGGTCTTGATCTTCGGCTCTGTACCTGAAGGTCTTACAACTACTGAGGAACCGTCCTCGAGAGTGTAGATGAGAACATTGGCCTTTGGAAGACCTGTCTCCTCAGGCTTCTCGTAGTCTGTAACCTTTACAACCTTCTTGCCTGCGAACTCTGAAGGTGCTTCCTTACGGAGACCCTCCATGATGGATGCCATCTTATCCATACCGCTGAGTCCCGGGAACTCGAAGGAATCAACCTTGTTGAGGTAACGTCCGTACTCCTTGTAGATCTCCTCAAGTCTCTGCTTGATGGATGAACCGATGGAACGATAGTATGCTGCCATCTCACAGATAAGCATGGAACCTACTACCGCATCCTTATCTCTTACATAAGAACCGGAAAGATATCCGTAGGACTCCTCAAATCCGAAAATGAAACGCTCGACCTCTCCTGCTGCCTCAAGACGCGCAATCTGGTCACCGATCCACTTAAAACCGGTGAGAACCTCTCTCAGCTCAACGCCATAGTGCTCTGCAACAGCATTGGCAAGAGGAGTGGAAACGATAGACTTTACAGCTACCGGCTTCTCAGGCATGGTGCCCTTTTCCTTACGTCCCGCACAGATGTAATCAAGAAGAAGAACACCCATCTCGTTACCGGTAACAAGCTCATAGGAGCCGTCAGGACACTTCATGGCGATACCTACACGATCTGCATCAGGGTCTGTTGCAAGAAGGAGATCCGCATCTGTCTTCTTGGCAAGCTCAAGTCCCTTCTCCATAGCTGCGAAGATCTCAGGATTCGGATAGGAACAGGTCGTGAAGTAACCGTTCGGATACTCCTGCTCAGGAACGATGGTGATATCTTCGATTCCGATATCATTGAGGACCTTGGTTACAGGTACGAGTCCTGTACCGTTGAGAGGTGTATAAACAAGCTTGAGTCCTGAACCCTTTGCGGCACCCGGACGAACCTGACGTGACTCGATGGCATCGTAGAGGCCCTGCTTGCAGTCATCTCCTACAAACTTGATAAGACCTTTCTCTACACCTTCTGCGAAGCTCATATACTTGGCTCCTGTGAGAACATCTGTCTTCTGAATCTGGTTGTAAACTACAGCTGCGGCATCGTCTGTCATCTGACAGCCATCAGGGCCGTAAGCCTTGTATCCGTTGTACTTAGCAGGGTTATGGGATGCTGTCACCATGATACCTGCATTGCACTTATAGTAACGTGTTGCAAAAGAAAGTGCAGGAACAGGCATGAGCTCATCATAGATACGGACATTAATTCCGTTTGCAGCGAGAACACCTGCAGCTTCACGTGCAAAATTCCAGCCCTTGAGACGTGAATCATAGCTGATGGCAACAGTCTGTGTTCCTCCCTGAGTCTTTACCCAGTCAGCAACTCCCTGAGTAGCCTGACGAACGACCCAGATATTCATACGGTTTGTTCCAGCTCCCAATGTTCCGCGGAGACCTGCGGTTCCGAATTTAAGAGCCACTGCAAAACGGTCCTTTATAGCTTCATCATCCCCTTTTATGCCCTGAAGCTCTGTCTTTAAATCAACATCCTGGAGGTCGGCGGCAAGCCAGCGCTCATAATCCTCTTGATACATATAAACCCCTCTCTTTCCTCATCATGGATACTTTTTGTTTTTGTACGTTTTATGAAAAAAAGCATAAAACCTGATTATAAATATATCAATTTAAAGGATTTGCTTCAAGCCTTAGAATGCCCTATTCCGTATCTTCCGACAAACATCCGCAGAATTATCTGTTAAAAACAGGCAATCTTTTACAAAAGTGCCTTCAATTTTTACACATCACCCTTGCTATCCGCATTTACCTTTTACATCACATCGAAACTCACCTTTTGGCGAGGGTCAGAAGTACCTCTTTACTGTTTCTTGAAGGCACCTTCAGCACCTCATCCAGAAGCTCATGCAGTACCATGCCGATCATAGGACCCTTGGGAATGCCTATATCCATAAGATCCTTTCCCGTGACCTGAAGATCACTGAGGCTGATGCAGTCACCTGCATCACGTACAGCATCCACATGCTTTCTTGTGGCCCTTATTCTTTCCAGACGTCTTACGGACTCTTCGCCGGCGTACTGGAGAGAAAGACATTCATCTGCATCCAGAAAAGCATAATAGGTATCATAACCTATAACAGAAAGGGTCTTTCTTACATCATAAATGCTTTCAGGCAGATCCTCGTTGAAAAGTCCCGCAATGATACGCGCCTTGTTTATGGTATCGTTGTCCATCTTAAGTTCCTTCAGTATGAGCTTCGCCTCCTCAGGAACCGCTCTCAGAAAAGTTCCCCATCTTATATACCTTTCCTTCGGAATACCCGCCGGTATCCACTGACGGATGTCGGGGTAGGGCGCTCCCTGCTCATTGGAAACATCGAAGGCATCGTCAAAATGATCCGAAATATAGGAGGACAGTCCGCTGTCAGATACCAGGGCTATGTACTCCGGATGATCCGACATGATAAGCTTCGTAAGCTCCACATTGATCCTCTCCTTGGACACATGCATGAGATTCGGGGCAAGTTCCTTTATGGCCTCATAGGTATGCGGGTCTATTTCAAAATCCAGCTGTGCCGAAAACCTGAGAGCCCTCAGCATCCGGAGGGCATCCTCGGTGAATCTCTGCACCGGATCTCCCACGGCTTTTATTAATCTCCCATTCATATCGGAAAGCCCCTCAAAATCATCTACGATTCCGGTCTTTTCATTGACCGCCATGGCGTTTATGGTGAAATCCCTGCGGGCCAGATCCTCATGGAGTGATGGTGTGAAAATGACTTCACTTGGATGCCTTCCGTCCAGATATTCCCCGTCTATTCGGTAGGTGGTCACCTCATACCCCACAAAACCTCCTCCGGTCTTATGGCTGCTCTGATTATCTCCTTCCGTGTCAGAAGCCATATCTCCCGAAGCATCATCCTGCTCCGAAGGATTGTGGGCCTGCATTAGAACCGTCACCGTTCCGTGCTGTATTCCGGTATCTATGGTCCTTTTGAAAACCTTTTTCACTTCCTCAGGCTTTGCGCTTGTGGTGATATCCCAGTCCTCCGGCATCCTTCCGAGGAGACTGTCTCTTACACATCCCCCTACTGCATAGGCCTCATATCCCGCGTCTTCGAGCTTCCCT
>DFGZ01000200.1 GCA_002371295.1 Oribacterium sp. UBA3737 | reverse complement strand
AGTGTATAGACACTCGTAATAAAGCGGGGTGGAGCAGTCTGGTAGCTCGTCGGGCTCATAACCCGAAGGTCATTGGTTCAAATCCTTTCCCCGCAATTTACGCGCCCAGATAGCTCCGTTGGTAGAGCAGAGGACTGAAAATCCTCGTGTCACTGGTTCGATTCCGGTTCTGGGCATTCAAGATATTGAATATCAGCGATAACATTCACACTGGTTTTCATTATCTTTTGTATAATGTTTTCGTTCTTCACAGAAATGAAAGTTGAACGAACATTAATAGCGCGCGAGTAGTAGAGTGGTACTACGTCGCCTTGCCAAGGCGAAGATCGCGGGTTCGATCCCCGTCTCGCGCTTCTCAAGAGCCTCAGGAATAACCTGAGGCTCTTTTCGCGTTCAACGAGGATCGAACCTTCGGTTCGTCTCGCCTCCGGCTCGGTCGGCGCTAAGCACATGCCAAAGGGCATGTAGCGCCCCCGTCTCGCGCTTATCTACTCCCAGAGGAAAACCTCTGGGAGTTTTCGCGTTCGTCAGGGATCGAACCTTCGGTTCGTCCGTGTGCAAGAGGTGCCTTCATCAAGCAAACCCGGTCGGAGTTAATCTAGGAGAGATTTCACTTTTAAATTACCGGCATATATTTTATACTTTAAAGGCTGTATGCATGAGTGGAAATATCATGTATGCAGCTTTTAATTAATGTATCATGTTACAGAAACATGAGTTTACAAAGCCGATAGATCTGCACCGGTAGTGAGATTTACGGCTGAGACAGTGTCGATAAACAGGAGAAAAGAAATGAAGTTAGCAGTAACTTATGAGGGTGGTCAGGTATTCCAGCACTTTGGAAAGACAAAGGAGTTTAAGCTTTATACAGTAGAAAATGGAAAGGTTGTTTCCAGCGAAATTCTGGGATCAGGTACAGCGGGACATGAGGCACTTGCAGGAGTTCTCAAGGATGCAGGGGTTGATAAACTGATCTGCGGCGGACTTGGGGGCGGTGCACAGGCTGCTCTTAAGGAAATGGGCATCGAAGTGATATCGGGAGCATCCGGTAATACAGATGAAGCAGTTGAAAAGTTCCTTGCCGGTGAACTGGTATCTCAGGGAGTGAACTGTGATCATCATGATCATCACCATGAAGGACATCATCACGAGGAGGGCGGCTGCGGAGGCGGTTGCGGACACCACCATGATGAAGAAGAAAGCTGTGGCGGCTGTGGAGATGATTGCGAAGAGGGCTGTGGCGGCTGCGGAGGTGGTTGCGGCGGCTGTGGAAGCCATGAAATGAGTGTCATTTATGAGGGCAAGAATTCAGGTAAGTCCGTAAGTGTTCACTACACAGGAACTCTTGATGACGGAAGCAAGTTCGATTCATCATATGACCGCAACGAGCCGTTATCCTTTATAGCGGGTGTGGGAATGATGATCCCGGGATTTGACCGGACAGTTGTTGATATGGAAGTCGGAGAGAGCAGAAGCATCCATATCGAGCCGGCTGAGGCCTATGGTGAGTACAATGAGAAGAAGGTTCTGGTATCAAAGATTTCAGACATTCCGGGTGCAGAGAATCTTGAAATAGGTCAGAATGTCATGCTCATGAATGATATGGGAATGCGTTTTCCGGTTACTGTAACCGCAAAGACAGAGGAGTCAGTCACCTTTGACGGTAACCACAGACTTGCGGGAAAAGCACTGAACTTCGACATTACCCTTCTGGAAGTTGCGGAATAATCCTTGAGTGCATTTAAAGGATCATAAAGGCAAGTGCGTCTTGGAGGAAACTCCGAGGCGCCTTTTTCTTTTGTGCAATCGATCAAAAAGTTCATTCTCATAATATATTGCAGCTGGCTGATGTTTGACTTAAAAATGCTATCAATAATATAATTGTCGTATCGACTTTTGGCACTCACATCATCATACAAATACTAATAACAAAGGGGATTTTCAGTGAATAATTCAGTGAATCATAAATTTTGGTCTTTAGTTATCATAGCCTCACTGTCAGGCATTTTACTTACAGGATGCGCTCAAAAGAAAAGCAATGATCCTATTGATGATGGTAAGGTGGAAATAGGTATTTATCATTGTACTTTTAATATATCTTCAGCAGATACAAATGAGGTTAAGGCTATTGAAGAGGCTATCAATGATTATATTGACGATAAAATAAATGTAAAGATCAGGCTTACAGATATCGGTCAGGGGGAATATACCGAAAAATGTAATCTTGCTATCGCTAATGGAGAAACAAATTTATTTTGGACTGCAAACTGGAAGGGTGCAGACTCTTTGGTGCCTCAAAATGCTGTTTATGATCTGAGCGAGTTGCTTCCCGAAACAGTTCTTTACGAGTCCATACCTGATTCTGTCTGGAAATCTTCAAGATACAACGGACATGATTATTTCATACCATGTTATAAAGAAGCATCTGAAGGATACGATATTGTTTATCCCACTGCAAAAGCAGAAAAATACGGATTTGATCCTACTTCGATAAAAAAACTTAAGGATTTGGAACCTATACTCGAAAAAATGAAGGAGGATGGCGTCAAATACCCGTTTCTTCTCCAGAAGATGACGGCATTTTCAAGGTTCTACCTTGATGACTATGATTTCATAGCCTCTAATTCAATGTTTGCTGTTGATAGAAAAACAAACAAAATCGTTGACTGCCTGAGCTTGCCTGAATATAGAGAGTTTGTCAGTTTGATGGGCACCTGGGTAGAAAAAGGATATATCAGCAGCGAAGAAGCTGCACAAACCATTCCGGATACTGCCATAAATACAACGGATTGGGGATTTGCAATCTGGTGGGATGTTCCTATAAATGAGGTGGCTTCATACACCTATAACCAGGATTGCAATATTATCAAAATGACCAAAAACTACATAAATTCCAACAGCACACTTGGCTCCTGCTTCGGGGTGACATCCTCAAGTTCTGAGGAAGAGGCTAAAGCTTGTATTGATTTTATGGGACTTATGTATACCGACAGCAAACTGGCAACCCTTTTTACATACGGAATCGAGGGAACCGATTATGAAATGAAAGATGGATTGATCGAGAAAAAAGGAGAACTTTATAATCATAGTCCATGGGAATCCGGATCAGTCACTGTCATACCGCCTGCCATCGGAGAACCCAAAAACAAAAAGGATATTTATGAAGCATTCAATAAAGAGGCCGAAACATCCATTGCAAATGGTTTCAGAGTGAATTTTGATTCAGTAGCATCCACCTGGGCAGCCTGCTTATCTCTTTATAATAAATATGGATACACTTTGGAAACAGGAGGCTATTCTGCTGAAGAAGTGGATGCTGCTTTGGATAAATACAGATCAGAGCTTGATAGTGCAGGTTATCAGGAAATTCTGACACTGGCTGAAAACCAGTACAATACCTGGAAGGAATTACAATGAAATGAATAATAGAAATTCTGACAGTAATTACAAAATGATATCGAAGCTTATGCTGCGACTCTTGCCGGTCCATGTCCTTATTTTGTCACTGGGCACATTCAATTCTATTGTATCAAGCTTTTTTTCAGCAAATTATGTGGGAATAGAGGTAACCAGTGCCATCGGGCTTTTCGGTCCCATCAGTATGATGATTACGGCTGTGGGCGCGATTCTGAGCGGTGGTGCAGGGATAGAATGCGGAAAATACATTGGACAAAACAGCAGGGATGAGGTTGCGGAAGTCTTTTCAATGGATATCATTCTTACTGTAATTTCTTCTTTTGTGATTACTGCAGTACTTCTTTTCATGAGTCTTAACGACCTGACCGGGATTTTTACAAGAGACTCAATGGTCAGAGTTGCTCTGAATAATTATTTTTTGGGGCAGGCCATAGGAGTTCTACCATTGCTCCTTAGTAATCAGCTGTCAGTTTTTCTTTCATTCGAAAACCGGGAGAAGTTTATCGTCCTGGGAAGTATTTCCTGGGTTTTAGTTAATCTTTTCTTTGAATATATTTTCGTCCTCGTTATTCCTTTAGGGGCTTTCGGACTTGCTCTTGCTTCATCACTGGGCACATGGATTTTTTGTGTAATTGAGGCAATGTACTTTTTACTCGGCAGATCCTATATTCGTTTTGTGCCGAAAAAAATTGATTTAAAGAAGAGCATCAGAATAATCACAAAAGGACTTCCGGGTGTATTGCCAACCATCTACGGGACAGTACGAGGTTTTCTTGTAAATGGACTTATTGATACCTATGTCGGAAGTGCAGGGCTTTCGGCATTAGCTGCAGCCGGAAATCTTATGGGGCTATTCTGGGCAGTTCCGGTGGGAATGCTGTCAGTTTCCAGACTCCTTATCAATATTGGTGTGGGTGAAGAAGACAGAAATTCACTTAAGAGCGTCATGCATTTTATGTTCACAGGTTATCTTGCGCTCCAAAGCATCATAAGCCTTGGAATTATTTCTCTGAGTATTCCATTTACCAGAATCTTCTACCAGAATCCTGTTGAACCTGTTTACATGATGACCGCCTGGGGGTTCAGAATCCTGCCGCTTTGCATGCCGTTATCAATCATCTGTATGCACTTTATCGCCTATGCCCAGGCCACGGATAAGCATGTGCTGCTTAATCTTCTGGCGGTCTTTGATGGTGTCCTGGGAGTTGCCATCACTGCCCCTCTTCTTATCGGAAGATTCGGAATCAACGCAATATACATAGCAAATGTTCTTAATGGTGTGATCACTACCCTCATCATCTTCTTATATGCATTTGTGATCAATCGGCGCATACCTCGCAATATCGGGGAGCTAATGGTGATCCCTGAAGATTTTGGTGTCCCTGATGATGCGGTCGTAGTAATTGAAGTTAAAAATATGGAACATGTTGTTGAAGTAGCTAAAAATGTTCAGCATTTTTGTGAAGAAAGGGGAATCGACCGAAAAAGAGCAATGCTTGCCGGTCTGTCCCTGGAAGAGATGGCTGGCAATGTAGTTACACACGGCTTTTCCATGGATGACCGGAAGCACACTGTAATTGTCAAGGCTATCCATAGGAACAATGATGTGATCCTGACTATAAAAGACGATTGTCTGGCATTTGATCCCGCTGCAAGAAACGATATTAACGACCTTGAAGATCCAACCAGATATATCGGTATACGGATGATTTTTAAAATCGCCAGTGAAGTGAACTATCAAAATGTTCTTGGTCTAAATTTTCTGACCATAAGAATCTGAGAGATCATCCCTTCACAGAGCCCATAGTAAATCCCTTAACGATATATCTCTGGAATAAGGGATAAGCAATCATGACAGGTGCGATTACAATTATAACTGTCGCCATGGTTGCCGAATATTGCGGAACCTGCCCCTGCAGTGCCGCCAGTGCAGCGGGCGGGATGTTTCTTTTGGACAGAAGCATGTCTATACTTTTCTGGATATTGATCAGTAAAAGCTGCAGGGGCTTCTTATCATTGGAATCAATAAAAAGAAGTGCATTTTGCCATTCATTCCAGTACATCGTCGCCAGCATAAATCCTACCGCAGACAAAGCCGGTTTCATAAGAGGAAATACTATGCGGAAAAACACTGTGAAGTCTCCGGCGCCATCTATTCTTGCAGCATCCCTTAGTTCCATCGGAATACTATCCTGTATATATGTTCTTAAAATAAAAACGTACATGGTTTGAACACAAAGAGGCAATATCAGCAAAAGAAAACTATCCTTCAGATGATACACGGAAGTGTAAATAATGTACTTTGATAACTGTCCGCCCGAAAAAAGCATAGGAATAATGAGGAACACTGTGAGGAACTTCTTTAAAGGAAAATCCCGGATTGTCAGAGTATATGCACACATACTCATAATCAGGAGTCCCAGTATGGTTCCGGAGATGGTAACAAAGACAGTTACTCCATAAGAAATAAAGAGCTGCCTGCCATATTTAAGAATAGCTTTAAATCCATTCAGGGAAAACGATGAGGGAAAAAGAGTAAAACCTTCTGTGGCAATTGCTGCTTCATTTGTCACAGATGACACAAAAACAAGAAGTATGGGTATGGAAACAAGAATCGTCAGCATAAGGAGAAAAAACAGCAATGCAATCTGGCCTGAAGTGATTTTTTTATTTGGTGTGGCATATTTCGCATTGAATGATTTATTGAACATATTTTCAACCTTTAAAAAAGAGCATAATCCGGACTGATTTTACGAACGATAAAGTTGGCAGCAAGTATGAGTACTGTTCCCACACACGACTGAAATAAGGTGGCTGCCGCAGTAAATCCGAAATTGGAATTATGGAAAATGGAATCAAGTATGTAAGAATCAAGTACTTGTGTGGTATCGTATAGGATTCCGCTGTTTCTTGTGACCTGATAAAAAAGTCCTGTATTTGAATGCATGATTCCGCCTACCGAAAGGAGCAGCATCAGTGTCATAGCAGGCATAAGTAAAGGGATAGTAATGTACCTTATTTGCTGCCATATGTCTGCACCGTCTATACTTGCGGATTCATAGAGCTTTGGGTCTATTCCTGCCATCACTGCTGTATACAATACTGCTCCATATCCGGTATCGTTCCATATCTTTACAATCGTCAGTATGAATGGCCAGTAGCCCGGCTCCAGATACCATTTGGTGGAAAGATGAAAAATATGATTGATCATGCCTGTATCGGGACTTAAAAACGCGTACACAATAAACTGAATAGCTGTAAACGAGATAAATACAGGAACGATCATAATACTCAGTATCATTTTGGCCATTCGTTTAAATACCAGCTGATCCAGAGCGATGGCCAGTGCAATTTGCAGAGTCATTCCCACTATAGTAAAGACTATGTAGTAAAGAATAGTATTTCTGGTAATGGTAAAAAAGGTTGATTTTGAGGCAATCAGGAATTTGAAATTTTCAAATCCGTTCCATGCACTATGCCAGATACCTTGTCCATAATCAAAATCCTTAAATGCCAGTACCAGTCCACCCATGGGGATATAATCAAACAAAAGTAAAATCATAAAGGCGGGTAAAGCCATAAGGATATTACCCCAGTGCTTCTTCATTTTCTTATGAAAGTCCCTGATGCATGATATTGCAGCTGGTTTAATCCGCATTAGTCTTCTTGCCCCCTATAAAAAACCGCCGCTAAGGCTGAGCGGTTATCTTAATACAACTAATCAACGGCTGACCGTATACAGTGAGCCTCTTTGTTGGTAAATGATAATTTAAATTCAGCTTTTTTTCAACGGCAGGCACAAAATGCAAAATACCGCTGGCTATTAAGTAAATGTTCACATCCAATGCCATTTAGTTAAGATACTTTGAGTTAGATTCTTTTATGGATATGACTCATTTTTTGTAAGCCCAATTTCATTGACCATATCCCCTTAAATCGGATATTATTTCAATATAATGATATAAGTGTCATGAAGACATTAAAACGAATTCTGACACTTACATCAGAAGTTTATTTTGAAAAGAGAGTTATATGGAATTTCAGGAATACGCAGAACATTATTTTGATATGGAGAAAGCTGTTCCATACTTTCTGGTATGCTTTGCGGCACTGCTGGTTGTTATGGGAATAATCCTCATCATTGCAAGGATCAGAAAAGAGCTGGACAGGACGAGCTCTGAGGGCGAGTATATTGATGAATCTGATATGGATACTTATGATCCGGACAGAGTATATGTGAATGAGGTTTATTCTGAAGAAGAGGCACCTGACATGGACAGAAGGCGGTTACGACACTTCAGAAGCAGGTCAAGAGGCAGCCGGTCTTTATTGCATCGGCAAATTGACATAAGGCCCTTTGCGTTTATAGAGTCTTTCTATGAGATGGCCTTTGCAAGCACTGCCATGCTGCTGTTGCTAAGTCTGTACTACATCATCAATGACCGCATCAATCTAAGGGAAGTACATATTATATGGGATACCTACAAGGACTGGATTCTGGTGGCATTTCTTGTGGTTTCCATGATCATGAACCGGATTTTTGACCGGCTGCTTGTGAGGCTCAGATATATAGATGCGAAGCAGCGCGCCGGCATAAGGCTTCTGAGTTCTATATATGTAATTCTGATACTTGTATATATTTGCTTTATCTACCAAAGTCCGAATTACGGAAGCATCATCATATATTTTGTAATGATGGTTATCGGAAGACTGTTTTATTTTGATGTAACATGGGAGAATTTCAGAGGAGATATCGGCAGTATCTGGAAAAACCTGCCCATATTGTTTTTGATGATTGCATATTCCGGCTTCACCATCTGGTACGGGTTCAACAGCGGATTTCTCTGGAAGTCAAACGGTGTGCTTGTATCGACTCTGATAGCGCATATTTTTATGGATGTTGGTATAGTGATCATTCATCATCTCAGGCTTGTGAGATGGATTCTTGGGTAAAAAAATAGTAGTGGTTGAGACTTTTCTTTGGCTCATAGCCGGAGAAAAGTCTTTTTCTGTTTTAAGGATTCATTTATAGTCTCTGTTTTATCTGTCATACATAACGCGTTCCATTGACCATATACCCTTAAATCGGATATTATTTATATATAATATTAAGCTTTTTGACGTAACTTTAATAGTTTACATAAAGCTTATGGTTCGTGACAAAGACTGAAAATTTAATAAAGTGAAGGGGTATGAGATGGAATGGCAGAAAGAATTGAAAAACTGTATTACGACAGCTGACCAACTGTGTGATGCGCTTAAGCTTCCTGATGAAGATCGTGACAAATACTGGAGTATCATTTCACGTTTTCCTATGATGATCACACCCTACTATTTTTCACTCATCGACTTAAAGGATCCTGAAGATCCCATTGCTAAGATGTGTATTCCGTCAGAAGAAGAACTTTTGCAGGAGGGAAGCTTCGACACCAGCGGTGAAAGTGAAAACACAAAGTGGGAGGGAGTGCAGCATAAGTACAGGCAGACGGCATTGATCCTGTCCACCAATGTCTGTGCCATGTATTGTAGGCATTGTTTTCGGAAGCGTCTTGTGGGACTATCGGATGCTGAACTTAACAAGAAGGTGGATGAAGCGGCGGAATATGTACATGCTCATCCGGAAATCACAAATGTACTCATTACCGGCGGAGATGCACTGATGAATCCCAATGCGATCATTGCCCGATACCTGAAAGAGTTTTCGGCAAATAAAAATCTTGATTTTATCAGATTCGGCTCCAGAGTACCTGTGACTTTTCCAAAGAGGATATATGAGGATGAAGAGCTTCTTTCACTTTTGTCTGAGTATGCGGGGGTTAAGCCTTTATATGTTGTTACTCAGTTTAACCATCCACGGGAAATCACTGAAGAATCCATCCGAGCTGTTAAGGCTCTGCAGTGCCGGGGCATACAGGTAAGAAATCAGACGGTTCTTCTTCGCGGGGTCAATGATGATCCTGAGGTTCTTGGTGAACTTCTCAGGGGACTCACCAGAATGGAAGTAGTGCCCTATTATATCTTCCAGTGTCGTCCGGTTACCGGCGTAAAGGGACATTTTCAGGTTCCGCTGCGACAGGGAGTAAGGATAGTTGATGAGGCAAAGGCTCTGCAGAACGGTATAGGAAAAAGTGTGAGATATGCCATGAGCCACCCTCTTGGAAAGATAGAGATACTGGGGGAATCTGAGGAAGGTAAAATGCTTTTCAAGTTCCATCAGAACAAGTATCCGGAGGACAGGTCAAGAATCTTCAGTGCTGATATAGACGACGAAACCACGTGGCTTGATACGGAGCTTTGCAGCCGGAAATAGGTATAAGGGGTGTCTTCGGTTTCCTCTATGCGCCGCTTGTTATCACCGGACTTCATCATATGACCAATGCTATCGACACTCAGCTTGTGGCTGACTTCGGAGGTACCATTCTCTGGCCAATGATCGCCCTTTCAAACATCGCTCAGGGCTCAGCGGTTCTCGGAATGATCTACCTTCAGAAGAAAAATGCAAAGACCCAGGAAGTATCCATACCTGCTTGTATCTCCTGCTATCTTGGAGTAACAGAGCCGGCCATGTTCGGTGTAAACCTTAAGTACGGCTTCCCCTTCTTCAGTGCCATGGCAGGTTCCTGCATAGCGGCAGTGATCTCTGTAGGAAGCGGAGTAATGGCTAATTCGATAGGTGTAGGCGGTATCCCGGGAATCCTTTCCATACAGACCAGATATATGGGAATTTTCGCACTGGCTATGCTGGTTGCCATAGCTGTTCCTTTCTGTCTCACTGTAGTGGTAGGAAAGAAAAACTTACGGCTTCGGAGCTTTACGGTGAAGATGGTGCAGCGTCAGCAGAGACATTGGAATCAGAGACTGTTTCATCAGAGGCTGCTGCAGTAAAGAAGGATACGGTCATGGCAGTTGTAGTTGGAGGGAATTAAATGTCATCTTTCGGGGACAAGGTAGTTTATCAGATATATCCTAGATCCTTTTATGATACGGATGGAGACGGAATAGGGGATCTGAGAGGTATCACTGCCCGTCTGGATTACCTTAAGGATCTGGGAACAGACTATATATGGATAACTCCGTTTTTTGTTTCGCCACAACGTGATAATGGCTATGATATCGCGGATTACAGGAAGGTTGATGAGCGATTCGGAACCATGTCGGACTTTGAAGAGCTTTCAAGACAGGCACATGACAGGGGAATCGGCATCATGCTGGATATGGTGTTCAATCATACATCTACTGAACATACGTGGTTTCAGAAGGCATTGACGGGTGACAGGTACTATCAGGATTACTACAAATTTGTTGATGGAACACCTGATGCTCCGCCCACTAACTGGCAGTCCAAATTCGGAGGAAGTGCCTGGGAATATGTGGAAAGCCTCGGAAAATGGTATCTGCACCTTTTTGATGTGACTCAGGCTGATCTTAACTGGGATAATGTCAAGGTCCGGGAGGAACTGAAGGACATCGTCAGGTTCTGGAAACGTAAGGGTGTGAATGGATTCCGTTTCGATGTCATCAATCTCGTATCCAAACCTGAGATTTTGCAGGATGATACAGAGGGAGATGGCAGAAGATTCTACACCGATGGGCCCAGAATCCATGAGTATCTCAAGGAGCTGGTTCGTGACACCGGGATTGAAGATATGATCACTGTAGGAGAGATGTCATCCACGACTCTTGAAAACTGTATCAGGTATTCGAACCCGGGTGAAAAGGAGCTCTCCATGGTGTTCAGCTTCCATCACCTGAAGGTTGACTACAAAAACGGAGATAAGTGGGCTCTGAAGCCTGCGGACTTGATGGAGCTGAAGCAGCTCCTTAAGACCTGGCAGGAGGGGATGTCTGCAGCAGGCGGATGGAATGCGGTATTCTGGACGAACCACGATCAGCCCAGGACCATCTCCCGTTTCGGGGATGAAGATAAATATTGGAAACAATCCGGAAAGCTTTTTGCCGGAATAATACATCTCATGAGGGGTACTCCCTATGTTTATCAGGGAGAGGAGATAGGGATGCTCAATGCTCACTACGGAAGTATCTCGGACTACCGGGATGTGGAAAGCCTGAACTACTTTGAGATTCTGAAATCCAGAGGTTTATCTGATTCCGAAGCTCTGTATGTCATAGATGAAAGATCCAGAGACAACGGTCGCACTCCCATGCAATGGGACAAGGCTCTGAATTATGGTTTCACAGATGGAACGCCATGGATCAAGGCGCCGGAAAACCGTCAGGAAATGACAGTGAAGGCCGAACTTCAGGATGAGGATTCCATACTTAACTTCTATAAGAAGCTCATAGCTCTTCGAAAGGAAATGCCGATTATCGCTGATGGAGATATCAGCTTTGATACTGATGTGCCTGAGCAGGTAATATGCTACAAGAGGACTTTCGGAAACCGGAAAATGATTATATACGGAAACTTGTCAGGAGAAGAGGTTAACATGCCGCTTTCCGGCATACAGACCGAAGACATCAGGGGATGTAAAATCATTTTACGGAACTATACAGCCGATGAAGGAGATGCATCGGAACAGAAAAAGACTGATAGAATACTGAGTGAAAAGAATATAAAATTATGTCCGTATGAGTTTTTGGTATTTTCGAATTGATAGGAAGGAAATACATAGAACTATTATTTTCAGCTCAAGGGGCAGGTCAACCAAATCGTTGACCTGCCCCTTGAGCTTTTTCTCTGACTGTAATCCTGTCCTTAGTTCAATAAAAAATTAAAATCTCAATTATTATTACAAGTCTTAATTGAAAAAATATTGGTGATAGTGGTACTATCATATAAGGCGCTGAAATGCTTTTATTTTTTGGACAGTTATAGAAACTGTAATTCAGAAAGAGGCTTTTTGATGCTCAACATTATTCTAGTATAGATGAGCAGAGTGGGGGAAAATCATGCAGAATAAAGAAATCAGGGTATCACTGAAAGGAATAATTACGATCATTTTGATACTGGCCATGATACTTGGCACAGTGCCGGTTCCGGGGAATGTCATGATATCCCGGGCTGCTGTCGAAAAGCTTCAGGGAAGCGGAACAGAGAATGATCCATACCTGATTTACAGCTTTGATGATTGGGAGTTTTTAGCATTACATCTGGCAACACATAACTCCGGTACTTATGAGCCATACTGTGATAAGCACTACAAGCTCATGAAGGATATCAAAGTTACTTCGCCTGTATATGACTATGATATTCGTTTAATTGGTCGTGATAAGGATCAACCATTTAAAGGAACCTTTGACGGTAACCATCATACGGTGGAGATTAATTTTTATCAGGACGGAGCTCAATATGCTGCCCCTTTCAAGTATGTGGACGGGGCAACCATAAAAAATCTTAAGGTCATCGGAGAAATCAAAGTCGGAAAGACACATTCCGGAGGCATCATAGGCTGCGCCTCAGGTCAGGTTACCATTCAAAACTGTGAAGTCGGTTCAAACATAATAGGAAAAGATCGTATAGGCGGTCTTGTGGGAAGAGTGGATTCCGGCAGTACGACGATAGAGAACTGTGCCTTCCATGGCACGCTGAAATCTTCGACAGTCAGTTCTGTGGCCGGTGGAGGCTTTGTAGGTGATAATGTTTCCGGCGGTACCATAAACATCACTGACTGTCTTTTTGCGCCTGCTGATGTTAAGAGGGGTTCCGGTATAAGGTTCGATACTTTTGCTTACACATGGGCGAATCTGACCCGAGCTTATACGAGGTATTGGGGAGACGAGAAGCCAAAGCAGGGAGCATATGTCTACGGGTATGAAGAAGTAGCGGCAGATAAATTATATAAAAAGATACAGTTTTTTGATCTGGATACCTGCTACTATCCAGGATCAGCTGCAACAGATTTAAAGGCTGCCTATGAGATGAAAGGCGCATCCATGGCACTGCCTGTATGCGGTGTGACTTTTGATGACGAAGCTTTGACAGAGGGCACGGACTATACAGTAACGGTAATAGGTCCGAATGGAGATAAAGTAACAGCCATAACATCTTTGGGAAGCTATACTGTGACCGTTACCGGAAAAGGAGACTATATCGGAAGCATCAGTCAGTCCTTTGAAGTTATCAGCGAACTGAGAGGAAAAGGGACCCAAAATGAACCCTATATCATCGACAGTGATGCTGCCTGGAAAATTTTTGCTTCTCATGTGAACACAGGAACTGACTATAAGAATCAGTATGTTAAACTTGATACCGAAATAAACATCACTGAGAGTGTGGGAACCGCTGACAACAAGTTCAAGGGAACCTTTCTCGGCAGCGGCAATACACTGAATATAGAGCTTAGTGCATCTACAGACAACTGCGCTCCGTTTCTTTATCTCGATGGTGCCACTATCAGGGATCTGACAGTGAGCGGAAGCGTAGATACCTCAGCAAAATACGGTGCAAGTATCGCTGCACATACCAGCGGAGATACAAATATCACTAACTGTCACAGTACAGTTTCCATAAACGGATCCATCAGTGGAGATGGTACACACGGTGGTTTTGTAGCGGTTAATGACAGCGGCAAGCTCACTTTTACAAATTGTGATTTCAAGGGTGAATTTTCGGGAAGTGCACACAGTAACGGCGGATTTGTAGGATGGAACATAGGAAATATCAGCTATACCAACTGTATGTTTGCTCCTTCAAAACTTGATGCAGGTGAGAATAACAGCTGCACATTCAATCGTAATGGCAACAATGAATTTGACCGAGCTTACTATGTTACTGCCTTTGGTACGGAACAGGGCATCAGGGTTTATGAAACGATTCCTGCCGAGGGCGTGTATGCTATCCTATCAGATACTCCGGATAGTGATACTTCTAATCATAAGACCTATTATGGGGTATGTACTGTCAATGGCTTGGAAAATACCTATCCGTTAAGTGAGGCTCCCGTTCGTAATAAGCATAAACCGGAGGTGAAATTCTGTGGTGAGTCTTTAACTGAGGGAACAGACTATACTCTCACCTGGACGGAGGATGAAACTGAAGCAAAAGAAGGCGTGTATTCACTTACTGTGCAGGGAATCGGTAATTACGGAGGCTCTGTCACCCTTAATTATGAAGTCGATGAACAGGGAGAAACACTCGGGGGTCACTTTTTCAAAAAGGATCAGAAGGGTAATTATCTCATTGAGACTGCAGATGATCTGCGCGGGCTTTCTGCTTATATCAATTCTCAGGAAACCTATGGAGACACAAATCTTAACGGAAGCGGAAAAACCTTTCTACAGACACAGGATATCGATCTTGAAGGCGAGAACTTTACACCGATAGGGTACGGGGGAACCGGAGCCAAGCATTTTAAGGGTACTTATGATGGCGGAAATCATACTATCAGTGGTCTGGTTGTCGCTAATGATAATCCCAGTTATCCTATAGGTCTTTTTGGACAGTTTAGTGGTAAAGCTATCCAAAATGTGAGACTTCTCAACCCGAGTTTAATATGTTCTTCACGTGGAAATGGAGAATATGCGGGAAGTGTGGCTGGAGATATTTTTTTGGGCAGTGTGGAAAACTGTCTGGTTATAAACGCAAAGGTAACTAATGGTAAAGAGAAAAAAGCGGGAGCTATAGCAGGAATAAATGACCGCGCAACTGTTGATAACTGCTTTTTCTATGATGGAAACGAAACCGGTCTTCCGGGAGTAGGAGCAGAAAATAAGGTAAAAGTAAACATTTATTCAAGAATATATCGTGTCATTCCCGGGGAGAACCTTGATGTTTCCGATGTTGATAATGGGGAAAATCCAAAAGGAAGCTTCTACATAGAGAGCGGCGATGATGCCGGATACTACTGTAAAGAAGGAACCACAGTTTCTGTCAAGGCAGCAGCTTTTTCGGGAAGACTGCTTAAAGCTGTAAGCTGCTACGATAAGGAAGGGAAAAAGCTTGAACCGGAAGTCACAGAAAGCAACGGCATTTTCAGCTTCGTGATGCCTGCACAGGATGTTGAGGTTAAGGGAGAGTTTGATAACCTGCCTGATGCCGGTGTAAGCATTGGCGAAGGAACAAAGCTTGAGAAGACTTACGGAGATGTATTCACTCTTACTGCAAAGGCAGAAAAAAACGGAACAAACGGTAAATGGACATGGAAGTGCAGTGATGAAACTGCAGTGAAGGTCACAGCGGATGAGGCTGATCAGGATAAAGCAAGCATTACTGTACTGAAGGCAAGTGAAGAGCCTGTCACCATCACGGTATCCTATGTATCAGATGCAACAGGAGGTGAGGCTGAGCTTGAACTCACAGCAAAAAAGAAGCAGATCAGAATCACGGGACTGTCCGTATCTGACAAGGAGTATAACAGAAATACAGATGCGGTGATCACCGGTACAGCTGTCCTTGATGGAAAGCTTGAAAGTGATGATCTGAGCATCACCGGAGGCAAGGCAAGCTTCGAGGATGTAAAGGCCGGGAAAAATAAAAAGGTTACTTTCAGCGGATATGTTCTTTCGGGGAAATCTGCAGAGAACTATACGCTTTTACAGCCTGAGGATGTGTATGCTGAAATCACCAAAAAGGAGATTACGGTAAGCGGAATCAAAGCTAAGGATAAGAACTATGATGGCGATACTGATGCAGAACTGACATACAATGAAGTGAGTTTTGATGGTATCTGTGAAGGGGATAAGCTTCTGGTCACTGCAAAAGGTAAGTTTGATGATGAAAACGTCGGAAAAGACAAGCCTGTCACCATCAGTGATCTGACTCTTGGTGGAGATGACTCCGAAAACTATGTGCTTTCGGAATCAGGGCAGCAGACAGAAACTACTGCGAACATAAAACCGCAGGGAACCATCCCGGGTGATCTGTTGAAGACATCGGTTTATCTGGAAGCAAAGGAGGGAAAGACTGCCGGGGTTAGTTATAAACTTCCGGATGGTGCAGTATATGGAGATGTCACAAATGAAAACGATGAGTTCTTTACTGTAAGCACAGAAGATGGTCTTATGCTTACAGCGGTTAAGAGTTGGACAGAAGAAGAGTGGTCCTTCGATGACACAAAGACCTTTACTGTTTCGGTGGAGAATGCCCTGAATTATGAAAATTATACTCTTACAGTAACTGTTATTCCTACGGAAAAGCAGCCTGACACATGGACCATCAGCTATGATCCAAATGGTGGAAAGGGATCCATGGAGGATCAGAAAGTTACTGAGGGCACTTCTGTAAAACTCCGTGCCCATACATTCACAAATGAGGATCACAGCTTCAGCGGATGGAACACCAAAAATGATGGTTCCGGTGACGGATATAAGGACTGTGATGAGATAAGCCCAAGTGGAGATTTAAAGCTGTACGCACAGTGGAAAAAGACAGAGAAGCATAGGCATGAGCTGGTTCTTGTTGAAAGGACGGAGCCAGGATGTGAGACAGAAGGAAACATAGCTTACTACAGATGCGATGATGATAGCTGTGACAAGTGGTTTGAGGATGCAGTCGGAAGTGTAGAGATAACTGACAGAAAATCAGTTATATTAAGTCCCCTTGGACATAAGTGGGATAAGGGAGTAGTGACTAAGGAGCCTACCTTCACAAGCACAGGGATAAGGACTTATACCTGTCTTCGTGATTCAAGTCATATAAAGACTGAGACTATTCCGAAGAAGCAGGCAGTCCACAATGACAACTATGATGATAACGATGATGACAGCGGAAACATAAACAGCAGTGAAAACAGCAGCAAGGACAGCAGTGGTGACGGCGGAAACAATAGCGGAAGCGGAAACAGAAACAGCAGCAACGACAGCAGTGATGACAGCGATGACAGCGGAAACGACAGTGTAAGCAGCAGTAAAACCACCAGCGGAGCCGGCGGTTCCGGATCGGGCATAGCGAATTCGGATAGCATGGTTCTTGGTGCTGTAAGACAGATGACAGAAAAGCCTGAATCCAATACTTCGGAGCTTAGCGATATCGGAGGTACATGGACATTGATAAATGGGCGCTGGGTGTACATTAAGTCTGATGGAACTGTGGCAAGGAATGAGTGGTTGAACCTTGAGTACAACGGAGTCAGAAGCTGGTATTTCTTTGGTGCAGAAGGAGGCATGTCTACCGGATGGATTACCTGGAACGATAAGGCTTACTATCTCATACCTGATTCAGATGGCTGGATGGGACGTATGGCAACCGGATGGAAGTCTATAGACGGTAAGTGGTACTTCTTTGAAAAAGAACAGGGGGATATGCTAAGAGGCGTAAAGACACCGGATGGATTCATGGTAGATGAAAACGGTGTTTGGGTTGAAAGAATAACAGGCCGGTAATAGCATAGATGTTTTCATGTGTGGGCGGGTCAGCGATTCAGCTGATCTGCCCTTTTATTTTCCTTTAAGATAAACCGTGGGGGGACATGCGTGTTTGTTCTGTTAAAAATATTTTAATGAACATTTTTACTTCATAAGTGCTACAATAAAACTCATTATGGGTGATTCCATCACTCAGCATTACAATATGAATACGAGGAGTTTCTATAGGTAATGAAGTCAACATTGAGAAGAACATGGGCAGAGATCAATCTCGATAATCTGTCCTATAACTATAAAAAAATAAGAGAATACATCGGAAAGGATGTCAAGTTCCTTGGGGTGGTTAAGGCTGATGCCTACGGGCACGGTGCCGTTCAGGTATCACGGCATCTTCAGGAGCTGGGAGCGGATTATCTTGCAGTCAGCAGTATAGATGAGGCCATGGAACTGAGGTTTAACGGCATCACCATGCCCATACTTATCCTTGGACACACACCGAGAGAGCAGGTGGACAGACTTATCTGCTTCAATATAACTCAGGCGGTTACCTGTGAGGCCAAGGCCATCGAGTACAGCGAAGAGGCAGTTAAGTATGGCGGAACACTGAAGGTACATATCAAGGTGGATTCAGGTATGTCGAGACTTGGGTATATCTGTGAGGGGGATTATTTCGAGCATGGCGTTGACGGTATCTGTGATGCCTGCAAGCTTCCGGGACTTGATGCAGAGGGTATATTCACTCACTTTGCCGTATCCGACGAAGAGGGTGATGAGTGCATGGAGTACACAAAGCATCAGTTCAAGCTCTTCACGGATGTGGTGAGTGCCGTTGAGGAAAAGCTCGGTAAGAAGTTCAGGCTCAGACATTGTGCCAATACAGGCGCTACGGTGGACTATCCTGAGACCTACCTTGATATGGTCCGACCGGGACTTTTGCTTTACGGTTACGGCGATTTTGCAAAGCGTCTCGGACTTAAGCCTATCATGACCATGAAGACCACAGTCAGCACCATTAAGATATATCCTGAGGGTACAAAGATCAGCTACGGCGGACTATACACTACAGAAAAGAAGACCCGTATCGGCGTGGTGCCTTACGGATATGCGGACGGATTCCTGAGATCTCTGTCAAACAGATACAGTGTTCTTACGAAGAACGGTCCGGCACCGGTTCGGGGACGTATCTGCATGGATATGTGCATGATTGATCTTACTGATAAGCCGGACGTAGTCATCGGAAGTGAAGTGGAGATCTTCGGTGAGCACAATCCTATTGAAAAGATGGCTGAGATGGCAGGCACCATCCCATACGAGCTGGTGTGCGCTGTCAGTAAGCGTGTTCACAGAGTCTATATCGCTGATGGCGAGGTGGTTTACAGAGAACTTATGCTCAGGATGTAAAAGAATCCTGAGTCCGGTGTCGGATTCATCCGGCATCGGCAGAGAATGGTACAATTGCACACGAATGTGTGCGGTGGGGCTGTCGTGAGTGGCAATTACTTATGACACTCACATTATATTAACAAATAGGATGTTTTTTATCCGGACAGGTGGAGAAATGAAGGGGATTAATGACAAAAGAAATATTTCCATGATGATGGATCTTTACGAACTTACTATGGCCAATGGCTATTTCCTTGGGGAGAACACCGATACTAAGGTGGCATTTGATGTTTTCTTCAGAAGAAATCCTGATCAGGGAGGTTTTTCTGTTTTTGCCGGACTTGAGCAGGTGATCCAGTATCTTGAGGATATGCATTTTGAGCCTGAGGATGTTGACTATCTCAGAAGTCTCAATCTGTTTGACGAAAAGTTCCTGAAATATCTGTCGGATTTCCGTTTTACAGGAGATGTGTATGCATTCCCGGAGGGCAGCGTTATCTATCCGGATGAGCCTATAGTAACGGTTGTTGCAAATATCGTCGAGGCCCAGCTTGTTGAGACAGAGCTCCTCACACAGATAAACCATCAGAGCCTTATAGCCACAAAGGCCCGCCGCGTTGTACGTGCCGCTCAGGGCAGAGCTGTTTCGGATTTCGGTGCACGTCGTGCCCACAACAACGATGCTGCCGTTTACGGTGCAAGAGCCGCTCTTATCGGAGGCGTTAACAGCACTGCAACGGTACTCGCAGGTCAGTTATTTGATATTCCTGTTGGTGGAACCATGGCACACAGCTGGGTGATGTACTACGGTGACGAGCTTACTGCATTCCGTAAGTTTGCGAAGATCTATCCGGATAACTGTATCCTTCTTGTTGATACTTATGATGTTATTGATTCCGGTATCCCGAATGCCATAAAGGTTTTCAGGGAGATGAGGGAAAACGGCATTCAGTCAAAGAGTTTTGGTATCCGTATCGATAGCGGAGACCTTGCGTACCTCACGAAGGAAACCAGAAAGATGCTGGATGAGGCGGGGTTCCCTGATGCCAAGATCATTATCTCAAACTGCCTTGATGAGAACACCATCAATTCTATCCTTGCCCAGGGTGGTCAGGTCAATGCTTTCGGCGTAGGTGAGAGGCTTATAACTTCACGTTCCGAACCCGTATTCGGAGCTGTGTATAAGCTTTGCGCTGTTGAAGAAAACGGAGAGATGCAGCCCAGGATCAAGGTATCAGAGACTGTTGAAAAGATCACTAATCCCGGATTAAAAGAGGTATACCGTATATATAACAGTGAAGGACGTGCCATAGCAGATCTTCTTGCGATGAAGGGGGAAGAGGTGGATCTTTCAGAATCTTTCAGATTTGTGGATCCGAGAAAGCCATGGAAGGTTCGTTCTTTTGAGAACTGTACCGCAAAAAAGATGCAGAAGCAGGTCATCAGTAACGGAAAGAGAACTGAACCGGAAAAGTCTGCAAAGGATATCGCAGTATATGTAAAGGAACAGCTCGCCAATGAAATATGGGAAGAGGAGCAGAGATTCGAAAATCCTCACTTCCATTACATCGATATGACACCGGCTTACTATGAGATGAAGATGGATATGCTGGCAAAGGATGACTGGGCGTAAACCGGAAAAACCAAATATATTAATCTGTAAAACAGGTTCTCCTTGATTTAATAGGAGAGTCTGTTTTTTTGTATCGAAGAGATACGAAAAACTCCCAGAGGATTTTCCTCTGGGAGTTGAGAAGCGCGAGACGGGGATCGAACCCGCGATCTTCGCCTTGGCAAGGCGACGTAGTACCACTCTACTACTCGCGCACACATTTTGCGCTGTTCTCTTGCGAACATCATGAAGTATACAGAATGGATACGTGATTGTCAAGAAATAATTTTCAAGCCTAAGATTCACTTATAAGCTATTTTTGAAATAATAAATGTGCTCAGGATTCACAATCATTTTTCAGCCGGTGAAAGGATGATCCTCATGAGAGCTCTCCCAGCATCTTTTCTGCATCATCGGCAGCCTTCACTTTATCGTTTGCCCTTATGATGATACCATCCTCATCAATGAGATATGTTGTGCGTACAACACCCATGGATACTTTGCCATAGTTCTTCTTTTCTTTCCATACATCATAGGCTTCAATGACCTGCCTTTCCGGATCTGCAAGAAGTGTGAAGACAAGTCCGTATTTCTCGGCAAAACGCTTGTGGGATGCGACAGTATCTTTGCTTATACCAAGTACAACAGCACCCTTCTCAGTGAACTGGGGGTAGCGGTCTGAAAAACCGCAGGCCTGTTTTGTACAACCGGAAGTATTATCCTTGGGATAAAAATAAAGTATAACCTTTTTGCCGCTGTAATCCTTTAACGAATGTACGACACCGTCCTGATCCGGCAGTTCAAACTCCGGAGCTTTAGTTCCTACTGAAAGCATGATAAAACCTCCTTATGTGATATCATGATACTTATATCGTATTATTATGTTCTCATCTTAACACAATCTTTACAACTCTGTTTTATATCTTCACCCTGTTTTAACAGGATTTCTGTCATACTGAGATCACAGAAGTAAATTACTTCATTATGATTGGAGCAAGGTATGATTTCCGGAAAATTTTTCAGGTTCAATGTTTCCAGCTTTCAGCTGATACTGATGAGTTTCATGCTGGTTATATTTTTAGGTGGTGTGCTGCTGTCACTTCCCTTTGCCTCATACGGCAGTGATACTTCTTTTCTTGACGCGCTTTTTACAGCTGTTTCCGCTGTATGCGTGACGGGACTTGTGGTGCATGATACGGCAACACACTGGACGCTTTTTGGAAAGGCTGTGATCCTCATCCTCATACAGATAGGAGGACTCGGGGTCATAACCGTCAGCATATGGTTTCAGCTTCTGGCAGGCAGGAAGATAAATCTTTTCCAAAGGCTCACCATGCAGGACGCCATAGGCGCTTCACAGCTGGGAGGGATAGTCAGATTCACACTCTTCATGCTTAAGGCAACACTTATCACAGAGCTTGTGGGAGCGGTACTGCTGTTTCCTGTGATGTTCGGGAGATTCAGCTTCGGGAAAAGCGTGGGAAATTCAGTTTTCTATGCGGTATCCGCTTTTTGTAATGCCGGATTTGACCTCTCCGGAACCTATAGCACCCCATATCAGTCTCTTACCGGGTTTGCAGGGGTGCCACTTATAAATCTCGTCATCATGCTGCTGATTATCGTCGGAGGTATAGGCTTCGGTATACAGTCGGACATACTGGAGAAGAAGGGAGATTTCCGACACTTCCGGCTCCAGACAAAGATGGTTCTGATCACCTCGCTGATACTCATAGTGCTTCCGGCTGTGTATTTCTTCTTCGTTGATTTCAGCGGAGATGCCTGGCACATCAGGATACTTAAGTCATTATTTCAGTCTGTGACCACCAGAACAGCCGGATTCAACACTGCAGATCTGACAGCCATGAGTGAGGGCAGCATGATCCTCATGATATGCCTCATGCTGATAGGCGGATCTCCCGGATCCACAGCCGGAGGCATGAAGACAACTACCTTTGCGGTTCTGGTGGTAACCATGTTTCATTCCCTGAGAGGAAATGACAATATCACAACCTCAGACAGAACACTGGAGATATCAGCCATATTTCACGCAATCACACTTATGATGCTGTATGTGGTTCTCCTGTTTTTCGGAGCCCTGGTGATAAGCGGTGTGGAGGGACTGCCGCTTCTGGATACAGCCTTTGAGTGTGCGTCGGCTCTCGGTACCGTAGGACTTACGCGAGGTATTACACCCACACTGGGTACATTATCCAAGCTCATACTAATGGGCTTTATGTATTTCGGAAGAGTAGGTGCCCTGACCATATTCTATGCAGCACCGGATTTCTATAAGGTAAAGCCGGCGGTGCAGTATCCAAAGGAGAGCATCATGATAGGCTGATGCAGGAACACTCACATCATAATATAAATCTGACAGGAGAAGACAGGAGAAGACAGGAAATGAAAAACGTTTTGATCATAGGTTTGGGAAGATTCGGTTATTTCACCACAAAAAAGCTTAAGGAGCTGGGAATGCAGGTTATGGCGGTAGATCGGAATGAGGAAAAGGTGTCAGCGGTTATACCCTTTGCCACCAGAGCACTCATAGGCGACTGTACCAGTCAGAATTTTCTGAGCAGTATAGGTGTAGGCAATTTTGACCTTTGTATAGTTGCCATCGGAGATGATTTCCTTGCGTCTCTTGAGATAACATCACTTCTCAAGGATCTGGGAGCGAGATATGTGGTGGCCAGGGCTTCCGGAGAGAAGGAGGAGAAATTCCTTTTACGAAACGGTGCTGACCATGTGGTTTTCCCTGAAAGAGAGATGGCGGACTGGACGGCTCTCAGATTCAGCTCTGAACAGATCATGAATTACATAGGCGTGACCGGGGAATATGCCATAGTTGAGGTTACCATCCCCAAGGACTGGCAGGGAAAAACAGTAGGTGAACTGAACATCAGAAATCAGTTCGGGTTGAATGTTTTGGGAATCCGGAATGGGAGTTCGGAAAAAAATCTGGACATGGATATAGCTCCCGACTCTGTACTGCATGAGAGCGGCAGTGTTTTGGTTCTGGGACCTGTCAGCAGAATCAGAAAGGTATTTAAGCTTTAAGCAAAGGAGGAAGATATGAATGATTGGTATTTATTTTTTGGATTTATACTCCTTAATGCTGTACTATATAGGATAATAACCCGTCAGATAGAAAAAGAGTTCGGTATCATAGAAGATCAGGCATCTGAGGTTTCAGAAGCGCCGGACTCAGCAGAAGAAACCAATTACAGTCATGGAAGAGGATACAATAAAGCAAAGCAGCTTATCGAAAAAATCAAATATTTTGGTATGCATTTCCGGTTCGCCAAGTAATCCGAGAGTCATAAGGATCGCAGCCCGTAACGCTACTCTTACCGGCAGCAGTCTGACTGCACTCTACGTAAGAACCAGGGAAGGGGCGGTCAGCACTGCTCTCAAGGAGAACATAGAGCTTTCAGAATCCCTGGGAGCTGTCTTCAAGGAGATATACGGAGATGATGTGATCATGGCCATAGCCGAGTATGCCGGTGCCCATGACATCACCGATCTTTATATAGGTATGAGCGGTCAGGACAGGAGGCAGACGGTTTCCAAAAAGCTGACGAAGCTGCTTCCCGACATAGACATTCACATCATACCGGATGAGAGGAGTGAGCTGAGACCCTCCGGTATCAGGGATCAAGGCAGAAAACAGAGATATATAGTTTCCGACACATTGAAGCTACTTTTCATAATGTCAGCGGCTACTCTGGTATCCTTCCTTTTTTATCATTCCAGCTTCAGCAATGCCAACATCATCACGGTGTACATCATGGCGGTACTGGTAACCTCCATACTGACTTCTGAGAAAAGATTCGGCGTTATGGCGGCGGTCATGTACATACTGCTTTTCAACTTCCTGTTCATCGAGCCCAGGTTCACCCTGAGGGTATATGACCCCTCCTACATGATGACCTATGTGGTGAGTATCTTTGCAGCTGTGCTGACAGGAACCGTTTCCGCCCAGCTCAAGGAAAGCATGAAAAATGCTACGGACAATGCTTACCAGGCCAGAGTTCTCCTGAATGCCACAAAGCTTCTGGAAAAGGCGGAAACAGAGGATGAGTTCTTTTCCATCACGGTGAATCAGCTCATACAGCTTTTAGGAAGGGACATTGTCCTCTTTTCCATCGAGGATAACAGGCTGAAGCCACCGGTATACCACCATGTTAAGAATAAAACCGAGTCCTCTGTCATGGCAGACAGTGACGTGGAAATTGCTGAATGGGTATACAAAAACAGGACAAAGGCCGGGGCATTCACCGGCCGTTTTTCCGATTCCTCCTTTCAGTTTCTTGCCATGATGACGGGAGCGGCGGTTTACGGTGTCATAGCCATAGATATGGATGAAAGAGAATTTACAGAGGTGGAGCAGACCATACTTCTGTCCATCATAGGAGAATGCAGTATCCGTATGGAAAACCGCAGGATCGCCATAGAGCGTGAAAAGGCGATGATACTTGCGGAAAGTGAGCGTTTCAGGGCAAATCTTCTGAGATCTATCTCCCATGACATCCGGACCCCGCTTACCTCCATATCCGGAGATGCCTACACCCTTATGAACAGTGAGAGTGAACTTTCAGGGGATGAACGTCACAGGATCTACATGGATATTTACGATGATTCCATGTGGCTGATAAATATGGTTGAAAATCTTTTGTCCATCAGTAAACTTAATGAGGGTGTGAAGCTGATGAAAACTCAGGAGGTGGTGGAGGACGTGCTGGAGGAGGCTCTGAAGCACGTGGACAGACACGTGAGTGAGCACAGGATCATAAAGAACTTTGATCATGAGTTCCTCATGGCGGAGATGGACACCAGACTCATCATGCAGGTGGTGGTAAATATTGTAAATAATGCCATCAAATACTCACAGACAGGATCAACCATAGTTGTCTCCGATGAAAGGGATGGAGAGTATGTGGTCGTACGGATAGAGGATAACGGACCCGGGATAGCTCTTAATGTTATGTCTCATATTTTTGATCCATTTTACACCGGCCATAATCGGGTTGTGGATGCGGGAAGAAGTCTGGGTCTGGGACTCAGCCTTTCAAAATCCATTATTGAAGCCCATGGCGGCACCATCACAGCATACAGAGTGGAGCCTCACGGCGCAGGCTTCTGCTTCAGACTGAAGATCATAGAAATATAGTCCACTGATGGAATAGCCGGTTTAATCGGCGTTTCCATGAGTTTTTCACATTTGTGATCAGAGAATATCCCGGGCTGAATGGATACTGATCCAGACTTGAGTGGAAACAGAAATGGACTCCCTTAGAGTACATCCCGGGCTGAATGGATGTTAAGGGCTGATCAGGAAAGGTGTCAGCCCCAAATACGATTTATGAAGGATTTTATATGACGGAAAATATACAGATTCTCGTGGTGGAGGATGACAACTCGATCAGAAACCTCATATCCACAACATTAAAAATAAACGGCTACAGATACGAGACGGCGGCAACCGGGGAGGAGGCGCTGGGGAAATGTATCATGCTTCACCCTGATGTCATGCTTCTGGACCTGGGACTCCCTGATATGGATGGTAATGAAATCATTCGGAGCGTCAGAGAGTGGTCCACCATGCCCATCATCGTGATCAGCGCAAGAAGTGAAGACTCGTCCAAGGTTCAGGCTCTGGATCTGGGAGCAGATGACTATCTGACAAAGCCATTTTCCACCGAAGAGCTGATTGCCAGACTTCATACAACCCAGAGACGCTTGTCATATCTCAATCGTAATGAACAGGAATCTCCCATTTTTACAAACGGGGATATGTGCATAGATCTTCTGAAGGCCGAGGTCCGGATCAGGGATGAAGTGGTACATCTGACGCCTACCGAATACAAGATACTGAAACTTCTGTCTGAAAACGTGGGCCGTGTACTGACCTACAACTACATGACTGACCATATCTGGGGCGGAGACCTGAGCTCTGATAAGGTATCCCTCAGAGTTCACATAGCGACACTCAGGAAAAAGCTGGGGGATGCGGAGACGGAGCATCCTCAGATAGAGACCCACATGGGCATAGGCTACAATATGATAAGGTATAGTGAAACTTAACCAGGCGCCAACGGTGCCTGGTTTCCCTGTAAGCTGGTTTTTTGACACTTACACCACGATGTGATAAAAACGATTCATCATTTGCAAAAGAAAAGCTAAAACAGTACAATACAGTCTGACCGAAACACGGAAATACGTATAGGGTCAGGAAGGTTTTTCCAGATGATAATTATCGCGATTTTCATAATACTCATCATCATTCTTATCGCAGAGATATTTCGCTACAACAAAATCAAGGCCAATGCTTTCAGCGAAGAAGAGGTGACAAGAGCTGCAGAGGAGCAGGCCAGAAAGATAAAATACAAGGATCCTGTGATCACCTGCCGGTACTGCGGTGCTGCCATCGATACAAGTCTCTACAAGATATGTCAGCAATGCGGCGGCCCCTATGATGACAATCCGGAGTGGACAGAGAGACATGAAGTAAAGGATTCCTTCATAGAGGAAGGCACAGCAGCAGTCATCGCAAAGCGGGAGAAAAAAGCTAAAGTCGAAACTGAACAGATCATGAGAAGGATAAAGGTGGAAATGGCAGTGATTTCCGGAATCCTTTTATTCATGATGGCTCTTGCAGCCTTCGGTTACTATCTTTATGACTATCATCGTTATCAGAGAAATGAAGATGTTAACGGGAACAATCATCATTACGTGGCAGCTGATTATCAGATAGAGGGCGACGGGGTCATCTACGATAAGGACGGTGTAAAGATATCCGTTACAGGAATATATGTTGAGGACGGTCCGGAAAGTCAGACCTATGATGAAGAGAGCCGAAATACAAAGGTTGGATTCCATGTTGAGAACGGCCTCGGGAAAAACATTACCATCGCCATGAAGCTGAGCGGTATAAATGGAGTCATCAATCAGCGAAGCTACATCTATACCTATGATTCCTTCAGGAAGAGAGCTGATGTCACCTTTTATGAGAAGCTTTATCCCGAGCCGGAGGATGAAGTTTCGGAGATGATTTTCGATTATATAGAGGTGAGCGCCATTGACTACACATACACAGGCCGCCTTAAAGAACCGGTGTATCTTCATACAACTGCGGAGAAAAAGGACACGCCGGATTTTTCTGACAAAAAGAAGATATATTCTGCCAATGACATCGATATCTACGCGTCCTTCGATGACGATAAATATTTTTATGGATATAAACTGTTTATAGTAAATAATTCAGACAGAGAATATGCTCTGAATAACCTTGAGCTTAGGCTCGATGGAAGCCCTGTCGGGATTGAAAATATACATGATGGAATGCTTCCTGCCGGCTGTATCTATGAAACCGACCGGATTCGCTCCTATGATGTAGAGCTTTCGGAGATGTTAGAAAAGAAAGCCGAGATAGCCATTTCTTTTGTGGATAAGAAAACTCATCTGTATGATTTTTCAACCGGATTCATGGATGTGAGTGATCTCGCGAAGGAAGCCGAAGCTGACGCTCCCACAAGCTAAGGCCTGATGAGTTTTTAGCCATAAGTGAGTGGAAAATACTTTTGACACTCACGGAACTGTATAAATAGTAGTGAATTGCCTGATTGCCTGCTTTCCGGACTTTATTTTTGCGTTGTGAACAATTAAAATAAATAGCATAATGTAATAAATCTGTTTTCTCAGAAAGGAAGTGTCGCTATGGAATTTAAAGAAGTGGTAAAGAATCGTTATTCATGTAAGAAGTACAGTGACAGAAAAGTTGAAAGAGAAAAGCTTGATGAGATCCTTGAAGCAGGACGACTTGCGCCTACTGCGAAGAATCTTCAGGAACAGCATATTTATGTTGTAGAGTCTGAGGAGAACCTTGCAAAGATCGACAAGGCGACTCCGTGTCGTTATGGTGCACAGACTGTCCTTGTTGTGGCATTTGACAAGAACAACGTCTTTACATATCCCGGTGACAAGAGAGATTCAGGAGTTGAGGATGCATCTATAGTGGCTACACATCTTATACTGGCGGCAGCTGATGCCGGTGTAGACAGTTGCTGGGTCAATTTCTTTGATCCTGATAAGCTTGCAGAGGATCTGGGGCTTCCTGAGAATGAGGAAATCCTGATGCTTCTTGATATCGGTTATGCAGCAGAAGGAGCAGGCCCTCTTGCAAATCATGGCAGCAGAAAAGAACTGACAGAAACAGTCAGCTATATTTGATAATTGTATGGCTGCCTGATTATGTAAAGGAATATGCTTAGAAGGCTACAGTTGACGAACTAACGGAAATCTGATTAGCATGAGTATATAGATATCACCATGCGTAAATCCATATAGATAATACGGTCCGGGAGCTGATGGAGACTAAAAATCTCTGTCGGCTCTTTTTATGAGAATTCGGAGTATAATAAAGAATATAATCTTAGAACAGTTGAGAAGACATTATTGATACCCAGGTGACTAAATCAAACTGGATGGATGCAGAGATAAACTTCTCACAGGTTCTGCTAGGAGCGGTGAAAGAAAAACTGAATATTGGATGATGAAATGATGGAGGACTCGGGATGGTTCTATTTGTAAATGCATGTGTGCGTAGTGATTCGAGAACAAGAAAGCTTGCTGAGGCTGTACTGTCAAAGCTTGCCGGTGATTACGAAGAGATCAAGCTGGAAGATATAAATTTTCCAAAGACAGATGAAGCGTTTCTCAAAAACAGAGATAATCTGATCGCTGAGCAAAGATTTGATGACTATTCATTTGCGATGGCAAGACAGTTTAGTGCCGCGGATACTATAGTTATTGCGGCTCCATACTGGGATTTATCTTTTCCGGCTATGCTGAAACAGTACATAGAGCATATCAATGTTCTCGGAATAACATTTGAATATACACGGGAAGGTATTCCCAAAGGGCTTTGTAAGGCAGAGAAGCTTTACTATGTTATGACTGCCGGTGGAAACTATGTTCCTGAGGAGTTTGGATTCGGATATGTAAAAGCTCTTGCGCAGAATTTTTATGGTATCGGGGATGTGGAACTTATAAAAGCAACCGGACTTGATATATATGGGGCTGATGTTAATGCTATCATGGATAAAGCCATCAGTTGTATCAACTAAGAAAAACTATCTGATAGTAGCGGAGCTCATGATTATTTATGCTTTCAATATGTGAAAATGATAAAGTTAAGAAAGATATTAAAGATAATAAAGACAGGATAATTGTTATATTTGGAATTGTGTTCCTGCTGATGGAAATATGGAAGCAGCTTATGATATGGAAGGTCGAGTTCGGAGGAAGATACGAAATCTGGTATTTTCCCTTTCAGCTTTGCTCTATGCCCATATACCTTTGTCTTCTGTACGGAGCTCCGGGAAGGAGCAAAAATATGGATAGATTCAGAACGGTCATACTTACCTTCCTGCGGGATTTCGGATTTCTTGGCGGTATTATGGCGCTCATTGTGCATGACGGTCTCATACATCCTGGCTTCCCGGCATTGACGTTGCATGGCTTCTTATGGCATGTGCTTATGCTGATGTTATCTGCATTTATCTCATATAAGCGATTATCGTTAAAAGGAGTCTACGGATTTGTAAGTACCCTTCCTCTTTTTTTGGTTCTTTCCATCATAGCAGAGCTTATAAATCTCATATTTCATAAATATGGTGATTGCGATATGTTTTATATATCGCCATACCATAACAGTTCTCAGATGGTATTCAAAGATATCGATTCTATAACAGGAAGGCCTATGGGAATACTGATTTATCTTACATCTGTATGCATTGGAGCATTTGTGATACATTTAATTTCAGACAGGATATTTGAAGTGAACAGGACGTGAACAAGATATCAGTATTTCGATGTTCCGTACATAATAAGATGTTAGTGTCAAAAGTCGATATCGGACCGCTTCGCGCTATGCGCCCTCGCGTCTACGTTCCACTTCGGTCGGCGCTAAGCGATGATCCACTGGATCATCAGCGCCCTCCCACATTCCGCACTCTCAGGCCGATAAATCGTCCTTTCGTGCTCCATGACACTTATATCATAATATAGTAAGATTGTACGACATCTGTCAGGTCATCTATGGAAGGGCAGAGT